>NZ_CP150145.1:2715600-3017333 GCF_037963835.1 Paenibacillus sp. FSL H8-0332
AATCCCCAGCTTCTTGGAGAAGGTCCAGGCCTTCTCGATGCCTACCTTATCATTGAAGAGCTTCAAGGCGGGCAGGTTCAGGGACTTGTTCAGGGCATAACGTGCAGTAACCAGACCCTGATAGCGGTTGTTGGCATTCTTCGGAATATGGTAGCCCTTGCCCCCGTCCTTCATGACAATCGGCGCATCATCGAGAATGCCGGCAGGCTGAATGAGCCCTGCATCCAGTGCAGGCAGGTACGCTGCTATCGGCTTCATGGTAGAGCCGGGCTGGCGGATCATTTGGGTAGCGTAGTTCATTTGCTCGATGTTGAAGTCGCGTCCTTCGATCATGCCGAGGATCGCTCCGGTCTTATTGTTAATCATAATGCCGGCCGTCTGTTCCTTGCCTCTGGCCTTACTGTCCTTCGTGAAGTTACTGCTGTCTTCGGAGATGGTGTGCATGGCACTGTACACTTTCTTATCAATGGTAGTGTACACCCGGTAGCCGCCGGTCATTAGCTGCTGGCGGGCTTCCTCCAGAAGCTGAGCAGAATTGGATGTGCTGGCAGTATTGCTGGCGGCGTTCTCTTCCTTCAGCTTGAGCAGGATTTCAGACGCCTTGCGTTCAGTCTCCATCATAAGATAAGGGAAGGTGGCATAAGCCTTCTTCGTATGTGGAGCAAGGGAGCCCTTGATGTCGAAGAGCAGGGCTTCGTCGTACTGGGAGGTGGTAATCTTGTTCTCCTCCAGCATCCGCCGCAGCACGAGCCGCTGACGGTCCATCGCCCGTCCGAAGGCCGTCTCGTTGAATTCGCCCACACCATTGAACGCGGAGTACTTAGAAGGGAGCTGAGGCAGGCCCGCGAGGTATGCCGCTTGGGCCACGTTCAGCTTCTCCAGATCATTAATGCCGAAGATGCCCTTGGCGGCAGCCTTGATGCCGAATACATTATAGCCGTTGGAACCGTTCCCGAAAGGAACCTTGTTTAAATAAGCCGTTAATATCTCCTGCTTGGACAAGAAACGCTCCAGCCGCAGTGACAGCAGGATTTCCTTCACCTTACGGTCTTCCGTACGATCCAGGTTCAGGAACACGCGCCGTGCAAGCTGCTGGGTAAGAGTGCTTCCCCCGGTCTGAGTGGATTCATTCAGCACCTTTTGCTTGACGGCCCGCAGGGTGCCACTGAAATCCACCCCTTTATGATTGTAGAAATTATTGTCCTCTATAGCGAGAACGGCATCAATCACTAGCTGTGGAATATCGTTGAATTCAATAAGTCTGCGGTCTTCTTCCGTGCGGAGCTGGCCGATCGGCTGTCCGTCACTGAAATAGGCAAAGCCAGTAATGGCGTTCAGCCCAACCTGCTGCTGGATTAGTTCTTCGGGCCGGACCGGGTCGTCCTTCACTATGGAAGTGACGTAGCCTGCTACGGCGCCGCCGGCAAACAGGCAGCCGAGTATACCGAGTATGAACATCCACTTCACAACTGAACCGAACCTGCGGAGCCAGGATCTGCGCGGTGGACGCTGTTTTGCGGTCTTCTTTTTCTTCTCCTCAACCATCGACGATAATCCTCCTTTTAACGGAACTATTATAGCACAATTTGGCGATTTTGAATGCGCTTCTGCCGGAGAGGATTTATAAAATAACCCCACAAAGTGGGGACTTCAGCTTCGATGATGACTCAGATACATTGCGGGGGCCCCAAAACATATAAAATCTTACCATAAAAAAAGCTCCCGGATAGAAATCCGGGAGCTTTGATCAGATTCCGCTGTAAGCGAATCTTAACGGTTGTAGAATTCGACGATTTGCTTCTCATCGATATCCTGGGACAGCTCGGCACGTTCTGGTAAACGAAGGAATTTACCTTCGAATGATCCGTCAGCATATTCCAGGTAGCCTGGAAGGTGGGAGCGGTTGTCGAGAGCTTCTTTGATAGAAGTCATAGTGCGGCTTCTTTCGCGGAGTCCGATAACGTCGCCAATGCTTACACGGTAAGAAGCGATGTCGACTTTTTTACCGTTAACGGTTACGTGGCCGTGGGATACCAGCTGGCGTGAACCTGCACGGGAGTTAGCGAATCCAAGACGGTAAACCAGGTTGTCCAGGCGGCTTTCGAGCAGGAACATGAAGTTTTCGCCCGCAATACCCTGAAGCTTTTGTGCCTTAGTGAAAAGAGTTTTAAACTGCTTTTCGCCTAGGCCGTACATGTGACGCAGCTTTTGCTTTTCCATAAGCTGCATGCCGTAGTTACTAATTTTTCTGCGTTGGTTAGCGCCGTGCTGTCCTGGTGGGAAAGGGCGTTTCAGGTCTTTGCCTGTACCGCTAAGGGAAATGCCCAGACGGCGGCTGAGTTTGAATTTAGGTCCGGTGTAACGTGCCATATTATAGTAGACTCCTTTTAATTAAAAAAATGTAGTGTAGGGCCTATTTGCGCCGCAATTCGTATCCGTGAAAGCGTTAAATGGTTCCACACTGCCGAGGGAAGTTCAGCCGCTGCCCTGACAGTAACGAAATGCGTAGAGGGTGACACAACGTTACGCCCAATAAGACTTGTTACAGTCTTGTTCATCAATAAATATTATATGAAAATGACAGTCAAAGTCAAGCGCAACTTAAAAGAGTTTTTGTCTATCTTTGTCGTTAGTTCTTTGGTCCTAAAAAAAATCCCGGTTTTGCGGAAAATATAATGCAATACCTAAAGAAAGGGAGTAAAATATAACTAATTGGATGTTATCGGAAAACTGTAATTTCAAATATCCTTACTATACTTATGCTGGATTGGTAATGTCTCTACTATAGAATTAGGGGGCGTGTTCCGGTCTGGCCTGATTGAAGATGCAAAGGAGGTCCTCTTTATGTCAGAGCAGGGGGCATACGGCCATAAGGATCGGGACAGCCGTATGCTGTTACAGGACAAGAGGCAATCAGGCGGAGAACATGAAGATCCCGCCGCCTGGCTGAGGGAGACGGATATCGTATCTCACGATTTCCCCTACGCCGCCAGCTTAATTGCCGAGAGCTTCAGGGAATGGCTGGGACAGGGAGTCCCCTCCTTCGCGAAGACCTGGAACTGGTGTGTACTGAATTATGAAGGTGATTGGATTGAGCCTGGCTCTGAATTCCGGCAGGGGCGCTGGAGAGCAGAGTGGGCAGAAGCGGCGGGAATCTGCCTGCAGACAGGTGGCATACATGCCGCCGAGGTTCTGGAGGAAGGACAAGCCTATACACTGCTGGCTTTGCCGGTATTTACGCGCGGGCACCGGGAGATATTTGCTGTGCTTGGCTGCAGGATGCCGGCGGATCAGTACGAAATGGGCGGAAGGCATACGGCCGAAGCGATGTCGATGCATTTCCAGACCTGTTTTTATCACCGGTTTGAACATGTGTTTGTCTCGGATCTTGCGGGTATTCATCTGCATACCGAGCGTGAGGGCAGCCGCCGTTCGCTGCTTTTTCAGATTGTTCAGCGCATGCATGACAACATCGATGTAGATGCCGTGCTGACTGAGGTTATTGACAGTATCGCGGCGATGTACCCCGGGGCGCGCCTTGATCTCTTCATGTCCCAGGATCACCGCAGCACGCATCCTCAGGTCAAGCCGCTTCCGCTGAAATGGGCGAGCAATGATGTCTGTGCCCGGGCCTTCAAGGATGGGCGGGTTATGCTTCATACCGGGCGTGAAGAGAATGGGATCATAGAGGTAGGGCTTCCGCTCGGCGGCAAGCAGGGGGTATACGGTGTGTTTCATATGATAATGGACAAGGCCTCCTTCCATGAGCTGGATCTCAGCTTCCTGACAATGGTCGCGGATACCGCCGGTACGGCCTTTGAGAACGCGAAGCTGTATGAACGCTCCAACCAGCTGATCAGGGAGCTGCGGATGAGCAATGAACTTACCCAGCGGCTGAATCAGAGCCTTAGGCTTGGTGATATTTTTCAGTTTGCCTTTGAAGAGCTGCTGGCCATGTTCGAGGCGGATTATTGCTGTATCCTCCATAAGAATGAAGAACGCGGCGGCCTTGAGGTTATAGCCTGCAACCATCTGCCGCTGCTGGGTGAAATGGTGGAGTCCGGTCATGGACTCGGCAGTCAGGTCTATGTTACCGGAGAGCCGCTTCTGCTCTCCGATTACAAGTATGCTGCGGGGCAGACTTCAGCGTTGATGGATGCTACCGGCTCACAGTCGCTGATCGCTACTCCGCTTAATGTGGGCGGGGAGGTGCGGGGGGCCATTATGCTGGCGCATAAGCAGGCCCACTTCTTCTCTTATGACAGCTACAGGCTGCTGCAGGCGATGGCTGGTCATATCGGGCTGGCTGTCGGAAATGCGAGACTGCATGCCGAGGTGCGCCGCCTGGCGAACCGTGATACGCTGACCGGTCTCTTCGCCCGCCACTATCTGGATGAAGAGATTAAGCAGCGGCAGTCCAGTGATTTTTGCGGAACCCTGATTGTGGTGGACATTGACCAGTTCAAGATGGTGAACGACACCTATGGACATCAGAAGGGGGACAAAATCCTGAAGCAGGTCAGCGACATCGTGAAGACCTCGATCCGTCAGGGAGATGTCGCCGCCAGATGGGGCGGGGAAGAGCTTGCGGTCTATCTGCCGCAGCTTGGAGTGCAGCAGGCCAAATTTGTAGGGGAGCGTATCCGCAAGCGTGTGATGGGAGAGACGGAGCCGCGAGTGACCGTCTCCTGCGGGATCGCCGAGTGGAGCTGGACCGATGACCGGGTCAGCGTTGAGTCTCTCTTTTACCGGGCGGACATGGCGCTCTACGAAGCCAAGAACAACGGGCGCAACCAGGTAGTAATCGATAACAAAACCGTAGAGAACAATTCGAAGAATCCTTGGGCCTAGGTCTTAAGGATTCTTTTTTGTGCAAATAATAAGGCCGCAAGTCGTTTCCGCTTGTCCCGGCGTATAAGCCCTGCATTCAGGGAGAACCTAGGTAGAATGCAGGTACACCCTAGTTTTTGCGGAAAGGGCTTGATGGCCATGATGAAATTGCTGTGCGCCCGCACGGGAATCCTTGTACTGCTGATGCTCGGCAGCCTTCCGTTCAGCGGGTGCGTGATGATGAAGGACAAACCGGCTGCGGAGGACTTGAATCTGGTTATGGCGGGGATGGATGGCAGTGACGGGGTGTCCTTTGAAGGGGCGGCTGCTCTGCTGATCGACGGGAAGACGGTCCCAGAGTCCTCGCTCTACTATGGAGGGAAGGTCGCGGATCATAACCAGATTAGCCTGTATTCGCTCCTGCCGGACGGGGGGCATCCCGCTTCTGCGGCGGAATCGGGTCCGCATCCTCTGAAGCAAAGCTCGGGAGATGCGCCCGTCTATTATACCCGGATGGTGAAGGAGGACGGGAAATGGACGATGAAGCAGGCCTCTCCGGCCTTGGATGGCAGCAATCCGCTGGAGGCGTTGAACCCGCTGCGTCAGCTGGAAGAACTGGAGAAGCTGGACAAGAAGGTGACGGAGGAAGCAGGCAGCGCCAGAGGAACCCGGGTCCTGCGGATTGAATTAACGGCACAGGAGGCGCGCAAACAGCTCTCGGCAGAGCTGGAACAGAAGATGCTGGTGATCAAGCCGGCTGCACGAAGAGGCGCTGCGGCTGCTGACACTCACGCTAAGGCACTTGAGGCAAAGAGTGCACTGTGGGAACAGAAGCAGGCGGAGCTGCAGCAGAGGCTGAACCAGGCGGATATCCGCACGGTGTATTATCTTAAGGTGGACCCGAAGCGGAATCTGCCTACCCGGCTGACCCGGAACCGCACCCTAACTTATCCCGGCAAGGCCGGAACGACTACGGAAGAAGCCTATATTACACAGGTGGATTTTTACGGTTATAAGTGAGTCCTTCCCTTCCCGCACATGGCTTGCGCTCTATGACAGGCGTGCTACAATATAACGGTATGTTTATTTTCAGCAAGAGGAAGGAAGAGAGAGACCAATGAATGATCCACGGATTCAAAAGCTTGCGGCGAACCTTGTAGGTTACTCCGTAAACGTACAGCCCGGCGAGAACGTGCTCGTCGAAATGATCGGCAGTGAACGAGATTTGATCAAAGCCGTTGTGGAGGAAGTAGGGAAGGCCGGAGGCCGTGCATTTGTGCAGCTGACCGACCGCACCGTTCTGCGCAGTATGCTCAAATATGCAACACCTGAAGGAATTAAGACCTGGGCGGAGATCGATTTGAACCGGATGAAACAGATGGACTGCTATATCGGCATCCGTGCCGGTGAGAATGTAAATGATTTGTCCGATGTGCCGGAAGAGAACATGAAGCTCTACAACTCCCTGTATTCCCACCCGGTACATAGCGAACAGCGCGTTAAGCACACCAAATGGGTGGTGCTGCGCTATCCTAACGCCAGTATGGCCCAGCTTGCCAACACGAGCACTGAGGCTTTCGAGGACTTTTACTTTGAAGTCTGCAATTTGGATTATGCCAAAATGGACAAGGCCCAGGATTCGCTGGCTGAGCTTATGCGCAGAACCGACAAGGTGCGTATCGCAGGTCCCGGAACAGACCTTACGTTCTCTATCAAGGGAATCGGAGCGGAGAAATGCTCCGGCCAGAAAAATATTCCGGACGGAGAAGTGTACAGCGCGCCTGTCCGCGATTCCGTGAATGGAACGATCAGTTATAATGCCGCATCGATCTATAACGGGGTAACCTTCGAGAATGTGAAGTTCACGTTCGAGAACGGCCGGATCGTAGAGGCTTCCAGCAATGATACCGCGCGGCTGAATGAAATTCTGGATTCCGACGACGGCGCACGCCATATCGGCGAGTTCGCCATCGGCTTCAATCCGTACATTCTGCATCCAATGAAGGATATTCTGTTCGATGAGAAAATTGCCGGCAGTCTGCACTTCACACCCGGCCAGGCTTATGATGTAACGGACAACGGCAACCGTTCGTCTATTCACTGGGACCTCGTTCTCATTCAGCGTCCCGATTACGGCGGCGGCGAAATTTACTTCGACGATGTGCTGATCCGCAAGGATGGAATTTTTGTGGTGCCGGAGCTGGAAGGTCTGAATCCGGAGAACTTGAAATAAAATGGTATCAAAGCGGTGATTTCAAAACACACAAAGGCTTGTTTCCAAGAAACACCTTGCGTGAGTAAGCGGATTCAATGTATCATGGAATGGGTAACAAGTGAACATTAGTTTATAATCAAGTTGCGGAGGGATTCCTATGTCCAACAATGCGGCAATCGTGGATATTGCACAGACAGCAAGCCAATTTAATTCATCTATCGTTCTTCAAGCGGACAACAAGTACATTGATGTTAAGAGCATCCTGGGCTTGTTCACTACCCTGGTATCCAGCCAAAGCTACGAGCTGCATGTACATGGCACAGATGCCGAGGAAGCCAAGAAAGCCATGAGCGAAGTTTTCGCCAAACACAATTTGAATTTCACAGTAGTAGCAGAGTAATTCAAGATTTTCCTCAGACGTCCGGCCTTGCGGCTGGGCGTCTTTGCTATGGAACCAGGTGATTTTGCAGGAACTTCGGCAATAACCCAAACTGAAATCTTGTATTAGGTCCTAATTTCGACTAATATTAAGAATAATAAGCATTAGCAGCTGTAACTTTTGGACATGGGGGGGAAAATGCATGACTTCATCGGATTTGCAGGAACAGCTCAATATCAAAGCAATCAATCTTCTTCAAGAAGATGCCGATAAAATTCAGAAGCTCATTGAAGTACAGATGGAGAATTTGGCAACCCGTTACTGCCCTCTCTATGAGGAAGTGCTGGATACCCAGATGTACGGCTTCTCCAGAGAGGTCGATTTTGCGGTCAGAGCAGGGCTGGTGCCGGAGCTTACCGGCAAGCAGGTGCTGAGCAAGCTGGAACGTAATTTAGCTGTATTGTACGAGGCACTGAACAAGAAGGCTGAGGAGCGGGAGATGTAAGTCCCGGTCATCAAGTGGAAACGGCATTGCCGTCCTTGTAAAGGACGGTACCGTTAATTCTTATATTTTCAACAAAACGCACACGAAAGACCCGGGGGTCGATCATGTGCGTTTTTTTAAATGGAGCTATAGGGCCTCAGAAGGGCCTCAGACCAGATAAAACGATACACCGAGAATCAAGTAGACCGCCAGCAGCAGGAGGCCTTCGTACCAGTTGGTAGAACCATCCTGGATAATCGATTTGGCGATGAACACCGATACGGCAATCGCTACGATCTCAATTGTGGTGAAGACAATCGACATGGTGTTGCCCATGAAGTAACTGGCGAAGATCAGCACCGGAGCCACGAATAGGGCAATCTGCAGACTGCTTCCTACGGCGATCTCCACGGCGGCTCCGATCTTGTTCTTCATGGCGAGCATAATGGCGGCGCTGTGTTCCGCGGCGTTACCGATAATCGCTACGAGGAATGCGCCGACGAACAGCTCGCTGAAGCCGAAGCGTTCGGTGAGAGTCTCCAGCGTCCCGACCAGCCATTCACTGACGAAGGCGACCATCACTGTGGCAAGGACCAGATAGAGGATCGAACGGTTCCGGGACCAGACGGGAGCATGCTCATTCGGCAGCTCTTCCGCAGTGTCGTCTGTAACATCCGCCAGGTATTTCTTGTGTGTAATCATGGAGAAGACCAGCCAGGCGAGGTAGGCGGCAATCAGCAGGCCGGCGACGACCAGGCTTAGGACATCGGTGTCTTTCTCCGTGATGGAGTGGGTGTTGAAGAACATAGCCGGGACGAACAAGGCGATGACCGCAACAATCATCAGCGAGCCGTTCAGACCGGCGAGGGTGACATTGAAGTTCTGAACCTTGAACTTCATGCCCCCGGCAAAAATACTCAGTCCGAGGACGAGCAGCAGGTTGCCGATGATGGAGCCGGTCAGACTCGCTTTAACCATGTCAAACAGTCCTTCCTTGACCAGGAAGAAGGCGATGATCAGCTCGGCTGCATTGCCGAAGGTAGCGTTAAGGAACCCGCCAAGCCGCTGTCCGGCATAGTGGGCTACGCTCTCTGTTGCCCGGCCGAGGAAACCGGCCACGAAGATGACTGAAACGGCGGACAATACGAACTGAAGGGTATGATCCCAATTCGCATAATGCCCTATGGCGCTAAGGATGAAGCTGATGACCAGCAGCGCCGGTGAGATCCATTTTTTCAAGGGTAAGCACTCTCCAGTCTCTATATGTAGGTTGATTTCATAATCAATATACCCAAATTGTTCCTGACTGTAAACGGGGGTGCGAGAAAGTGATTTGCTTTTTAGCCCGCTTTGGAATTACAATAATTGATAATGAGAGTAGGGGGGATATGGCATGGCAGAACAGCTTCAACTTGAATTGGGAAATATACGGATATCGAATGACGTTGTCTCAAAAATTGCCGGCCTGGCTGCGCTTGAGACTCCCGGAATTGCAGCCATGTCGGGCGGTTTGTCAGAGGGCTGGGCGAAGCGCCTGAGCGGCAAGAACGTGCAAAAGGGAGTAACTGTCGAAGTTGGCCAATTGGAAGCTGCAGTAGATCTGCGCATCATCGTACTGTACGAAACGCCGATTCATGAAGTGTGCCGCATGCTTCAGCAGAATGTCCGCGAGGCTGTGGAGAGTATGACCGGGCTTCACATCGTAGAGGTTAACGTTAAGGTCGAAGGCGTAGCCTTCAAGAACGACGAGATTTCTTAAGCACAATTATATTAGGCATCCATGCAAAAGGCAGTCCGGATATCTTCCGGACTGCCTTTAAATTATCTCGACCCTCGACTGTATGTAGCCTCTTAGCGTGCACGGGTGCCGACACTTCTGTTGTTGCGCACCTGTCTGACTGTAGTCACAGACTTCACGACTTCTTCCTTGGCAGGACGATTGGTCTCCCGTGAGATGCTGAGCATGATCCCCATGCAGAGCATGGTGACGAGCAGGGAGGAGCCGCCGTAGCTGATGAAGGGCAAGGTGACCCCGGTCATCGGGATCGTATTAGTGACACCGCCGATGTTGATGAAGGCCTGAATGGCGATGAGCCCCATGATTCCGATACCGACCAGGGTGCCGAAGGGATCGGTACACCGCAGTGAAATCAGAATGCCTCTCCAGATAAAATAGAGATAGAGCAGGAGAAACAGGGCGGTCCCCACAAAACCCAGCTCCTCGCCGATTACGGAGAAGATAAAGTCGGTATACGGATAAGGCAGATAATGCAGCTTCTGGATGCTCTGGCCGAACCCGGAGCCTTGTGTGCCTCCTTCGCCAATGGCGATCAGGGATTGCATGATATGATAGCCGTTGCCCGAGGCATCTTTCTCCGGATCAAGGAAGGCTTCAATACGGCCCTGACGGTAATCCTGCCTAATCTCAGCCTTCTCGGTGTGCGGCGACAGGGAGTCAATGGCGGTCTTGGCTCCCCAGACGAGAGCCACGCCCAGAATCAGTAGGCCAATCGAGCCCATAATGTGTTTCATACTGGCGCCGCCGGCATAGATGATCAGTCCGCTGGTTGCGACAAGAATCATACAGGAGCCGAAGTCCGGCTGGAGCATAATCAGTCCGGCTACGATGCCGACGATAATCATGACCGGGATATACCCTGTCCGCAAATCGCGCAGGCGCTCGCCTTTTTTGGTGATCAGGGCAGCCAGATACAGGATGATGGAGAGCTTGGCCAGCTCGGTAGGCTGAATCCCAAGGGTTCCGATGCTCATCCAGCTCTTGGCGCCGTTAATCCCCTCGGTGGTTGCTACGAACAGCAGCAGGATGAGTGTAATCACGAAGATCGGGGCATACCATTTCTTGAATTTGCTGTAGTGGATATTCATTACCACGAACATGATGAAGCTGCCCAGCACAGCCCAGATCAGTTGTTTTTTTACGAAGAAAAAGGCATTATTGCTGTATTTCTCGCTGGCAAGGGTTAAGCTGGAGCTGGAGCTGAACACCATAAGCAGGCCGAAGCCCACGAACAGCAGGGTGAGAATAAGTAACTGGAAATCGGGCGTTCCTCTTTTGGGCGGGCGGGCTTTGGCGGCCGTTTTTCCCTTCGCGGTACTCAAGCTCCCAGCAGCGCTTTCAATTCATCAATATGCTTCCGGGCGGTATCTAGCACCGGCTGAGGCACTGGAGATTCATATTCCAGTCCATGGGGAAACGTTGTTTTGCCCAGATAGACGGCTTCAATCGCCAGCACCGCATCTGACTTCTCCAGCTTCCCTTCCACAGCACGGGTATTAATGCGCAGGAAGTATTCGCCGCCATCCTTGTGGTCTTCTATCTTGCAGTCATAAGTCGCGCGGTAGTATTCCCATTGCCATCTGATGAATCCTGCCTTGGTTGCACTCTCGTCGAGATAAAGAAGGTCGCTCTTCAATCCTTCGAGGCCAGTGTTCTCAAATATCATAGCGCACAACTCCCCTTAATGAAGTATAATGATTCATTTGTAATTAAAATTTGCTATTGTTCTTCCTCATGATAGTCTGTTTCCCGGGGTTGTGCAAGGTAGAACGGGCTGATTAATACCTACTTTTTTGCGTTTCTGCTACAATAAAAGAAAGTTGGCAGGCTGCGGAGTGAGCAGAGGTGAAGCGCTCGCTCCGCAGGCTTATCCGCAGGATGCTGCCTGAGAAGGGAATGGAGAATAATGGAGAGGTTAGAAGTCGAGGAGCTGCTCCCGGAAATGGTCAAATGGCGCCGCCATCTGCACCGTCATCCGGAGCTGTCCTATCAGGAGAAGGAGACCTCTGCCTATGTTAGGGCAAGGCTCACTGAGCTGGGGATTGAGATCAAGTCGAGCGCAGCGGGCTATGGACTGACAGGTATACTTAAAGGCCGGGAGACTGGAAGAACGGTAGTCCTGCGTGCAGATATGGATGCGCTGAATATTACGGAGGAGAGCGGCCGGGAATATGCTTCACAGCAGCCCGGGGTGATGCATGCCTGTGGTCATGACGGGCATACAGCCATGCTGCTGGCTGCGGCAGCGTATTACAGCTCCCGCCGGGAAGATCTAAAGGGGGAGATCCGCTTTCTGTTCCAGCCGGCGGAAGAGGTCTGTCCCGGCGGTGCAGTGGGCATGATTGCGGAAGGCGTGCTTGCGGGTGCAGACGCCGTCTACGGATTGCATCTGTGGACGCCGTTCCCGCTCGGGACGGTAGGCAGTGCGCCGGGGCCGCTAATGGCTTCCGCCGATGAGTTCTTCATTGATCTGATCGGCCGTGGCGGACACGGCGGCATGCCCCACCGCACAGCAGACAGCATTGTGGCCGGTGCTGCACTGGTCACTGGACTGCAGACGATTGTCAGCCGCAATGTTGATCCGCTGCGTCCTGCTGTGGTCAGCGTGGGAACAATTCAAGGCGGTTCTGCCCAGAATATCATTGCCGAGCGCTGCCGGATTACGGGAACGGTGCGGGCATTCGATGAAGAGACGCGGCATCTGATCCGCCGCAGAATCGAAGAGATGGCGGCCTCCGTGGCCGCAGCCTATGGTACAGAGGCGAAGGTGGATTATCTGATGGGGTATCCGCCGCTGGTGAATGACATTGCTGAATATGAACGCTTCGCCCGTGTGGCCCCTGAAGCGCTGGGTACTGATGCCCATGTGATGCTGATGGAGAAAATTATGCCGGCGGAGGACTTCTCTTATTATGTTCAGGAGATTCCTGGCTGCTTCATCTTCGTGGGCGCGGGCAATGCGGCCAAGGATGCCGTCTATCCGCATCATCACAGCAAATTTGATTTCGATGAGGATGCCATGCTCTATGGCGTGAAGCTGCTGGTCGGTATGGCCGACTCCTGTCTGAATGACTCATTATCCGTATAAATGTTACCGCTCCAGGAAAAACTACTCTCAAATGCCATGGTAACGTGGACAGGAGGGTTCATTCTTGAAGACAGTCAAAGAAGTGATGACCGCGCATCCGGTGTCGGTTACTCTGCTGGACAATATCTATGAGGTTGCCGTCGCTATGAGAGATAGCGGGACAGGCTTCATTCCTGTGGTAGATTCGGCTGACGGGGCAACGCTAATTGGTGTGATTACGGACCGCGATCTGGTCATCCGGGGGTATGCGGCCAAGCATCCCGGATCCACAGCCGTGGAGACAGTCATGAGCCGGGAGGTCGTCTCCGTTCAGGAGTCCGCCTCCGTGGAGGAAGCAGCAGAGCTGATGGCTTCTACACAGATCCGGCGCCTTCCCGTGACGCAGGGTAAGAAGCTGATCGGAGTAGTCTCGTTAGGCGATTTGGCAGCAAAGCGAATGTTCGCAGATGAGGCTGCGGAGGCGCTCCACGAAATCTCACAGCGGCAGCAGCTGCATTAATAGAATGACGAATGGCTCATATCCGTTAGGCGGAGGTGGGCTTTTTCGTTTCACACACAAGGAGGGAAATGGATGAACGGAGCAGGGGAGGGTCCATGTATTACACGGAACGACCGGACGATTCTGCTGGAATGCGGACATCCGGGATTTGAGGAGGCGCGGGCGGTTCTAAGCGGATTCGCCGAGCTTGTCAAAAGTCCTCCAGCCTACCACACTTACCGGATCACGCCGTTGTCTCTATGGAACGCCGCTGCCGGGGGACAGACTGCAGCAGAGGTCATTGAAGGACTGCGCAGGCTGTCCAGGTGGGGTATTCCTTCCGAAGTGGAGGGGGAGATGGAGCTGCTGATGTCCCGTTATGGAAGCTTGCACCTGCATGCGGATGAAAGTGATCCGCAGGTTGTTTCGTTAACCGCTGACCGGGCGAGTCTGCTGGATGAACTGGATGACTCTCAGGAGTTGAAGGAGCTGGGCCTGCGCCGGGCCGGGGAGCTGCATAGCCACTGTCCGAAGATGAACCGGGGTCTGCTGAAGCAGGAGCTGACCAGACTGGGCTATCCTGTTCTTGATTATGCCGGGTACCGGGACGGGCAGAAGCTGAAGTTAGCCTGGCGGGAGTCTATGGGGGAAAATGGCGAAGAGAGCAGCGCCGAATTCAGGCTCCGGGATTATCAACGGGAAGCGGTCCGCCAATTTCAGGGGACCAGCGGACACGGCGGCAGCGGTGTAGCCGTGCTGCCCTGTGGGGCAGGCAAAACAGTTGTCGGTCTTGCAGTATTAGAGCAGCTGCAGTGCGAGACACTGATCCTGACTTCGAGCACGACTTCTGTAGAACAGTGGCGCGGGGAGCTCCTGCAGCGGACCACACTGAGTGCAGATGAGGTCGGGGAATACACAGGAGAACACCGGGAAGTGCGGCCTGTAACCGTTGCGACCTATCAGATGCTGACCCACAGGCGCTCCAAGGGAGGGCCGTTTATCCATATGAATCTGTTCCATGAACGGAATTGGGGGCTGATTATCTATGACGAGGTCCATCTGCTTCCGGCGCCTGTCTTCCGGGCGACTGCAGATATTCAGGCTACGCGGCGGCTGGGGCTGACAGCAACGCTGGTCCGGGAGGACGGGCGGGAGGGGGATGTGTTCTCTCTGATCGGCCCGAGATGCTACGACCTGCCCTGGAAGGTGCTGGAGCGGCAGGGATGGATTGCAGCTGTCGATTGCATCGAGGTCATCGTTCCGATGAACCAGAAGCTGCGGCAGCAGTATATGTATGCCGGAGCGAAGGAGCAGTTCCGGCTGGCGGCAGGCAATCAGGCCAAGGCGCAGGCCGCAGCGCAGATTGCTGCGGCGCATCCCGCAGCGTCGATTCTAGTGATCGGCCAGTACCTCGACCAGCTGGAGCAGATGGCGGTGGAGCTTGCGGCCCCGCTGATCACGGGCAAGACTCCGCAAAAGGAACGGAACGCGCTCTACGCTGCGTTCAATGAAGGCAAGCTGCCGGTGCTAATCGTCTCCAAGGTGGCGAACTTTGCTGTGAATTTGCCGGATGCCTCGGTGGCAATTGAGGTATCCGGCGCCTTTGGCTCCCGGCAGGAAGAAGCTCAGCGGCTGGGCCGTATCCTTCGCCCGAAACCCGGGGATAACCGGGCGTATTTCTACACTCTGGTCACGGGAGACAGCCGGGAGCAGGATTTCGCCCTGCACCGCCGGATGTTCCTTACGGAGCAAGGCTATGAATACGGGGTACGAATGCTCGACCCGGCGGAAGGAGCTGTTCTGTGATGAGACTGGAACTTGCAGATGATATTTGCAAGCTGTCTGCGGATGCCTGTGAAGTGCTGCTGCGGATAGCGGCAGAGCATGCGGCTTCACCATGTTCAGCGGATTCTGTAGAGCGGCTGCGGCCTGACTTCCTGTGCCGGGCCGAGCAGGTGCTGGCCCTGGAGGAGCTACTTCACACAGGGATGCTGGAACTGCGGCAGAAGGTGTGGGGCGAGCGGTTGTATCAGATTCCGCAGCAGCAGTATCCCTTGATCCTGCGGAGCTTCTGGGCAGGCTGCCCCCAGGTGCAGGTGGAGGGAGCAGTCCGGGTTGAGCATGCGGCTTGTTCAGAACTGGCAGGGGAGATATTTCAAGGGCTGCTGTTCATAGCACAGGAAGGCCTGCCCTTGACGTCTAAGGGAGTGATACATAAGAAGCAGCTCAGCCGGTTAGCCGGACTACTGTCCATGCCGGAGGATCATCTGAGCCTGATTCAGTCCTCTGCCGGTCACCAGAGCTATCCGCTGCCGGTTACATTAATGATTGATCTGCTGAGCGTGCTGGGGCTGATTACCTGCAACAGCAGCGGGTATGGTATAGACACACCGGTGCTGCAACGCTGGCTGGCTCTCACCGCACAGGAGATGACGGATACACTTTACACCTTGGTAATCAGCCGTTACGGTGCCCTGCTGCCTGAAGAGCAGCATTTCAGACAGTTGCTCTCGGCAGCGGAGTTTAGGCCGGACGAGTGGTTTGCAGTAGCGCCTGTTCTAAGCTGGATGAGACAGAGTGGTCTTGCCGTGGAGCAGCTTGTGCCGGGGGCGGCAGAGACAGACTCAGCCCCAGCCCTTAATCAGGCTGCACTTGCCTGGATTCGCCTTCTGGCCGCTTTTGGCTGGTGTGAGCTGGGGTCTTCAGCGGAAGGGGGGGCGTGCTTCCGCTGGAAGACATTGAAGCCGCAGTTGACCAGGTATAGCCTAGGAATAACCCCGCAGAATCAAGCGGGGGCAGAGGAAGCAGACAGTGACCCAGAAACTACCAGCAGCAACCCAAGCACATCCGCCAGCAATCAAGGAATCCTAGACAGCACCGCCGAAACTGAGGCCGGCCGCCGCCTGCTGCCGCAAGCCCCGGCTTCAGCAGCCCCCGGCTTCATTATTCAGCCGGATTTCGAGGTGCTGGTACCGCCGGAGGTCCCGTATACAGTCCGCTGGACCTTGGCCGGGTGTGCGGAGCTGCTGCATCACGAGGATCTCTGGAGCTTCCGGCTGACGCGGGAGCGGCTCGAAGCCGCAGCGGACCAGGGCCGCGCTCCGGGTGAAGTGATCTCCTGGCTGAACGCCCATGCCGCCGGAGGATTGCCGGAACAGGTCGAGCTGGCGCTCCGCCAGTGGGCCAGAGCGATTGGACGGACCGAGCTGGCGGAGGTTCTTCTGCTGTCCTGTGCCGGAGAGCAGGAGGGCGAGGATATTGCCGCCCATCCCCGGCTGCAGGACATCGTTACCCGGATCGGCCCGCTCCACTTCATCGTCCGGCCGGAGGCTGCCGTACAGCTGCGCAAGGAGCTTGCAGCCGCCGGTCTGACGCCGTCCGTAAAGGATGGGGATCTGAACGGGCCTGTTCCCCATCCTCAGCTGTTCGAACCGTCCGGGTCAGCGCAGCGTTACGAGCTTCCTGCCACAGCCGGGGAACGGGGCCTGCTGGGAACGGGACCGTCCCCGAAGCTCCTGCCGCTGGATAGAGGCGGCCCCCCGATGCTGGAGCTGCCGGGTGAGGAGGCCGTGCCGCAGATGTGGTTCAATCAGTGGAGGCAGTATCATATCACCACAGCTCAAAAGGTAATGGAGCAGGCCCTAAGCTGGGGAATCAAGGTCCGGCTCTCCTACGGGGGCAAGGCGGCAGACTTCATTCCTGAGCGGATCAGCGGACGTCCATGGAAGGTAAGGGGCATTCTGCTGCTTCCGGGAACGGAGACGGCAGAGGAGATTGAGCTTGCAGCGGAGGACTGGCAGGAAATTCAGCTGCTGCATCCGCTAAAAGCCAGAAATTCTTCTTCTGCTGGGGCGGGCGGATATGTTATGATAAGGTAGTCTATCGCTGCGGTAGAACATTAAATGCAGAAAAGAGTTGAAGTTCATGAGCGTAGCGGAATTAAATACGGTTGATATGGCCGAAGTGCTGACATACGCCTATGAATTAGGCGATATGATTAATCAATCCGCAGAAGTGTCGGATTACCTATACTGGAAGGGACAGGTGGATACCCATCCCGAAATCCAGGCCATGATCAAGCGGCTGCAAGGCAAGAAGGAGCTGTTTGACGAGACACAGCGGTTTGGTCATTTTCACCCGAACTATCACTCGGCCAAGGATGAGGTGGATGCCGTAGAGCGGGAGCTGGAGCAATTCGAAGCGGTGGTCCGGTTCAAGAATGCGGAGAAGACGCTGGATGATATTCTTCATTCCATGTCTGAGGCGATCGCGTTCTCGGTCTCGGACAGCATCAAGGTTCCCAGCAATGATCCGTCTCCCAAGGGCGGATGCGGCAGCGGCGGCAAATGCTCCTGCGGATAAGCTGACCCATGAGGAGATAGAGAAAGAGAGGCGGATGAGCTTATGTTTGCGGAACGGACAGGTTATATCGTATGGGTTAGCGACGTTAAGGCGGCGCGCAACCTGGAGAAGTACGGCACACTGCACTACGTTTCCCGTAAAATGCACTATGCGGTAATGTACGTCAATGCGGAGCGCGCTGAGGAAGTCATGAAGAATGTCCGCAGACTTTCTTATGTGCGCAAGATTGAGCGTTCGTACCGCAATGAACTGAAGACGGAATATACCAGCAACGGACCGGACAAGTCCAAGTATTACGGTCTGTAGTTCAGGGATAAGGGTTATTTAGACAGGCGCCGCTGGCGTCTGTTTTTTTAGAAATATAAGAGCGTATAGGTTTCACGCTATACATTATCCTTCTATTTCTCGCCGAAACGGTACCGTCCTTTACAAGGACGGCACAGCCGTTTCCACTTGAGGGGGACCAGCAATGAACAAAGAGGAACAGGTTTTAACCGCTTTCCGGGAATTATTTAATAAGATGAGCTGGCTGAACAAGTCGAAGATGGAGACCAGTCTTAAGGGCAATAAACCCTCTGAGGTGCACTGTATTGAATACATCGGACGGCACGAAGACACCAACGTGACCAAGCTTGCAGAGGCCTTGTACATGACCAGAGGGGCTATAAGCAAGATTACACGGAAGCTCCTGCACAAGGGGCTTATCGAGAGCTACCAGAAGCCGGAGAATCAGAAGGAAATCTATTTCAGGCTTACCCGTCAAGGGAAGGCTGTATATCAGATCCATGACGAATTGCACCAGGAGTTCCGGGAGCGGGATAGAGCTGTGTTTGAGCAGGTGACCGACAGTCAGTATGCCGGTATGCTCAGCTTCATGGAGAATTACAATAGGCATTTGGATGAAGAGATTAAGAAGCAGGAGCTGGAGAACAGCTCGGAAGAAGATTAATTTCCCCTATATACTTCAGGCAAAATATTTCAGGCAGAGCTACCTTCACCCGGCAGGGTGTTTTTTTATGCTTATTATTTTGTTTCCTTGGAATCAAAATTGTGTTAGAGTGATATTGTTTCTTAGGAAACAAATCATAAACTCTAAGGAGAGAAGATACATGTCCACATCCAGAACCGCGCACAATCAAGATCAACCTTCAGAACCTAAAGTAGATAAGCACGCGCTCATATTCGGACTAATCTCAGTATTTTTATGTGGAATAGGCTTCAGTATCATAGCTCCCGTAGTCCCGTTCCTGGTCCAGCCTTACATCAGCGATCCGGGAAAACAAGCGGTAATGGTTACCCTGCTGACTTCAGCATATGCGGCCTGCCTGTTCTGTGCGGCTCCTGTACTTGGTGCACTAAGCGATAAATACGGCCGCCGTCCTCTGCTTCTGCTATGCTTGCTGGGTTCTGCTGCCGGGTACTTCATATTTGGCCTTGGAGGGGCTTTATGGGTGCTGTTCGCCGGGCGGATCATCGAAGGAATTACAGGCGGGAGCATCGGTACAATCTTCGCTTATTTTGCAGACATTCTTCCGCCGGAGCAGCGGACCAAGTACTTTGGCTGGGTGAGTGCGGTGGTAGGGGCCGGGACTATTATCGGTCCGTCGATGGGCGGGCTGCTGGCCAAGTTCGGGTATTCGGTGCCCATGTATGTTGGCGCAGCCGTAACCTTACTGAACGTGGGTTATGGCTTCCTGTTCATGCCGGAGAGTCTGGAGAAAAGTAAGAGACTGAAGGTAATCCCCTTAGTCAGGCTGAATCCCTTCTCGCAGCTTGCGAACCTGCTGTCCATGAAGAACCTCAACAGGCTGTTTATCTCCGCTTTCCTGCTGTGGATACCGAATGGATCCTTCCAGGCTATTTTTTCACAGTTCACGTTGGATAATTTCAGCTGGAAGCCGGTTATCATCGGGCTGATGTTCTCCATCATGGGCTTGCAGGATATCCTGTCCCAAGGATTCATTATGCCTAAGCTTTTAAAAAGATACACTGATAGACAAATAGCCCTCCTCGGAATGTTCTCGGAAATTGCGGGCTACGCGCTGTTTGCACTTTCTGCCTTGTTCGCCTTCTATCCTCTTTTTATCGCGGGGATGTTTATCTTCGGCTTCGGCGATTCGGTCTTCGGGCCTTCGTTCAACGGAATGCTGTCCAAATCTGCCGCAGCGGGCGAGCAGGGACGGGTTCAAGGGGGCAGCCAATCGATTCAGGCGCTGGCGAGAATGATCGGGCCGCTGATTGGAGGACAGCTCTATGTATCATTAGGACCTGCGGCACCGGCATTTATGGGGATGATCCTCATTGGGGCGGCAATCCCTGTGCTGTATACGATTAACCGGGCCGGAGCATTGTCGAAATAAGTCGTTAATGTGAAAAAAATGCGCAGAAGGCATTGCCCCGTCCCCGGTGCTTCAGAATCCAGTCAAGGGAGGGTGTCCACCGGCTTGATTATGAGGATCAGCGAGGCGGCCTGCTTCAAAAAAAGCTGCAAAATGATCAGAGGCAGCAGCTACGTCGATGACAGCGATATCAGTGTTCACCGGACGGGCAGCTGAGGTTTCGCCCTGCCTGACTTCCGGGGATGGCGGTATGCTTGAACAACGGTCGTCAATGCGGTAAGATTGACAACAATAAGAGCATGCCAAGACCCTTTTTACGTGGAGTGTGATGACTATGCAGGGCAAGGGGATGGACTGGTGGGGGGTGTACGAGCCCTTCCACATCATGCTGAATAACTACGGGATTGCTGACATCGTCCTGACCCGGCATGCGAAGAGCCGTTATGCGGACCGGGTAGCTGCTGAGGATAGCGGGAAAGTGGAGGTGACCGCCTGGATCTGGCAGGCCCTGAAGCAGAACCGGCTGAAGCCTTACTCGAACAGTGATTATAATGCCTATCTGATCGACAATGATACGGTGATTGTGGTTGATTTCAGGCAGCTTGAGGGCGTAACGACCCTCTCCGGAGAGCCGCTGTATGTCATGGTAATTGTGTCTTTTCTGGGCAAAATATCGGTGACTCCGCAGCTCCGGGATCTCAAAAGGTACTATTCCTGGCTGCGCCATACCCGGCGCATGAAGCTGTCCAAGAAACGCCGCAGGCGCAAGTAAGGTACTTTGAACGAGGGAGGCATGCGGCTTAGGGCTGCGTGCCTTTTTGCTTGAAATCCGGATTAGTGAAGGAGTCAGTAACGTATGAATTTTCATCAGCTTCATATTTTCTATACCGTGTCCGAACGGGGCAGCTTCTCGGCGGCGGCGCAGACTCTGCATATGACCCAGCCTGCGGTGACGATGCAGATTCAGGCGCTTGAGGACTATTTTGGAACCAAGCTGTTCGACCGTTCCACCAAAAAAATCATACTCACCGAGGCCGGCCTCACGCTGATGCCGTTCGCGGTGCGCAGCATGCAGCTGATGCGCGAGACGGATCAGGCGATGTCAGCCTTCACCCACATGCTGGAGGGCCGCCTGATGCTTGGAGCCAGCCTGACCATCGGCGAATATGTGCTTCCCCGCCTGCTGGGGCCTTTCGGCAAGGAATATCCGAATATCTCGATTATGATGAAGGTGATGAACACTTCACAGATTATGGATGAGATTCACAAGCATCAGCTGAATTTCGGGCTGATTGAAGCGCCGGTCTCCCACCCGGACATGGTGATTGAACCGGTCATGGGCGATGAACTGAAGCTGATCGTTCCCGGGGAGCATCCGCTGGCCGTTCAGTCGGAAGTGACGCTGGCGCAGGCGCTCGCCTATCCATTCGTGCTGCGTGAACGCGGCTCGGGCACACGGCGGGTGATGGAGGAGCAGCTTGAAGCTAATGGACTTGACCCTGCGGTGATGCAGATTGTGATGGAGCTGGGCAGTACCGGGGCGGTGAAGTCGGCGGTTGAGGCGGGGCTGGGGATTACGATCATCTCGACCTCCTCGGTCAAGCATGAAGTGGCACTCGGCCTGCTGAAAATCGTTAATCTGACGGATGCCTCCTTCAAACGGCAATTCTACGCCATTCATCTGAAATCGACCTTGCTGCCGATCTCGGCGGTAACCTTCCTGAGCTTTCTGCGCCAGCATGCAGGGGGACAGTAGCGGGTAGGAACAACTGCGTATAGGTATAGGAAAGCGTGTAAACCTAATTGAAAGAATGGAGGAATTCCATGACAGACCATAAAAACCATAGCGGGTTATCTGAGGCTGCGTTAGGTACGGCGGGTCTTGCCGATACAGCCGGCAGATGTGATCTGCACACCCATACTCAAGCCTCGGACGGCATGCAGCCGCCGGCTGAGAATGTACGGCTTGGCTATGAGGCTGGATTGACCGCAGTAGCCATTACTGACCATGATACAGTCAGCGGAGTAGCGGAAGCGCTGGAAGCAGGCAAGCGGTACGGGATTACTGTGGTTCCCGGTGTTGAGATCAGTACACGGCAGGGCGGCAAAGAGATCCATGTCCTCGGTTACTACATCGACACGGAGCAGGAGCTGCTGCTGTCCCGCCTGGAAGAGCAGCGAAATACCCGGCTCGGGCGGAATGAAGCGATTCTGGAGAAGCTGCGCGGACTGGGTATTGCGATCACCCTGGAGCAGGTAGTGTCAGGGCTTGGCCGGGAGCTGAAGCCGGATGAGAGCATCGGCCGCCCGCACATCGCGGATGAGCTGGTCCGGCTGGGCACAGCCGTGGATATGCGGGATGCCTTCGACAAGTATCTGGGCGAAGGTGCAGCGGCCTATGTCTCGCCTCCGCGCATTACACCGGGGACCGCCTGCGAGTGGATTCGTGAAGCAGGAGGTGCGGCGGTGCTTGCCCATCCGGGAATTTACGGGGATGACGAATTGGTGCGCAGCATCGTGGAGCAATGTGATCTGGACGGTATCGAGGTGTATCATTCCGACCATGGCCCGGCAGAGCATGAGCGCTACCATGCACTTGCAGCGGAATTCGGCCTGCGGGTTACCGGCGGCTCGGATTTTCATGGTGCGCGGCAGGGCGTTGTTTTCCACGGGGATGTTGGTAGTGTGAGTGTGCCTGCCGCTGTGCTGGAGCAGCTGAAGGCTGGCAGAGGCTGACTGACCACAAGACACAAGACACTAAAAACCTCCGACCCTTAGCGCAGGCGCTACAGGACGGAGGTTTTTTGGTAGGAGCAATCCTTACTGTTAGTAAAGCGCATGATCAGTAAGAGGAAACCAGCCAAATGTGTTCGGTTTTCCGCACATATTTGACCCAAGTGGCCTCATCATGCCCACTCCACTAATTCGCTCGGGTAATGTGATTGCACATCTAACTTGAGCTTAACTCCGCAGCACATTTGGCAGCTGCTTGATCCGCTCTTCATCCGGTGTGACGAACAATGTCTGCTGATGATCGTAGATGACGAAGCCCGGCTTGGCACCGCTCGGTTTGCGCACGTAACGGATCAGGGTGCAGTCCACCGGCACGCTGCTGGACTGCTTGGCCTGGCTGTAATAGGCGGCGAGCTGAGCGGCTTCCTCCAGGGTGGCATCGCCGAATTCCTCACTGCGGATTACCACGTGCGAGCCAGGGATATCCTTGGTATGCAGCCAGGTATCGTTCGGCGCGGCGAGCCGATTGGTGACATATTCGTTTTGCAGATTGTTTTTGCCGACATAGATATCCACCCCTTCAGAGGAAGTGAAGACCTGCAGCGTGGGTCTGGTTACTTTCTTTTTCTTTTTGCCTTTTTTGCTGCGGTCGCGCAGATAGCCTTGGCTGACCAACTCCTCGCGGATCTCCTCAATGTCATTCAGTGAGGCGTGGGCCAATTGCTGGAGCAGCAGCTCCATATAGGCGATCTCTTCGTGCGTCTTCTTGACCTGCTCACCGATCACCCGCAGGCTGTTCTTGTACTTGTTATATTTCTTAAAATACCGCTGGGCATTGTCCGTAGGACTTAGCAGCGGGTCAAGCGGAACGGTAATCTCCGCTTGATTCTCATCGTAGTAGTTTACTAGTTTTGCTTCCTTGTCGCCTTTGTTCACGGTGTGCAGGGAAGCGAACAACAGCTCGCCCCAAATCCGAAACTGGTCTGCATCCTCGGCTTCGTTCAGATCCTTTTGCAGGTTGGCCAGCTTCTTGATGTTCTTGCTGCGCTCATTGCTGAGGAAGCGGATCAGGTCGCTAACCCGCTGCTTGACGGTGTCCTTCTCCGCCTTGTCCCCGTAATAATCCTCCAGGCACAGGCTAATGGAGCTGTAATGCTTCATATTGCCGCTCATCAGCCTCAGTGGAATGGCGGAGAAGACCGGCTTGCCCTTGGCATTCCAGCCGGTGACCGGAGCGAATTCCTGCTTCGTGACTGGCTCCATGACGGAATGGAAGGCATCCCATAGCTGTTCAGGCTTATCCAGCACGCTGCTGTAATCCTCAGCTTCGCCGCCTATCTCCTTATACCGGTAGAGAATCTCTCCGGCGATCAGCGGACTCAGGCCGCTGAAGGCATGGACCAGCCAGCCGGACGGATCGGCTGAAGGGGCAGGGCCGCCGGAGCCGTCAGCCTGCGGTGCCTCAAGTGAGGCCAGCAGTCCGGCGATCTCGCCCTCGATCATATCCTCCTCCGGCTCCTGCGGATGCTCGGCGGCGTAGCGGGCCGCTTCCTCTGCCGAGGTCATCAGGTTGAGGAAATCGGGTTGGCTGATCTGCAGGGGATTTAGCTTATGCTGCTGCGGCGGCTGGGTATAGGCCGTTCCCGGCATGACCACCCGGTAGCTGCTGATCGATGGGGTGACATGATGAATGCCGTCGATAATCGTCCCCGTGGCTAACTCTGTAAGAATGATGTTGCTGTGGCGTCCCATCAGCTCAATGATGATTTTTTTGGCGGAGACATCGCCGAGCTCATCCCGGGTTCTGATGGTGATATGAATAATCCGTTCAAGGCCCACCTGGGTAATACTCTCGATGGTGCCGCCTTCACAATGCTTGCGCATCAGCATGCAGAACATCGGCGCTTCCGCCGGGTTAATGCTGCTTCGCTCGGTCAGGTGCAGCCGGGGGTATGTCGGATTTGCCGAGAGCAGCAGCTTGCCGCCTCCGCCCGCACCGCGCAGGGTGAAGATGAGGTCATGTGTGCTGGGTTGATATATTTTGCCGATACGTGCACCGATGAAGGGCTGAAGCTCATGCACGATCGCTTGGGTAACAATGCCGTCTAATGCCATGATAAAGTTCTCCTGTCGCCTAATAATAAAGTACTCCCTCTATGATGCCACACTTTCACCGGTTCGCGCAAAAGGAAGCCGCCGGCGGTGATATTTTGGGACGACCATGAATACACTTGGACATGAACAGGTGGAAAAGCTGTGCGCCGCCGGAAGTCAAGAAACGACCGGGAGGGGAAAGATTAGTCATGGAACAAAAAAGCTGGCACCGGCTCGGTGCTGAGGAGCTGCAGGAGATGTTCGGCGTTCATCCGGGAACGGGCCTGAACGCCGAGGATGCCGCCGCAAGACGCAAAGAGAGCGGGTACAATGAGCTGTCTGAGGGCAAAAGGGTATCACCTTTTACGCTGCTGCTCAATCAGTTCAAGGATTTCATGGTACTGGTGCTGATGGGTGCGACACTGGTATCCGGCCTACTTGGCGAATATCTTGACGCGATTACGATTGTTGCCATTATTCTGCTTAACGGGGTGCTCGGGTTCGTGCAGGAGTTCCGCGCCGAGCGTTCACTGAGGGCGCTGAAGCAGCTCTCTGCACCTACCGCCAAGGTGCTGCGCGGCGGGAAGCAGGAGGTGCTCCCGGCCAAAATGCTGGTTCCCGGAGATATTGTCCTGCTGGAGAGCGGGGACCGGATTCCGGCGGATATCCGCTGGCTGCAGTGCAGCGGCATCTATGCCGAAGAGTCGGCGCTGACGGGGGAATCCCTTCCTGTCTCCAAGCATGCCACCGCCATTCATGCCGAAGACATTCCGCTGGGCGACCAGAAGAACATCGGCTTCATGGGTACCATGGTGAACCGGGGGACCGGCCGGGGAGTCGTCATCCGCACGGGTATGGCTACCGAGATGGGCAAGATTGCCGATCTGATCCAGAATACCGAATCACAGGAGACTCCGCTGCAGCACCGTCTGGAGCAGCTCGGCAAGATTCTGATCTACGTCTCGCTGGGGCTTACCATTGTCGTGGTTCTGGCAGGAATTCTACATGGACAGCCCGCGACAGCGATGTTCCTGGCAGGCGTAAGTCTGGCAGTGGCGGCGATCCCCGAAGGCCTTCCCGCGATTGTGACGATTGCGCTCGCTCTGGGGGTCCAGCGGATGATCAAGCGCAAGGCAATTGTCCGCAAGCTGCCATCGGTAGAGACCCTGGGCTGCGCCTCCGTAATCTGCTCGGATAAGACGGGAACGCTCACCCAGAACAAAATGACAGTCACACAGGTGTGGAATGCGGGGCGGACGTTCGAGGTATCGGGAGAGGGATATGCTCCGGTGGGGAATGTAATGCAGAAGGGCAGGGCCGTTGATCTGAAAAACGACCAGAGCCTCCGGCGCATGCTCCAGGTGGGGGCACTTTGCAGCAACGCAGAGATTTATGAAAGCATCCCCGAGACACGCGGCAAAAAGAAAGGCAAAGGGGCCGATGCGGATAAAGGGGCGAAAGCAGAGCCTGTCTGGGAACTGAAGGGCGATCCGACCGAAGGCGCGCTGGTGGCCTTGTCCGCCAAAATGGGGCTGACCGCCCAATCCCTTGCTGTAACCTATACCCGGGAAACGGAGTTTCCATTCGATTCTGAGCGTAAGCTGATGTCGGTCATTGTGAATCATCCCGGCGGGCGGATGATCTGCACCAAAGGCGCACCCGATGTGCTGCTGAATTGCTGCACTTATATGCTGTGGGATGGCGGTGTTGTTCCCTGCACGCCGACCTTGCGGCAGAAGGTGCTGGAAGCCAATGAAAAGATGGCTTCAGGTGCGCTGCGCGTGCTCGGAATGGCTTACCGTGACATGCGGAGCGGAGAGGTCGCGGGGAGCGAGAAGGAAGCAGAGAGCCAGCTTGTCTTCGTAGGGCTGGCCGGAATGATTGATCCCCCGCGCAAAGAAGTGCGCGATGCGATCAGCGTCACCCGCCGGGCCGGAATCAAGACAGTAATGATTACCGGCGACCATGGAACCACCGCAGAGGCCATCGCCCATCAGCTCGGCATTCTGCAGCGCGGCGGCACGGTCCTGACCGGCAGCCAGCTTACCCGGATGGACGATGATGCGCTGGATAAGGTGTCCGATAGCGTCTTCGTCTACGCCCGGGTATCACCGGAGCATAAGCTGCGGATCGTCAAGTCGCTGCAGCGCCACGGCCATGTCGTAGCGATGACCGGCGATGGGGTGAACGATGCGCCCGCGATCAAGGCCGCCGATATCGGGATCTCGATGGGGATCACCGGCACGGATGTCACGAAGGAGGCTTCGGCCCTGATCCTTGGAGACGATAACTTCTCGACGATTGTGGCGGCGATTGAGGAAGGGCGGAATATCTATGAGAATATCCGCAAGTTCATCCGTTACCTGCTAGCCTCCAATGTCGGCGAGATTCTGACCATGTTCTTCGCCATGATGCTGGGGCTGCCGCTGCCGCTGGTTCCGATCCAGATTCTGTGGGTCAATCTGGTTACCGACGGCTTGCCTGCTATGGCACTGGGGGTAGACCAGCCGGAGAAGGATCTGATGGAGCACAAGCCACGCGGGGCGAAGGAGAACATTTTTGCCCGGCGGCTGGGCTGGAAGATTGTCAGCCGTGGACTGCTGATCGGCCTTTGCACCCTGGCGGCCTTCTGGCTGACGCTGCGGATTGATCCAGGCAACGCGCAGCAATTAATTCGCGCGCAGTCGGTTGCTTTTGCCACCCTTGTTATGGCCCAGCTCATCCATGTGTTCGATTGCCGCAGCTCCCGCTCGGTCTTCTACCGGAATCCGTTCCAGAACAGATATCTGGTGCTGGCCGTCCTGTCTTCTGTCATCTTAATGCTGGCTGTAATGTACCTCCCTGTGCTTCAGCCGGTGTTCAAGACCGTTCCGCTCAGCTTCCGTGAATGGTGCCTGGTGCTGGTGATGGCCGGAATCCCGACCTTCCTGATGGGAGCGGGCAGCGTCTGGGGCGGCAAGAAGAACCGCAGCCGCAGCGGTGGACGCCAGATGATAAAAAGTACAAAGTTTTCAGCATAAAATCAATAGCCTCCATCCACGCCTATAAGGTATGCTGGTTTCACTGAGAAGCTTGGTTTATGATGAACCAAGAATGTGAAAATAGCTGATTTTACTTATAGGAGTGGACCTGACAATGGAATTTACCAAAATGCACGGTTTAGGCAATGATTTTATTATCGTATTTGGTGAGGATGAGCTGCCGGGCAATGCCCCTGAGCTGGCAGTTACGCTGTGCAACCGGTTCTTCGGCATCGGCGCAGATGGACTGGTGTACATTCTCCCTTCGCAGCGCGGCGATTACATGATGCGTATCATGAATTCGGACGGCTCCGAGGCTGAGCAATGCGGCAATGCGATCCGCTGCGTCTCCAAATATGTATATGAGCAGGGTCTGGTGGAATCGGAGCAGATTGTCATTGAGACGATTGGCGCCGGAGAACAGAAGGTCTCCCTGAAGGTGAAGGACGGCATCGTGGAGAGCGTAACGGTGGATATGGGCGAGCCGGTTCTGTCCGGACTGCAGATTCCTGTAGCGATCGACGCGGAGCCTGTGCTGGACCAGCCGATTGAAGCGGACGGTAAGGCGTTCAGATTCACCGCAGTCTCCATGGGGAATCCCCATGCGGTCATTTATGTGGATGATGCCGTATCGTTCGATCTCGCTACCTGGGGGCCGAGGCTGGAAGTTCACCCGCTCTTCCCGCGCAAAGTAAACGTAGAGTTCGCTACCGCCCGGAACCGCAGCCACGTGGATATGCGCGTCTGGGAACGCGGAGCCGGTCCTACCCTGGCTTGCGGCACAGGTGCCTGCGCGACTCTGGTCTCCTCCGTGCTGAACGGGGTGACGGACCGCTCGGCGGTCATCAGCCTGAAGGGCGGCGATCTGTTCATCGAATGGAACGAGGAAGACAACCATGTCTATATGACGGGTCCGGCACAGGTGGTATACACCGGCTCAGTGGATATCTGATTTCTGATTCGCATATAACCATTTGCAATCCCCTGCATGCCAGATGCAGGGGATTTCTTTTGTTGTTCAAGAGGAACAGGCCGGCATGGAAAGGCAGCCGAATAATGGCAGACATATCCGCGAATAATAGAACTCTGCATAGCAGGGAGGGGGAGCGGAGATGAAGTCTGGGTCAAACCGAAAGTCGCAAAATGCGGGAGCAGACACTACCCCGGGACCGGGACAGCCGCAAGGCGGTGTTCCTTTGGGTCTTGCGGATACGGTTGCCCAAAGTCTGCTCCACATTCAGAAGGAGCTTGGAGACAGCCCGGATCTCCTTATCCGCAGAATCGAGATTGGGGGAGAACGCCGGCTGGAAGCGGCCGCTGTTCATCTGAGCGGGCTGGCGGACTCAGCTGCTGTGAATGAATTTGTGCTGGGCTCACTGCTGAATCATACAGAGGAGCTGTTCCTCGACAGCCCCCCTGGCATTGCTGACAGCCCGCGGGAACAAGCTTCGCTCCCGCAGCAGATCCTTAGCCGTGCTATGGAGATCGGTGACGCGGAGCTCCAGCAGGATTGGAAGGAGATTATGCTCGCCATTCTGTCCGGGGACACTGCGATTCTGCTGGAGGGTTGCCGGGTAGCGATTCTATGCGGAACCAGGGGCGGGGAGCAGCGGGCGGTCAGTGAGCCTTCCTCCCAGCTTGTAGTCCGGGGACCGAAGGACGGGTTCGTGGAGTCGGTGGCTACGAACATCTCGCTAATCCGCCGCAGAATCAAATCCACCAAGCTGCATCTGGAAGTCTTGAGGATCGGCTCGGAGACCCACACTCATGTGGCGCTGATGTACATGAAGGGGATTGCGGGGGAGGAGCTGATCCGCGAAGCCAGAGACCGTCTGAATAAGATTGCTATGGATGAGATCCTGGAATCCGGCTATATTGAGGAGTTAATTCAGGACAAGACTTTCACTCCGTTTCCGACCATATATAACTCAGAACGGCCGGATGTGGCTGCGGGCAATCTGCTCGAAGGCCGGGTAGTCATTATTGTGGACGGCACGCCGTTTGTGCTGATTCTTCCGGCGGTGTTTACGCAGTTTTTTCAGTCTGCCGAGGATTATTCCCAGCGGTTCGATATTGCCATATTGATGCGGCTGGTCCGTTATTTGAGCTTCCTTGTTCTGATTCTGGGTCCTTCAGTCTATCTCGCTCTGACCACCTACCATTATGAGATGATTCCGACCACGCTGCTGATTAATCTGCTCTCCCAGCGGGAGAATGTACCCTTCCCGGCCTTTGTAGAGTTGCTCTTGATGGAGACAGCCTTTGAAATTCTGCGTGAAGCCGGGGTGCGAATGCCGCGCGCCATCGGGCAGACGGTCTCTGTGGTGGGTGCGCTTATCCTGGGAACGGCGGTGGTTGAGGCCGGAATTATTACGCCCATCATGGTTATCGTAGTGGCGTTGACCGGGATTGCCAGCTTTGCCCTTCCAGCGTACAACCTGGCGATTGCCGGAAGAATTATCCGGTTTGCTTTCCTGATCCTGGCCAGTATATTCGGCTTCTATGGAATTACACTGGGCTTGATCCTGCTTGTAGCACATATGAACAGCCTCAGATCCTTCGGTGTGCCTTATCTCTCCCCCTTCGTGCCGCTCTCGGTTAAAGGTCATAAGGATTCTCTGCTCAGACTGCCGCTCTGGCTCGTTGGGCCGGACAAACCGCCAGAGCAGATGCGTGCAGAGCTGCCGGAGTATATGCGGCTGAATACGGGTCATGAGGAGCAGCTCGCCCCGTTAATTCACAAGAACAATAAAGCTGCCGGACAGCGGGCTGAGGAGGAGAGCCATGAAAAATAGAATCTTCTGCCTGGGCCTTCTGTCAGTCTTTGTATTACTGCTGCTTACCGGCTGCTGGGATAGCGTTGAACTCAACCGGCGGGCGATTGTCTCGGGGGTAGCGATCGACAGGGGTGACTCTGAGGCGGAGAGATACAAGCTGTCCTTTCAGGTGATTGTGGCAGAGGAAATCTCCGGGGAGAAGAGCAGAGGCATATCGCCGGTTGCGCTGTATACAGGAACAGGCCGCACGATGTTCGAGGCGCTGGCGGACGCTTCCCGCCAGACCGCCCGCTTCCTTTCCCTGGGACATGTGCGGGTACTGGTGATCTCGGAGAAGTTCGCCCGTGAGGGCATCAAGGACCTTCTGGATGTGCTGGAGCGGGAGAGTGATACCCGGCTGAACAGCCTGGTTTTCATCTCCAAGGGTCAGCCTGCGCGTGAAATCATGTCCACGATGACCGTGTTCAGCAAAATCCCGGCCAATGATCTGGTAGAGAAGCTGGAGACGACCTCCAAGCAGTTCGGCTATAACTTCCGCATGGCCGTGGATGATGTCATCCGGGGCATTCAGATCAGGGGAGGCGGTCCGATTATCAACGGGGTATTCACCAAAGGAGAGTGGACTCCGTCAGCAGGCACCAATGACAGCCTGATGAATATTGAACCCCGGTCGATCCTGAGCGTCTCCTCCCTTGCGGCATTCAAGGATGACAAGCTGAAGGGCTGGCTTACGGGTGACGCTGCGCTCGGCACCGTTCTTTTGCATAATCGGATCAAAGAGTTCCCGGTTCTGCTCAAGCATCAGGGCAGTTATCTCTCCTTCAATATCTATCAGTCTCAGGTGTCGCTTGCGGTCGAGTCGTCTGACCCCGAGCATCCCGTCTTTACGGTCAAAATCAGGCAGCAGGCCGCGCTCAAGGAAGCTCCGAATCCGCTGGATCTTACCTCTCCTGAAGTGCTGGAAGAGCTGTCAGACCAGCTTACAGAAGAAACCGTTAAGCATATCAAGACAGCCGTAAGCTCCGCCAAAAAAATGGGTAGCGATTATATCGGCTTTGGACGGGCCTTGCAGCGGAAGGACCCGCACGGCTGGAAGAAGGTCAGGGACCACTGGGAGGAGGTATTTGCAGGCTGTGAAATCCGGTTCGACGCGGATGTGGTCATTCGGCATACGGACATGCGCAGCAACTCTTTTCAGATTAATTAAGTCTGGCGGTAAGGTAACCGGTGAGGAGGTTCAGGGATGGGTAAGGTCAAAATCGGACTCGGCGAATTTTTCAGCCTGACGCTTTTATTCGAGCTGGGCACGGCGCTGGTTGTTAATCTGGGTATGGGGTCAGGCCGGGATGCCTGGCTCTCGATCCTGCTCGGCTGCGCGGCGGGGCTGATGATGTTCACAGGATACGCCTATCTGTACCGCAAGCACCCGGACCAGCCTTTTACAGCCTATACACGGCAAATCCTCGGAAAATATATCGGGGTACCGGTAGGTCTGGTGTACATTGTTCTCTACATAAATCTGGCCGCCCGGGATCTGCGCGATGGCAGCACTATGCTCGCTATGGCAACTATGCATAACACTCCGCTGTTCATCCTAAGTGCCCTGATGCTGCTCTCTGGAGCTTATGTGCTGCATAAGGGATTGGAGGTACTGGCTAGAACTTCCATGGTCTTTGCACTGGTCGTTCTGGGGATCGGCCTGTTCGGGACAGTGATGCTGATACTCTCCGGTACGATCAATCTGAACAGACTGTTGCCTGTACTGGAGAATGGCTTCCCGCCAGTGCTCAGCTCGGTGCTTCATCAGAATTATATGTTTCCGTTCGGGGAGATGGTGTGCTTCACTATGCTGATGCCTTATCTGTCCAGTGTCAAAAAAGGGCCCTGGGTTATCGCCGCCGCCATGCTGTTCTCCGCACTCCTGCTCAGCTTCACTATGGCGCTGAATATCTCTGTCCTGGGTGCCGATATTGTGGCGCGCTCGCCGCTCCCGCTGATGCCGACAATCAGCAAGATTTCCATTTCGGATATCATCCAGCGGGTGGATATTTTCGTGGTGATGGTGCTGATCATCGGGGTGTTTTTCAAAATGGCCGTGTTCTTCGCTGCCGCGCTGATCGGAATTTCGGACCTGTTCAAGCTGCCGTACCGGAGAATGCTCTATCCCTGTGCGCTAATCATTCTGTTCACCTCCATGCTGGATGCGCGCAGCTTCATTGAACATCTGGATGAGGGCGGGACGCTGCTGTACAGGGTATACCCTTATTTAATGATAGTCATTCCGGTGCTGCTCGTTATTGTAACGGCGGTCCGTGATCATTTCTCCGCTCCCCGGCCGGGCTGACGGCCGCTTACCCAGTAGATGACATCCGGCACGATCAGAAGCAGCACCAGAACAGCCGCAGTCAGCTTTTCGGAAGTGGTATACAGCAGATAATTCAGAATGTAGCCGATATTCTCCGCGCCGTAGCCCAGCATCCAGTCCAGCAGGTACAGGTACAGCAGGGAGAGGGCCGACAGCAGGAGGATTACGGCATATTTACGCAGCAGCAGCTTTCTTATTTTCTTCTTCATTTCTACAATCTCCTTCTGCCAAGTTTATGCGTAGTATGAATCAATTGCCGGACTGGCATACAAGAATAACGGACGCACGCCTCATTTGCCTGTGAAAGCTTATCATCCATCCCGATTTATGTTACATTAGTATGAAACTAATGTCAGTCAAGGGGAGGTTCTTGCGGTGAAGCCGGATTTGCGCTCTGCATGGGAGAATAACGTGTTGGTCGGAGACGGAGCGATGGGAACCTTTTTGTATCAAAAGGGTTTCCCGGTCGGCATCTCTTACGAGGAATTGAATCTGACCTCTCCGGAGGTCATTGAGGATGTGCACCGGAGCTATATCAATGCAGGTGCTGTACTGCTGGAGAGTAACACCTACTCGGCAAACTACGACAAGCTGTCCAAGTTCGGACTGGAAGCCAAGGTCGCGGATATCAACCGTGCGGGGGTCCGCATTGCCCGCCGGGCTGCCGGCGAGAACGGTTATGTAGTCGGTGCCATCGGCTCGATCCGCGCCGGCAAACGGGCGAACCTGTCCTCATCCGAGCTGAAGAAATTCTTCTCGCAGCAGATTGCTGCCCTTCTGGAGGAAGCGCCTGACGGGATCATGCTGGAGACCTTCTATGATGTCGAGGAGCTTCATCTGGCGCTGAAGGCTGTGCGCAAGCTCAGCGCTCTGCCGGTGATCTGCCAGCTGGCTGTGGATGATTCGGCGCGGACGCTGGACGGGTTAACCCTGCCGGAAGCCTTCCATATCCTGCAGCAGGACGGAGCGGATGTGATCGGCTTCAACTGCAACACCGGACCGAACGGGATCAAGCGTGCGCTTGCAACGCTGCAGGGCAAGCTGGTGCTGCCGGTGTCGATCTATCCGAATGCAGGGGTAGCCGATTATGTAGACGGCCAGTACCGCTATGGAGCTTCGCCGGAATATTTCGGCCAGATGGCTCCGGTATTCGCGGATATGGGCAGCCGGATTATCGGGGGCTGCTGCGGGACCACTCCCCGGCATATCGCTGAAATCTCCGCTGCACTGAAGGGCTATGTGGTTGAACCGCTGCCTGAACCCGCTGCAGTCAGTGCGGTTGAACGGATCGCGGTGCAGGAGCATCTGGCGGATGACGGGGGGCAGGAAGGCGGCGAACCGACGCTTGTCGATCTGATCAAGGAACGTCACACCGTTATCGTAGAGCTTGACCCTCCGCGGGACCTGGACATCGCTAAGTTTATGAAGGGGGCAGAGGCGCTGCGCCGGGCCGGAGCCGATGCGCTGACACTAGCCGATAATTCGCTTGCTGTAACCCGGATGAGCAATATGGCGCTTGGGCATCTGGTGCAGGCCCGCACAGGGCTGCGGCCGCTGGTGCATGTTGCCTGCCGCGACCGCAATCTCATCGGTACACAGTCCCATCTGATGGGCTTCGACGCTCTGGGCATTGACCATGTATTGGCCGTGACCGGAGATCCTGCAAGGTTCGGGGATCTGCCCGGCTCAAGCTCGATCTATGACCTGACATCATTTGAAATTATACGTATGATCAAGCAGCTTAATGACGGTGTGGCCTTCTCCGGCAAGCCGCTCAAGCAGAAGGCGAAGTTCGTTATCGGCGCGGCGTTCAATCCCAATGTCAAGCATCTGGACAAAGCGGTTGAGCGGCTGGAGAAGAAGATTGCCTCGGGTGCGGATTATATTATGACCCAGCCCGTGTATGATCCTGAATTGATTGCCCGTATTGCCAAGGCAACAGAGCATCTGGATATCCCGATCTTCATCGGGATTATGCCGCTGGCCAGCGGACGCAATGCGGAGTATCTTCATAATGAGGTTCCGGGCATTCAGCTCTCCGCCGAGGTCCGCAGCCGGATGGCCGGACTGGAAGGCGAAGCAGGCCGGGCCGAAGGGGTTAAGATCGCCAAGGAGCTGCTGGATGCGGCCACCACGCATTTTAACGGCATTTATCTGATTACGCCGTTTATGTTCTATGATATGAGCGTACAGCTGCTGGAGTATATTTGGGAGAAGCAAGGACGTAAGTTATCCCCCTTGTTTCGCTAGTAATAATCAATTACAATAGTGTAATGGATGTGATTCCGTTGTCATTTAGTATGACCGGATACGGTCAGTCAGCCCTGCAACTCGGCGGACACAAGATTACGTTCGAGGTCAAATCGGTGAATAACCGGTACTGCGAAGTTGTGCTGCGCTTGCCCAGGGAATGGGCGGTGTATGAGGATAAGCTGCGTAGAATGGTTCAGGCCCATATCAAACGGGGACGGGTAGATGTCATTATTAATAGAGAAGTCACCGATGGGGCGGCTGGCGCTCATATGCTGGACCACCGCATGGTGAAGTCCTATCTTGAGGCAGCGGAGGTTCTGAACCGGGATTACGGCTTTCAGGGAGAATTGTCCCTTCAGGATATCCTTGCTCTGCCCGGTGCTATGGAATCGAAGGAAGAGTCTGCTGCGGCTGACTCCTCCGGAGAACTTGCGGGTCTTCTGGAGCAGGGGCTTCATCTTAGTCTGGAGGCCCTGCTGGAGATGCGCGGGCGTGAAGGCTCCTATTTGACAGCTGAGCTGACGCGGCGGCTTGACCGTCTCGAAGAGCTGCATGCCGGTATTAGCGGGTTTGCTCCTCTGGTTGTAGAGGAACAGCGCGAGAAGCTGCGGCAACGGCTCAGCCTGCTGAATGACGGGAGCTTCCCATGGGATGAGCATAAATTCGGCATGGAGATTGCCATTTTCGCCGACCGCTGCAATATAGATGAGGAGCTAACCCGGCTTCACAGCCATTTCGGCCAGTGCAGTGCCTTGCTGCTGGGCAGCGAACCTGCTGGACGCAAGCTCGATTTTCTCATTCAGGAGATGAACAGGGAGACCAACACGATTGGGTCGAAGTGCAGTCATCTGTCGGTGGTGAACCTCACGCTTGATATGAAGGCGGAGCTCGAGAAGATACGTGAGCAGGCGGCGAATCTCGAATGACAGGGAGCAAGCTATGATGTAACTTATGGGGGGAACAACCGGAACATGGCAATCAAATTAATCAACATCGGCTTTGGGAATATCGTGTCAGCGAACCGCATTATTTCCATTGTCAGCCCGGAATCGGCACCGATTAAGAGAATTATCCAGGAGGCCAGAGACAGGCATATGCTGATCGATGCCACCTACGGAAGGCGGACGCGGGCTGTGATTATTACGGACAGCGACCATGTGATTCTCTCGGCTGTACAGCCTGAGACGGTAGCTCACCGCCTATCCAGCAAAGACGACGATAACGACGAATAACAACAATTGGAGTGTATTATGTCAAAAGGATTGCTGATTATATTATCCGGCCCCTCCGGTGTCGGTAAAGGTACGGTATGCACAGCGTTGCGGCCGAAGATGCCTGAACTCGTCTATTCTGTTTCTGCCACCACACGCTCACCGCGTGCGGGTGAAGAGAACGGAGTCAATTATTTTTTCAAATCCAGAGAGCAGTTCGCTGATATGATTGAAGGCGACAGGCTGCTGGAATATGCGGAGTACGTAGGCAATTATTACGGTACTCCGCGTGACTTTGTAGAGAGAACCCTTGAGAGCGGAAGAGATATTATTCTGGAGATCGAGGTTCAGGGAGCTCTCAAAGTCAAAGAGAAATTCCCCGAAGGGATCTTTGTATTCCTTCTTCCCCCGTCCATGGACGAGTTGAAGGACCGTATTCGCGGACGCGGAACAGAGCATCCTGATGTGATCAGCCACCGCATGTCTGTGGCAGAGGACGAGATCGGTTTGATCCGGCATTATGATTATGCCGTGGTGAATGATGAGATTGATCTGGCCTGCAAGCGAATAGAAAGCATTATTATCGCCGAACATTGTAAGGTGCGATGAACAAGTTCTACAGGATTGGTCCATATTTACAGTAAAAGATGAAGAGGTGCCTTACATGCTATATCCATCCATTGACGAACTGGTGACTAAGGTCGACAGCAAGTATTCCCTGGTAGTCGCTTCAGCCCGCCGGGCCAGAGCACTTCGTGAAGGCGGCAAGACCGATATCGTTGCGCCTAAATCGCATAAGTATGTCGGGGTTGCGCTAGAAGAGATCTATGAAGACCGTATTATTGTAACGCGCGGCGAGGAATAGGACGGTTCTAACGGCACAGGGCACTAAATGCCTGGTGCAATAGAGAATCCGTATATTTCCCGCTGAAATGGTGCCGTCTGAACAAGGGCGGCAGTGCCATTTCTGCCGGGTAAGTAATTTTATATTTTGACAATAGCCCGTACCGGGCTGTTCCTGACAACCGGAAGGTTGTTATTTTTTTCTCTATTGATAAGGATATGTGCAGGTCTATATAGATGGGTACAGATTTCAGAAGCGGGGGGAGAGCATAGTGAAGAGCTTACAAGGGAAGTCCATTATACTTGGAATTACAGGCGGAATTGCTGCGTACAAGGCGGCTGCATTGACCAGCAAGCTTACCCAGAAGGGCGCCAAGGTGCATGTCATCATGACAGCATCGGCCAAGCAGTTCATTACGGAGCTGACGCTCCAGTCCTTGTCGAAGCAGCGGGTGTTCAGTGATACTTTTCAGGAACGCGACCCGTCTTCGATCTCGCATATTGATCTGGCGGATTCCGCCGACCTGGTCCTGATCGCTCCGGCTACCGCCAATATTATCGCCAAAATGGCCCATGGGCTGGCAGATGATATGCTGTCAACTACGCTCCTTGCCGTTACAGCGCCTATTATGGTAGCTCCGGCAATGAATGTCCATATGTATCAGCATCCGGCGGTTATCAGCAATATGGATACACTCTATAAGCGGGGTGTACAGTTTATTGAGCCCGGAGAAGGCCAATTGGCCTGCGGTTATGTGGGCAAGGGACGGCTGGAAGAGCCGGAGACGATTGTGAAGGTGGTGGAGAACTTTTTTGTTAGGCAACAGGAGAAGGAATCTGGACCGCTTACCGGCAAAAAAATAGTGATTACCGCAGGCGGCACCGTGGAGCGTATTGATCCGGTCCGTTATATCTCCAATGATTCCTCGGGCAAAATGGGCTTCGCCCTGGCGCGTGCTGCACGTGCTATGGGGGCCGAAGTGACGCTGATCGCCGCACGTACCGACGAAGCGCCGCCTCTTGACCCGGCTATTCATCTGGTCCGCGTCGAATCGGCACAGGATATGTATGAGGCGGTTATGGACCGCTGGACGAATTGCGATATTATGGTCAAAGCGGCCGCGGTTGCGGATTACCGCCCTAGACAGAGCAGCGAATCCAAGATTAAAAAAAGCGGCGACACCATGACGCTTGAGCTGGTGAAGACGACCGATATTCTGGAGAGTCTGGGGAAAAATAAGGATAAGCAGTTCCTGATCGGCTTCGCCGCCGAAACCGGAAACGCCGAATTCTTCGCCAGGGACAAGCTGATCCGCAAGAATCTTGATCTGGTTGTAGCCAATGATGTGGCAATGGAAGGTGCGGGATTTGGCACGGATACCAACATCGTCAAGGTGTATGATGCCGAAGGCCTGGTGCTGGATCTTCCCCTGGCTTCCAAGGATGAGGTGGCGCGCCGGATTCTGCGGCTGGCCGCAGATCGTGTTGCCGGAGCTTTGATATAATGGATATTGCCAAGGTCATTGTCGATGTTCCTGTACGCAGCACCGACCGGCCGTTTGACTATATTATTCCGGATTCACTGAAATTATGGATTGAAGTTGGCAGCCGGGTAGCGGTGCCATTTGGCCCCCGGACGGTTCAGGGATTCGTGGTGTCACTGGAATCGGGGGAGACCGGCAGTGTCTCCCGGATGAAGCCGATTGTGGAAGTACTGGATCTGTTGCCGCCACTGTCGCCGGAGCTGGTAGAGCTGGCCGACTGGATGAGCCAAAGATACGCCTGCAGACGGATCTCCGCACTGCAGGCGATGCTTCCGACTGCCCTGAAGGGCAAGGCCGAGCGGTTGATCTCGCTCGGGGATACAGAGGAGGCGGCCAGCGCCCCCACAGATGAGCTGTTTCCGCTCTTCCTGGAGGCGGACAACGAAGAACAGCAGATCATCGACTTCGTAAGACGCCACAGTGAGGTATCCATGAAGCTGCTGACCCGTACCTTCCCCGAGGCTGCAGAGACGATTAAGTTCATGGTGCGGCGCGGTGTGCTTGCGGAGAGCCAGTCCATCAAGGATAAGATGGGCAAAAAGAAGCTCAAGGCCGTTGATCTGGCTATTGGCTTGTCGGCCGCCCGGGAGTCGCTCTCCAGCTTCCCGGCGCGTTCAGCGCGCCAGAAGGAAGTGCTCTCCTACCTGATTGATATGGAAGCCCTGCTGCCGATGCCGCTCAAGGATATTCTGGCGATCCTTCAGGTGACAGCGGGCACAGTCAAGACACTTGCGGACAAAGGTTATATTGAGATTAGTGAAATTGAAGTCTACCGTGATCCCTACCGGGGACGCGACTTCAAGCCGAGTACCCCGCTTCCGCTGACAGCGGAGCAGGAGGTTGTGTACAAGCGGATTGTGGCGACTGTGGAGCAGCAGGCACATGAGGTCTTCCTGCTGCACGGGGTGACCGGCAGCGGGAAGACGGAAATCTATCTGCAGAGTATCCAGCGCTGCATCGAACAGGGACGGCAGGCGGTGGTGCTGGTGCCGGAGATTGCACTGACTCCGCAGATGGTGGAACGGTTCAAGGGCCGGTTCGGCAGCGGAGTGGCGGTGATGCACAGCCGGCTGTCTGTCGGCGAACGTTATGACGAGTGGCGCAAGATTCGTGAAGGCAAGGCGATGGTTGCAGTCGGAGCGCGTTCTGCGATCTTTGCTCCGTTTGCCAATCTGGGTCTGATTATCATGGATGAAGAGCATGAAGGCTCTTATAAGCAGGAGGAGAATCCGAAATACCATGCCCGTGATGTGGCTGTCCGCAGGGCAGAGCAGGGCGGGGCTGTTGTGATTCTCGGTTCGGCTACACCTTCACTCGAGAGTTATCATGCCTCAAGATCGCAGAGTGATATCCACTTCTCGCCGATTCTGCTGGAGATGCCGAGCCGCGCACTGGGCAACGAGCTGCCGAAGGTGGCTGTCGTTGACATGCGTGAGGAGCTGAAGGAAGGCAACCGCTCCATGTTCAGCCGCAGTTTGCATGCTGCCCTGGTAAGCAGGCTGGAACGCGGCGAACAGACGGTGCTGCTGCTCAACCGCAGAGGCTTCTCGACCTTCGTCATGTGCCGGAGCTGCGGCTACGTTGCAGGCTGCCCGGAATGTGACATCTCGCTGACCTATCACAGCCGCAGCGACAATCTGCGCTGCCACTACTGCGGTCATGCCGAATCTGCGCCCAAGCTGTGCCCGGAATGCGGGAGTGAGCATATCCGCTTCTTCGGAACTGGCACGCAGCGGGTAGAGGAGGAGCTGGGCAAGCTGTTCCCCGGCATCCGGGTCATACGCATGGATGTGGACACGACCACTGAGAAAGGCTCGCATGAGAAGCTCCTGAACCAATTCAGGGACAAGAAGGCTGATGTGCTGCTGGGCACACAGATGGTTGCCAAAGGACTAGACTTCCCCGATGTCACACTGGTTGGGGTCATTACTGCGGATTCTGCGCTCAATCTGCCTGATTTCCGGGCGGCGGAGAAGACCTTCCAGCTCTTGACGCAGGTTGCCGGCCGCGCTGGGCGGCATCAGCTCCCCGGTGAGGTGGTGGTACAGTCGTATACACCGGAGCATTATTCGATTATTCATGCCAGCGGGCATGATTACCGTTCATTCGTCCGGGACGAGCTGAAGCACCGTAAAGAGCTGCATTATCCGCCCTATTGCCGGCTTATTCTGGTCACCCTGTCCCATGAGCAGCTTCCGCTGCTGCTGAAGCTTGCGGAGAACTATGCGCTGAGCATTCAGGGCAAGGCCAGACAGCTGCGCTGGTATGGGAGCCTTGATAAGCTCTCCTCGGATGCGCTGGATCTGCTGGGGCCTGTGGCTTCGCCGCTCCCGCGGCTGAAGGGCCGTTACCGGTTCCAGTGTATTCTGAAATGGCGCGGTGCGATTGATGCCATTGGTCTGGCCCGCCAGGTGGCAGAAGAGCTGGAGGACTCTGTCCGCGATAAGGGACTTCAGATCAGCATTGATGTCGATCCGCAGATGTTGATGTAATTCTCCGGCGTGTTACAATGGTAAGGCAGTTTTTATGATCTCCCCCTCATATACTATAGAAATTAGATATGTTCAGAACAAGGATGGTGTTAGTGTAAATGGCAATCAGGCTGATTGTGAAAGAACCGGATGAAGTGTTGCATAAGAAAGCGAAGATGGTGACCAAAGTTACCCCCAATGTACAAAAATTGCTCGATGATATGGCAGATACGATGTATGACGCGGAAGGCGTTGGCCTCGCAGCCCCGCAGGTAGGAATTCTGAAACGGCTGATTGTAATTGATGCCGATGAAGAGAATGGATTGATCAAGCTGATCAATCCCGAGATCGTCAGCATGGAGGGGGAGCAGTTCGGACCCGAAGGCTGCCTGAGTATTCCCGGCCTGAACGGGGATGTCCGCCGTGCGGAGACAGTGACCGTAGTCGGCCTGAACCGCGAAGGCGAGGAAGTGACGATTACTGGAAGCGGCCTGCTGGCCCGGGCTTTTCAGCATGAGATCGATCACCTGAATGGCGTGCTGTTCACGGACATTGCTGAGAAGGTCTATGAGTACACAGCAGAACGCAGTGAAACTGAGGAGTGAATGAAATGAGAATAGTGTTCATGGGAACGCCGGCTTTTGCAGTCCCATCCCTGCGGATGCTGCTGGAAGAGGGCTATGACGTAGTGGCTGTGGTCACTCAGCCGGACCGGCCGCAAGGCCGCAAGAAGACGCTGGCGCCGACCCCGGTGAAGGTGGCTGCGCTGGAGCTGGGACTGCCGGTTCTTCAGCCTGAACGGCTGCGCCGCCCGGAGTCGGTGGCTGAGCTGGCTGCCTATGAGCCGGATCTGATTGTCACCGCCGCATACGGACAGATTCTTCCGGGGAGTGTCCTGGAGCTGCCAAAGAACGGATGTGTGAACGTCCATGGCTCGCTGCTGCCCAAATACCGTGGCGGCGCCCCGATACAGCACTGTATCATGAATGGCGAGAAGGTGACCGGTGTAACGCTGATGTACATGGCGGAAGGGTTGGACACCGGAGATATGATCTCACGGGTTGAAGTGGCGATCGAGGATGAAGATACCTCAGGTACTGTGTTTGAGAAGCTAAGCGTTGCGGGCGCGGACCTGCTCAAGGCAGAGATGCCTCGCCTGGCAGCCGGCCGCGTAGAAGCTGTCGTGCAGGATGACAGTGAAGCGACCTATGCGCCGAATCTAAGCCGTGAAGATGAGCGGATCGACTGGAGCAGAGGCTCGCTTGAGCTATACAACCAGATTCGCGGTCTGGTGCCGTTCTCGGGTGCGTTCACCCTGTGGAACGGCGAGACCTTCAAGGCGTGGGCTGCGGTGAAGCCGCAGGCGGAGGAACAGCCGGGCGGCAGCGCGGCTCCGGGCACAGTGCTGTCCGTGAGTGAACGCGGCGTTGAGGTGAAGACTGGCGACGGGACACTCCGGCTTACGACCGTTCAGCCTGCCGGCAAAAAAGCCATGAGCGCAGCCGACTTCAGCCGAGGGGCGACCCTTGCGCCCGGAACGGTGCTCGGTTGAGCGCGGGCGGCAAGGGAGGGGGCGGACCGCGTCCGCGTACTCCCGGCAATCAGCCTGCGGCTTCAGGCAGAACGGCTGCCGGTGGCAGACCCGGCGGAGCGGGTAGGAATCAGCCCGGCGGCAAACCCTCTGCGCCAGCTTCTGCGCGTGAGGTTGCCCTCGATATTCTCGTCCGCGTAGAGCAGCAGGGCGCCTACAGCAACCTGCTGCTGGGAAGCAGCCTCCAGAAAGCGGAGCTCAGCCGGGAGGATACGGGACTGGCTACAGAGCTGGTGTACGGAACCCTCTCGCGTATGATTACACTGGATTATGTACTCGGCAGCTTCGTGAGCAAAGGTCTTGCCAAGCTGGAGCCTTGGGTGCGGAGTCTGCTGCGTCTAAGCCTGTACCAGATTATGTACCTGGACCGGGTGCCTTCGCATGCAGCCGTTAACGAAGCTGTGAATATCTCCAAGAGACGCGGCCATCAAGGCATCTCGGGTATGGTCAACGGTGTGCTGCGCAGTGTGCTGCGCGCCGGAGATCTGCCGGTATTGCCAGAGGGGCTGAGCCGTGAAGAGCGGATCTCCATCGAGCACTCCCATCCCCTATGGATGGTGCAGCGCTGGTCAGCGGAGTATGGCCCGGATACGGCGGAAGCCATGTGTGCGGCGAATAATGAGCCGCCCGCAGTCAGTGTCCGTGTCAATACAACGATGATTAGCCGGGAAGTCATGCTGGCTGAGCTGCTGGAAGCCGGTCTGGATGCCGCCGAATCGAAGGTGAGCCCTGCCGGTCTGGTCATCAGGGGCGGCGGCAATCTGGCGCTGACCTCCTGGTACCGGGACGGCTATCTGTCCGTTCAGGATGAGAGCTCCATGCTGGTAGCCGAAGTTGTCGCTCCTGAAGCCGGGATGAAGGTGCTGGACTGCTGCGCTGCTCCCGGCGGCAAAAGCGCCCATATGGGCGAGCTGATGAGGGACGAAGGCTCCATACTGGCCAATGATCTGCATGAGCATAAGGCCAAGCTGATTGCCGAGCAGGCCGCCCGCTTGGGCCTGGAGTGCATCACCACCGCAAGTGGGGATGCCCTGGAGCTGGGCGCAGCCCTCCAGCCGGAATCCTATGACCGGATTCTGCTGGATGCTCCTTGCTCGGGACTTGGGGTCATCCGCCGCAAGCCCGATTTGAAATGGCGCAAGCAGCCGGAGGATATCGCAAGCGTGGCTGCGCTGCAGCTTGAGCTGCTGCAATCGGTCTCGGGGCTGTTGAAGCCGGGAGGCGTACTGGTCTATAGCACCTGTACTACCGAGCAGGCGGAGAACAGCCGGGTTGTCGCCGACTTCCTGGAGCACAACCCCGGCTTTGTCCCGGTCAGCTTCAAGTCAGCAGTCTGGGACCGGCTGGAAGGAACTGCACTTGCTGCAGGTGATGGCATACAACTGCTTCCCCATCATTATGGCAGCGACGGCTTCTATATTGCCCGGCTGGAACGACTCTTGTAATATAGCGATTGTGCTCCTGAATTACAGCTACCCGCCCGCAGATTCCTCCGCGCGGCGGGCTTTTCTTTTACCGGCTCAGAGTTTTGTGTTAAAATAGGAAGAATGAGAAATAACACGCATATAATTTATGAAAGCACAGGTGCAAAAATACAATGAAACCTTTAATATATGATTTTTCGTTAGAAGAGTTGCAGCAATGGGCCAAGGACAACGGAGAGCCTGCTTTTCGCGGCGGGCAGATCTTTGATTGGCTGTATGTGAAGCGGATCAGTGACTTCGAATCCATGAGCAACCTGTCCAAGGCACTCAGAGCCAAACTCGTAGACCAGTTCAGTATTTCGGCGCTTACCGAGATTACGAAGCTGGAGTCCAAGGACGGCACGGTGAAATTCCTGTTCGGTCTGCATGATGATCATGCGATTGAGACAGTTATTATGAAGCATAATTACGGCAACAGTGTATGTGTGACGACTCAGGTAGGCTGCCGGATCGGATGTACCTTCTGTGCATCTACCCTTGGTGGTCTCAAGCGGGATCTGACTGCAGGGGAGATTGTTGCCCAGGTTGTCCGTTCCCAGCAGATTCTTGATGCGCGCGGCGAACGTGTCAGCAGCATTGTCATTATGGGGACAGGCGAGCCCTTCGAGAATTATGATGCAACCATGAGATTCCTCCGTCTGATGATCCACGAGAAGGGCCTGAATATTGGCCAGCGCCACATCACCGTGTCCACCAGCGGAATTGTGCCGAACATCTATAAATTCGCTGATGAAGATACACAGATTAATCTGGCGATCTCGATTCACGCTCCTAACGATACGCTCCGTTCCAAGCTGATGCCGGTGAACCGCCGTTATCCGTTCGACGATGTAATCGAGTCCCTGCGCTACTATCAGGCCAAGACAGGCCGCCGGATCAGCTTCGAGTACGCCTTGATCGGCGGCGTGAACGATCAGCCGGAGCATGCAGAAGAGCTGGCCGGGGTGCTGAAGACGATGCTGTGCCATGTGAATCTGATTCCGGTCAATCATGTGCCTGAGCGCAAGTATGTCCGGACTTCCCGCAATGATATCTTTGAATTTCAGCGTATACTGGCCGATCATGGCGTGAATGTTACCATTCGCCGTGAGCAAGGCCATGATATTGCGGCCGCATGCGGACAGCTGCGTGCCAAACATATGGAGTTGGGGTGAGGATATTTGATCAGAACAGTTCAAGCCAGCGACATTGGCCGGGTACGTACCGTCAATGAGGATTCAGTCTGGATCGGCGCTACGCGCCACGGTTATACCCTCGGCATTATTGCCGACGGAATGGGGGGACATCTGGCTGGCGATACCGCGAGCAGGCTGGCACTCGAGACGGTCAGGGGTATTCTGGACCAGCTGGAACCTGATCTGCCTGAGGCAGAGCTGAAGGAGGCGCTGACTGCCGCCATTATGGAAGCCAATAACACGGTTCACAGTGAGGCTCAGAGCGATGAGAAGCTCCACAATATGGGGACTACCATCGTTGCTGCGCTGCTGAAAGGGTCGGCAGGCTATATCGGCCATATCGGGGACAGCAGGGCTTATCTGATTCAGAACGGTGAAGCCAGGCAGCTAACCGAGGATCATACGCTGGTGAATGAGCTGTTCAGGAACGGCCAGATCAGCCTGGAGGAGCTGGATAATCATCCGCGCCGCAATGTGCTCACCAGGGCACTGGGCACGGATACAGTGGTGTCTGCGGATCTGGCTTATGTTACGCTTGCAATCGGTGAGCTCTTGCTGCTGTGCAGCGACGGACTCAGTAATTATGTCAGCCAGGAGCATCTGGGCAAGGTAGCCGGAATTAACGAAATATCTCTGGAAGAAAGAGCAGAGCGATTACTTCAACTGGCATTGCTTGCTGGGGGCAGCGATAATATAAGCGTTGCTATGCTGGAACACCAAGGAGAGGCCGCAGTGCCCGAGACAAAGGAGTGGGAAAGATGATCGGTCACGAATTGGGCGGCCGTTACCAAGTCATCGAACGGATTGGCGGAGGAGGCATGGCGCTTGTCTATAGAGCCCATGATATACTGCTTAACCGGAATGTTGCTATCAAAGTACTGCGCAATCAGTTTGTGCATGATGAGGAATTCATCCGCCGGTTCCGGCGGGAGGCGCAATCTGCTGCATCGTTATCTCATCCAAACGTAGTCAGCATATACGATGTCGGCCAGGAAGATGAAGTCCATTATATTGTTATGGAGTATATTGAAGGCAAGAACCTGAATGAAATTATCAAAGAGCGGGCACCGATGCAGGTGGATGAATCCGTGCGGATTGCCTCGCAGATCTGTGATGCGCTGGATCATGCGCATATGAACCAGATTATTCACCGCGATATTAAACCGCATAATATTCTGATGGGACGTAACGGGCGGGTTAAGGTTACCGACTTCGGAATCGCCCGGGCGGTTACGTCAACTACCATTACCCAGACGGGTTCTGTGGTGGGCTCCGTGCATTATTTCTCGCCGGAGCATGCCAAAGGCGTAACAACAGGCGAGAAATCCGACCTCTACTCTCTTGGCATCGTGCTCTATCAGATGCTTACAGGCGTGCTTCCTTTCTTGGGGGAAAGCCCGATCAGTGTGGCGCTGAAGCATCTGCAGGAGGAATTCGAGGAGCCGCGACTGCTGAATCCGCTGATTCCGCAAAGCGTGGAGAATGTAATCCTGAAGTCGATGCGCAAGAACCCGGAGGAGCGTTATCAGTCCGCCAAGCAAATGCTGCAGGATCTGGAGACCTGTCTGCTGCCGGAACGGCGCAGTGAAGCCAAAATGTTATTCCAGGATGATGATGATGAAGACAGAACGCGCATCATTCCGGCGATCAAGCCACTGCAGCGCGGGCTAACCAGCCGTGGCGGCGAGGAGCGGACCCGCAGTATGGAGGAAGCTCCGCCGCCTGCTTCTTCGAAGCGTAAAAGCCGCGCCGCGCTGTGGATTAGCCTTACACTGGTCGTGCTGATCGCCATGACCGGAATTGTGTGGTATGTCAATTCCAAGTTGTCGGTCGATGAAGTCTCGGTGCCTGCGGTGACAGGCAAGACCTTCGAGGAAGCCAAGGCACAGCTTGAAGCTGTGGGGCTGTTTGCCGAGGAGCCGGCGCTGATTGCGTATAATCCTAACTTCGAAGAGAATATTGTCTGGAAGCAGAGCAAGACCAATACGATGGTCAAAGAAGGAACTCATATTATCCTAACGGTTAGCACCGCCAAGGTATTGCCTAAACTTAAGGATGTTTCTAACCTGAGTTATGATGATGCCGTCAAGGAGCTGATTGCCCTTGGTATTGCCCAGGATAGAATTACAACACCCGATGAACGCTATAGTGAGGAGTTTGCCAAGGGCAAGGTTATTAGCTCTGAGCCTGCCGCAGACACTGAATATGATCCTGATACGGTAACTATCAAGCTAATCGTGAGCAAAGGTAAAGAAAGCACCCAAATGCCGGATCTCATCGGGAAGACGGAGAAGGAAGCCAAGGCTGCGCTGGAGAGTGTAGGTCTAGTGCTGGATGCGGTCAAGGAAGAGCCGAGTTTCATTTACGAGAAGGGTAAGGTTACGAAGCAATGGGCTTACGAGGCAGGGGATCTGGTCCCTCCAGGCGAGAAGATTACGATCTACATCAGCACAGGGTATCCTCCGGAAGCTCTGGAATTCACGTTTAATGTTCCGGTAGCACCTGCTGCGGACGGCAAGAAGAGCAAGATCCGTATTGTGTTTGCAGATGCGCGCAATGGAGGCGAGAACCAGGAGTGGGGCACCCGCACGATTGGTAAAAGCCAGACCTTGTCCGTGAATATGCTGCTTGCCCCTAACAAAGACGGTATGGTATCCGTATACCGGGACGGGGAGTTCCTGGAGACCTTCCCTATAACTTATGTGGATGTCAAGAATAACACTGTGCAGCAGCCTGAACCTCCTCCGGTGGAGACACAGACGCCTGCACCGACGGTTGCTCCTACCGAGGCTGTCCAGCCTACTGAGACGCCGGTTCCCGACCCGACAGCAGAGCCTGAGATTCTTCCGCCGGACACCGGGGAAGGTGATGGGACAGGCGGGACGAACCAGACGGGTTATGTTCCGGGTAACGGACAGAATAACAGTGTGCTGGCTTCTGCCCGCAGCAAGGGCAATATCAATAGCAACAGTAATGGTAATGGTAAGGGCCTTAACAACAAGCACGGCAAGGATAAAGGCCATAAATAATATAACAGAGATAAGCTTCAGCGGAGTTGCCAGGGAATATCGGCACTGCTGAGGCAGCGAAATGACCCGGGGGTTCCACACTTGGGTCATTTGCGCAATATCAGGAGAGGAAGGCTCAGCATGTATGCCTGAAGGAATCATAATTAAAGCACTTAGCGGATACTACTATGTAAAGCCACTCAAGAATGAACAGATCGTGACAGAAGCCCAGGCGGTGCAGTGCCGTGGACGCGGGATTCTGAAGAAAAAAGGAATTGCGCCTCTGGTCGGTGACCGGGTAAACTATGTGCTGACCGAGAACGGAGAGGGCATGGTGGACGAGCTGCTTCCCCGTGAATCCGAGCTGATCCGCCCCCAGGTGGCCAACGTTAAGCTGGCGGTGCTGCTGTTCTCCGTGCGGGAACCGGATATGAATCTTAATCTGCTGGACAAGTTCCTGGTGCATATCGAGCATTCCGGCCTGGAGACGCTGATTGTGCTCACGAAGCAGGATTTGGCTGATGATGAAGGGCAGGCTACGGAAGCTGTCAAAGCTCTGTATGAGCAGATTGGCTATGAAGTGATGGTAACAAGCTCACTGAACGGATCAGGTGCTGATAAACTGCAGCAGCGCCTAGCCGGAATCATCAGCGTCTTCTCAGGACAGTCGGGCGTAGGGAAGTCCACTCTGCTCAACCGACTTGTACCGGGCCTTGCGCTGGAGACAGGGGAGATTAGCCTCCGTCTCGGGCGCGGACGCCACACCACGCGCCATGTTGAGTTGATGGATATAGGTAACGGCGGATTTGTGGCCGACACACCGGGCTTCAGTCAGCTGGATTTCCTGGAGCTGGGAGTGGATGAGCTGTCCGTGTGCTTCCGGGAGTTCGCCTCCTATGCGGAGAACTGCAAATTCCGCGGCTGCAGCCATCTGCACGAACCAGGCTGCAAGGTGATAGAGGCCTTGCAGTCCGGGGATATTGCGGATAGCCGTTACGAGCATTACAAGCTATTCTTTAATGAAATGAAAGATAAAAAGCGGAGGTACTAAACTCATGGTAAAAATTGCTCCTTCCATATTGTCAGCAGATTTCGCAGCGCTTGGCGCAGAGGTGGCCGAAGCGGAAGCCAGCGGTGCGGACTGGATTCATGTAGATGTGATGGACGGACATTTTGTGCCGAATATTACGCTGGGTCCCGCGATTGTTTCAGCGGTGAGATCCAACACTTCACTGCCCCTCGATGTACATTTAATGATTGAGAACCCGGAACGCTATATTGCTGATTTTGCAGCTGCGGGCGCTTCTATAATTACGGTTCACGCCGAAGCCTGTGTGCATCTGCACCGTGTAATTCATCAGATCAAGGAGCTCGGCCTGATGGCGGGGGTAGCCATTAATCCGGCTACACCGGCAGCAGCTGTACGGGAGGTTCTGGAGGATGTGGATATGGTGCTTGTTATGACTGTCAATCCGGGCTTCGGCGGGCAGGCGTTCATTCCGCGTACGCTGCATAAGATTACACAGCTCCGGGAGTGGGCTAAGGAGACCAATCACAAAGGCCTGCATATCGAGGTGGACGGCGGAGTAGCCGAAGCTACAGCGCCGCTGGTGGCTGCAGCAGGGGCAGATATACTTGTAGCGGGCAATGCGGTCTTCGGCCGCAGCGACCGCGCAGGGGCGATCAAGGCCATCCGTGAGGCAGCGGACAGTGCAGTCCGGCAATAGGCGATGATGCCCACTTACTAATGCACGAATAGACCCTCAATCTGCTGCATTCGCAGACGGAAGGTATAGGCCAAGTTGTCGGCGCATAAATATGGTTACATGAGCAGAAATCTCATGTAGCCTTTTTTGCGGAGGTCTGCAATCGATGGTACATTCTTCATCAAGACAGGATAGTCTCCTTCTGCACGGCATGAATTGATGGGAGGGTTAATCATGAAATTTTACACGTTCAAGCTGCCGAGATTCTTGGGAGGTTTTGTTAAAGCGATTTTGAACACGTTTCAGAAGAGTTAAGGCCGAAGCAGACATGTAAATATGAAAAAAAGCACCTTACGTATGTAAAGGGTGCTTTTTGCTACAAATATAATATCTCTTCTATTCTCGCTGAAACGGATACCGTCTATGAAAGAACGGCATGTCCGTTTCTACTTGGTATGAGATATCGCTAGGCCCGGGAATGATCGGAAACTAGACGCGTTCAACTTTACCGGATTTCAAAGCACGGGTGCTGACGTACACGCGTTTCGGTTTGCCGTTCACCAAGATACGAACCTTCTGAACGTTAACTCCCCAAGAGCGACGGTTGCGGTTGTTAGCGTGAGACACGTGGTTACCGCTGCCCGGTTTCTTGCCTGTTACTGTACATGTGCGGGACATAGATTACACCTCCTTGTTACTTACACCTGCGTAAAACAATACTTGAATATCATATCACAGCAAAAATTGCTTCGTCAACCGATTCAAAAACATTTATTTCTGCAGACTCTTATAGTACAATATAAATTAGTGCATTATGTCCAGTTGATCATCGAATTGATTAGGCATGAAGGTAGGAAGGGGAATTCTCATTGAGTAAGCGTTCTATAAACGGGACAGATTTTACCGCAATGGTACTAGCCGGTGCGGAAATGCTGCAGCAGCATGCCGAACATGTCAATTCATTGAATGTGTTTCCGGTGCCGGATGGCGATACGGGAACAAACATGAACCTGACAATGACCGCAGGCGCGAACGAATTGAAGAGAAACAATACAGCCTCCGTCGGTCAATGTGCGGGCGTGCTGTCGAAGGGACTGCTGATGGGCGCGCGGGGGAACTCCGGCGTTATTTTGTCACAGCTGTTCAGAGGTCTTGGACGTTATGCGGCCCAATATGATGAACTCAATACACAGCAGTTCGCTGCTGCCCTGCAGACCGGGGTAGATACTGCCTATAAGGCAGTGGTGAAGCCGGTTGAAGGCACCATTCTTACGGTTGCCAAGGAAGCTGCAAGGCATGCAGTGTATTATGCACGGCGCACAACGGATATTACCGAGCTGATGACCGAAGTCCTGGCCAAAGCCAAGGAAGCCTTGGCGCATACGCCTGAGCTTCTGCCTGTGCTGAAGCAGGTGGGCGTAGTGGATTCGGGGGGGCAGGGTCTGGTCTATATCTATGAAGGCTTCCACCAGCATCTGACTAGCGGATCAGCCGCTTCGCCGGTACAGACTTCTGTGCAAGGACAAGCCACGGCTCCGGTATCCGTACCGGCACCCGTGTTGACCAAACCTGAGAATGCCTTGTCCTCCGTACAGTCTTCCGCGCAATCACAGCTCCATACGGAAGACATTGAATTTTTATATGATATGGAATTTTTCATTAACCGTCAGCTTGGCGCAGCCGTAAAAGCGGATTTTGATGAGGAAGCTTTTCGGAAAGCGTTATCAGTCAACGGGGATTCAATTATCGTCATCTCGGATGATGAGACGATCAAGGTGCATGTACATTCCAAGACACCCGGAGAGGTGCTGAACCTGGCGCTCGTCCACGGGGAGATCACCCAGATTCACATCCTTAACATGCGCGAGCAGCACCGCGACCTGTTGACGGCCGGTATGGACATCGCGCCAATGCCGGATGTCTTCGCCGATATCCCGGAAGAGAAGGCCAGCGTGCAGGCGCCGGCGGTTCCTCCTGCGGATGATCTGGCGCCGTACGGCTTCATTGCGGTCTCCTCGGGAGACGGAATCTCGGATATCTTCCGCAGCCTGGGCGTCGATGCAATCCTGGCCGGCGGCCAGACGATGAATCCCAGCACAGAGGATTTCGTGAATGCGATCTCTTCGATTTCCGCGAAGCATATCTACATTCTGCCGAATAACTCCAACATTGTCCTGGCTGCCCAGCAGGCCAAGGAGCTGCTCGAGGGCGAACGTGAGATTACAGTGATTCCGAGCAAGAGTATTCCACAGGGAATCTCGGCAGCCTTTGCCTTCCAGGAAGAGGATGCGGTCGATACCAACACCAGCAATATGCTGGAGGCTATCGCCCAGGTCAAGTCCGGACAGATTACCAATGCTGTACGGGATACTGTGATTGAGGATCTGGAGATCAAATCCGGGCAGTATATCGGCATTGAGAGCTCCAAGATTGTCGCTGCTGCTGATGATTTGCTCACTGTCAGCAAGCAGCTGCTGTCCAGCATGCTGGTGAATGGTGACGAGATCGTTACTGTGCTGACCGGCGCAGACACCGGGGCGGACATTACGGATGCTCTTGGAAGCTGGCTGGAAGAGACGTACCCGCAGGTTGAGGTTGAGATTCATGAAGGCGGCCAGCCGCTGTACTATTATCTTTTCTCAGTGGAGCCATAGACCTCTTAGGGCTTAAGCATTAAGCAGGCATAGTGGATCAGCTATATCACAGTATGGGGAGGAACATTATGAATCGTACCGTAATCGTTACCGACAGCACTTCCGATATCCCGCCTGCGTTGGCGGCGCAATACGGCATTGAAGTCGTTCCGCTGACGCTGATGTTCGGCGAAGAGGCATTCCGGGATAACGTGGATATGACTCCGGAACAGTTCTACGAGCGTCTTCCCCGCTCGCAACAATTGCCGACCACTTCGCAGCCGTCTCCTGTAGAATATATGAATGTGTACCATCGTATATTGGAGCAGCATCCGGGCAGCTCAATCCTGTCCTTCCATATCTCCTCAGGCTTAAGCGGCACCTATCAGTCTGCTGTCATGGCCAAGTCCATGCTGGAAGAGGAAGGCGAAGCTATCACCGTTGTAGATAGCCTCTCCGCCTCCTACGGCTTCGGGTTCATGGTTGTGGAAGCCGCCAGGCTGGCGGAGCAGGGGCATGCTCCTGCGGAGATTCTGGCGCAGGTGGAGAGTCTGCGCCAATCCCGCAAGCTGTATTTTCTCGTGGATACACTGGAATATCTGCAAAAGGGCGGAAGAATCGGCAAGGCATCGGCCATCTTGGGCACGCTGCTCAATATCAAGCCGATCCTGTCCATTGATGCAGAAGGCATTATCTATGCGGTAGAAAAGGTCAGAGGGCGCAAGAAGGCAGTCGCCCGCATGATCGAGCTGTTCAAGGCAGATCTGCCGGGTGTGAATACAATACATGTGGCCGTGGGTCATACGGCTGAACCGGCTTCCGGCGAAGAATTCCTGCGGGAATTAGCCGGACATTTCACCTTGAAAGAGAAGGTTCTGACCAATGTCGGCCCTGTTGTGGGCAGCCATGTCGGGAATGGAACCTTAGCCGTATTCATCTGGCCCGCCTAAGTATAGGGGATGAACATGGTGCTTACTTTGGATTCAATTGAAGTGAAACAAATAACTGGCGTGAGCGCTCAAAAGCAAAGTGAGCTTCACGCCTTTGCCGTTTTTACTGTGAAGGATTTGCTGGAGTATTACCCTTTCCGGTATGAGGATTTCCGGCCGAAATCTCTAAGTGAGGTCAAGCATGGCGATAAGGCGACCGTGGTAGCCAAGGTCATCGGTATTCCGGTGCTCCAGCGCTTCGGGGGCAAATCCCGCATGAGCTGCAAGATGGTGGCGGAGCCGTGGATGTTCACCGCTACGTGGTTCAACCAGCATTATGCGCGTGAACAATTGACTGTCGGCCGTGAAGTGGTGCTGACGGGGAAGTGGGACCAGAAGCGCAATCAGATTACGGTGACCAACTATGAGTTCCCGGACCGCGGGGAAGGCAAGACAGGAACGCTGCAACCGGTATACTCAATCGGGGGCAAGATTACGCAGTCCTGGATTCGCCGAATTATTGGCCAGGCTCTGCAGCAGTATGGGGACCTGATTCCGGAGATTCTGCCGCAGAGCATTATGCGCAAATATGATTTCATGTCACGCAAGCGGGCCATTGCCACGATCCATCAGCCCGAGGATACGCGTGAGGGCCAGCAGGGAAGACGCCGGATGGTGTATGAGGAGCTGTTCCTGTTCCAGCTGAAGGTACAAGCCTTCCGCGTGCTGAACCGTGGCCGGATGGACGGTGTGGTTCATACCGTGGACAATGCAACAGTGAGGCAATTCGTGCGGAGCCTGCCCTTCGAGCTGACCGATGCCCAGAAGCATGTGGAGCTGGAGATTCTGCAGGATATGCGTTCAGGATATTGCATGAACCGATTGCTTCAAGGCGATGTGGGCTCCGGCAAAACCGTACTCGCAGCGATTGCGCTCTACGCGACTGTAAGATCCGGATTTCAGGGTGCGCTGATGGTGCCGACTGAAATCCTGGCAGAGCAGCATATGCGTTCGCTCACGAGGATGTTCGAGCCCTTCGGCATTACCGTGGGCCTGCTGACCGGGAGCGTAACCGGCCGGAAACGGAAGGATCTGCTCGCCTCCCTGCAGATGGGAGTGCTGGATGTGATTGTCGGAACCCATGCGCTGATCCAGGAGGATGTCTTCTTCCGCAGTCTGGGGCTTGTGGTTACGGATGAGCAGCACCGCTTCGGGGTGAACCAGCGCAGTGTCCTGCGGCGCAAAGGGTACAACCCGGATGTGCTGACCATGACAGCTACCCCGATCCCACGGACGCTGGCGATCACCGTCTTCGGCGATATGGATGTGTCTACGCTGTCCGAACGGCCAAAGGGGCGTGTGCCGATCACCACCTATTGGGTGAAGCCGGATCTGATGGAGCGGGTGATGAACCTGATCAGCCGTGAGATTGAGCAGGGTCGGCAAGCCTACCTGATCTGTCCGCTGATTGAAGAGTCGGAGAAACTGGATGTGCAGAATGCGATTGATCTGCATGTGCAGATGTCACAGGCTTTTCCGAATTATAAGGTGGGCTTGCTTCACGGGAGAATGACGCCGTCCGAGAAGGACGAGGTGATGCGGAGCTTCTACAGCAATGAATTGCAGCTCCTGGTGTCTACAACGGTCGTAGAGGTCGGTGTCGATGTCCCGAATGCCACGCTGATGATCATCATGGACGCTGACCGCTTCGGGCTGTCTCAGCTGCATCAGCTGCGCGGCCGGGTCGGCAGAGGGGAGCATGCTTCCTACTGTGTGCTGATGGCTGATCCTAAGTCGGAGATCGGGCGCGAGCGGATGACTGCGATGACAGATACCGATGACGGGTTCGAGGTATCACGGCGGGATCTGGAGCTGCGGGGACCGGGGGATTTCTTCGGGACAAAGCAGAGCGGCCTGCCGGAATTCCGGCTGGCGGATATGACGGCTGACTTCGAGACGCTGGAGCTGGCGCGCGATGATGCCGCTGAGCTGCTGCGGGAGGCTTCATTCTGGACCTCGGCGGATGTTGCGCCGCTGCGCGGGTATTTGCAGCAGGAACAAATTTTCCAGGGGGATTTAATTGACTGAACAGGCACATCTGGGCACCTGCCCTCATATACTGTGAATGATTGGATATGACAGGAGGTGCTGCGCTTGGGTTATCAGCAATATGGAATCAGTCCCCAGCTGGTGGATCGCATCAAGCTGAAGATGAAGAATCCGGCGGTCAAGGAACGCGTTAAGAATATGATCACCGGTATCTCCAAACAGGAACTCCAGGATACAGCAGTCGTGCGCAAGCTAGTGCATAATGCGTCGTCTGTGATGCATGAGAAGCTGACGTCTGCACAGGAAGAACAAATTGTGAAGTTCGTCATTGCCCAAAAGATCGACCCCGGCAATACGTTTCACTTAATCCGCTTATGGGGGATGTTCCGCTGACAAATAGCAGAATTCAGTATCCTCCGATAGGCTTGCAACCCAAAAAGCGTTCCCGTAAGTAACTTACGGGAACGCTTTTTGGGTTAGTTACTTGAGTTCACAATAGGACGAATTGCTGGTCAGCCCGGCGGCTTATTGCGGAAAAGCGCTGAGATCCGGTTGTTCCGCGCGGCATTGATCACAATCTTGCTATCCTGATCACAGTCATGCACGATAGAGGCGAGCTGTTCTTCCTCCAGCCTGCTGGCCAGGCAGAAGACCGTACCAGGCTCGCCCTCCGGTCCTGTGGATCTTACGAGCTTCACCTCGCGGTCCAGCGACTGCTGGAGCTTGCGGCGGATCTCCTCGCATTTGCTGCTGGTAATAAAGACTGCCTGCGTGAGCGAGAGGTCCCTTAAGGAGAACCGCAGCGCTTCAAAGGCAAGCAGATACGCAATGATACTGTACATCGCCTGATCCCAGCCGAATAATGATCCGCCGTAGAGCAGGATGAGCATATTGAACAGCATGATCGGCATCTCAGCCGATTTGGGCGGCCCTCCATTCAGCAGCCGGACGCTCTGCTTCTCGCTTCCTGCGGTCAGCCCTCCGAAGCGTACAGAGATGCCCAGGCCGAACCCGAGACATAGCCCCCCGGCAATAGCCGCGGGCAGTGGCTCGCTGATTGCTGCCGGGAAATGGTGCAAGGCCAGAGACCCTGCCGTCAGACAAATCAGGCCAAGCATCGTATATAAGGCAAAGCGGAGATTAATCTGCCTGCGCGACATCAGAATAAACGGAAGGTTAAACAGGAACAGGAATAATCCAAGCCGCATTTCTGTCACATGGGACAGCAGGGCGGATAATCCGGCAATGCCGCCCGGAAGCAGCTTATGCGGCATCAGGAATAGCTCCAGACCAACGGCTGCAAGTAATCCTCCGCCTACAATGGACAGCAGACGCAAGGTCTTGGAATAACGTAAGGGTGCAGCGTTTCTATATCTGACTTTCATAAGATTTCCTCCTTTCAGCAGGAAACCGGAATTTGTGTTGCGAATCACGGCGCTTGCAGCTTCATTCAGCGTACAGCCGTACTCCTGTGAAATGTGAATTATATTTCAGCGGAATCAGCAGCAGCACCGGAAGGAACACAGCCTTCAGCAGATCCAGCAGCGTCAGACGCGTCCAATCTCTCCTCATGAGAACACCCTCTTTTTTGTACATTGTTGTTAAAGCATATCATAGGATCTAAGCAGGGCCAAATATAATACGCTATTATTTCAAGGCGTGCGACTGCGGAATAACGAAACCGGAGCTGCTACGCTGCGTATTCTCTAGTAAATTGAACTTTTTGTGAAAAAATTATCGGAAGGAGCGGTTAATTTGCATAATGCAGGCATATTTAACGGTTTGTACCCGGCAGTTGCCAGCAGCCAGAGTGGATTTTTCACGGAGGGGCCGTTCTTGTTAAAGCTTATTCTGCTGTTGATTGCAGGCTTTGTTGCTTACACTATTTGGAGAGGGCTCAAGACCTGGATGACGAACCAGACCAGTCCTCTGCAATCAAGGGTCGTTACGGCAGTAGCCAAACGTTCAGAGGTGTGGGGCGGAAGAGGGCATATGGGGACGCATACGAGTTATTATGTGACCTTTGAATTCCATAATGGCAGCCGCAGAGAGCTTGAAGTGAAGCCGAGGGCGTATGCCATGATTGTAGAGGGGGACCGGGGGGAGCTGTCATACCAGGGCAGCCGGTTCAAAGGGTTCGTGCGGGCAGGGATGCAGAGGGATAGCGGCGGCAGCCGATGATTCTTCAAGCAAACGGAGCTGCCTCCGCTGCAATTTTACATGAATGTACATAGGTTATCAGAATTCTCCGGCTATTTTTGGGTAAAACTCCATATATGGATATGTTGCACAGAATAGATCACTAAGGAGCTGATGGCTTGAATTCGGATGCTGCCAAAAGAAAGAGCCAGGAGAGCACGGCCTACCACACGCTGGATTCCGAGGAAGTGCTGAAGCTGCTGGAGAGCCGGAAAGAAGGGCTCAGTGCAGAGCAAGCGGTACAGCGGCTGGAGCGTTACGGCAAAAATGTGCTGCAGGAAGCCAAGCCCAAAACGCTGTTGGCCAAATTTATCGAGCAGTTCAAGAATGTGATGATCTTCATTTTGCTGGCTGCTGCGGTACTGTCAGGAATTCTCGGGGAGTGGACGGATACGGTCATCATTCTGCTGGTCGTCATTCTGAACGCTGTGCTGGGTGTGATCCAGGAGAACAAGGCGGAGCAGGCGCTGGAGGCGCTCAAAAGCATGTCTTCCCCACAAGCCAGAGTCCGGCGGGGCGGACAGGTCACCGAGATCAAAAGCGAGGAGCTGGTGCCGGGCGATCTGGTGCTGCTGGAAGCGGGCAATGTGGTGCCTGCGGATGTCCGGCTGCTGGAAGCGGCTTCGCTGAAGACCGAGGAGGCTGCACTGACCGGTGAATCCCTGCCTTCGGAGAAGCAGGCGGGAGTGCTGGAGGGCTCAGACCTGGTAATCGGCGACCGGACAAATATGGCTTATATGAGCAGCAGCGTCACTTACGGGCGGGGTGTGGGAGTGGTCACGGCTACGGGCATGGACACAGAGGTGGGCCGGATCGCCGGATTTATCTCGGAGGCCGAGAATGAAATCACCCCGCTGCAGAAAAAGCTGGATGAGCTCGGCAAGTATTTCACCTTCATTATTCTGGGTGTCTGTGTAGTGATCTTCATCGTTGGCTGGCTGGAAGGGCGTGAGCTGCTCGATATGCTGCTGACCTCCATCTCGCTTGCGGTAGCGGCCATTCCGGAAGGATTGCCCGCCATCGTGACGATCATTCTGGCCCTCGGGGTCCAGCGGATGGCGAAGCGCAAGGCGATTATCCGCAAGCTGCCTGCGGTGGAGACACTGGGCAGTACGGAGATCATTTGCTCGGACAAAACTGGGACCCTCACCCTGAACAAAATGACAGTCGAAAAGCTGTACGTGGGCGGGGAGACGGTGGAGGCGGACGCCGGGCTGAGTGAAATACCGGGCGGTGAACTGCTGCTGCAGGCGATGACCCTGTGCAACGATTCCAGCATTGATGACAGCGGGGGCGCAGCAGGTGAGTCTTCGCCGGAGAAGCCAGTCCAGGGCAGCGGGACGAGAAGCGGCAAAGCGATCCTTGGCGATCCCACAGAAACGGCGTTAGTAGACTATGCGCTTAGCATAGGGACACATAAGCGGGAGCTGGAGCAGCGTTATCCGCGTGTGGGTGAGCTGCCGTTCGATTCCGACCGCAAGCTGATGACTACAATCCATAAGCTGGATAACGGGCAGTTCCGGGTTCTGACCAAAGGAGCACCGGATGTGCTGGTCTCGAAATGCAGTCACATCTATGAGGACGGTGTAGCTGTACCTCTGACGGAGGAGCATACCCGCCGCATTACCGCGAGCAACAAGGAGCTGGCTGATGAAGCCCTGCGGGTATTGGCCTTTGCCTACCGGGATGAGGCTTCGCTGCCGGCAGCGCCTTCGCCTGAGGTGACAGAGCAGGCGCTGGTGTTCGTGGGGCTGACCGGAATGATCGATCCGCCGCGCGAGGAGGTCCGGGATGCTGTGGCGGTCTGCAGACGGGCGGGCATCCGGCCGGTGATGATCACCGGGGACCACCGGGACACGGCTGCTGCGATTGCCAAGCGGCTTGGGATCATCGAGGATGACCAGGCAGTGCTGACCGGCCGCGAGCTGGATCGAATCAGCGAGGAGGATTTTGCAACAAGGGTGGCTGATTATTCCGTGTACGCCCGGGTCTCGCCAGAGCATAAGGTGCGGATCGTTAAGGCCTGGAGGAATAAAGGCAAGATTGTCGCCATGACCGGAGACGGCGTAAATGACGCCCCGGCCCTGAAATCTGCCGATATCGGAGTGGGCATGGGGATTACCGGGACGGATGTTGCCAAGGGCGTATCCGATATGGTGCTGGCCGATGATAACTTCACAACCATTGTGGTGGCGGTGGAGGAAGGGCGGAAGGTATACAGCAACATCCGCAAATCCATCCAGTTCCTGCTGTCGGCGAATCTGGGGGAAGTGGTCACCCTGTTCATCGCCACGCTGATCGGCTGGAGGATTCTGGAGCCCATTCATATTCTCTGGATCAATCTGGTGACGGATACCCTTCCGGCACTTGCCCTGGGGCTGGAAAAAGCGGACGGTGATGTAATGGCGAAGCAGCCGCGTAAGTCCAGCAGCAGTATTTTTGCAGATGGTGTGGGGATCTCAATTATCTATCAGGGCCTGCTGGAGGCCGGGCTGACGCTCATGGTCTATTACTGGGCACATACGCATTATGATGAAGGAATTGCGGTCACGATGGCATTCGCCACCCTGGGACTGCTGCAGCTTACCCATGCGTTCAACGTCAGATCGAATACGAAGTCACTGTTCCAGATCGGCGTGTTCAGCAACCGCTATATGCTGGGCGCATCGGTGATCTCCGGCCTTCTGCTGGTGCTGGTGATCATCATTCCGGGACTGAATGAATGGTTCGGCGTGGAGCATCTAAACGGCTTGCAGTGGGGTATTGTCTGCGGCGCTGCGCTGTCCATCGTGGTCATTGTGGAGCTGGTCAAGCTGGTTCTCCGCCTGAGCGGGCGTATGAAGAGCTGGGAGTAACCTTTGGAATAACAATGATTTGCAGCAAAAAAATGCAAGGAAGCGGACCGGTCGCTAAGTGAGCGAGCCCGGGCAGTCTTCCTTGCATTTATTATTTCCCGGTCTACAGCACGCGCTGCATGTGCAGAATAACGTTGCTCCAGTACCCGCTGTCCAACTCACTGATCTGCACGCCGGGGTCACCCCAGGTGTGAATGAAATTCCCGCCGCCGATGTAGATACCGACATGACCGGGAACCGCGTCGCTCTCGAAACGTCCGGGTACGGTGAAGAAGATCAGATCGCCGGGCTCCAGCGAACTGCGTGATACCCGTCTGCCGATATTGTCCTGATCTTTGGCCAGCCGGGGCAGATCTACCCCGAATTTCTGAAAGACATGGCGTGTAAAGGACGAGCAGTCGAAGCGCTTGGTCTCTTCATAGGAACCGGCGCCGAAATCGTAAGGTACACCGAGAAATTTTTTGGCATAAGAGACCAGCTCGCCCGTGTCCACATTCGATACACTCTGAATCCGCAGCGGCTTCGCAGCTTCCACCTTGCCGGAGTTCTCTGTGCTCTCCCTGTCGGAAGGGGTGGCGATGTTAATCTCGCCGGTGCCGGGATTCCAGCCGACCTCAGTCTGCAGCAGCTTGGACAAGGCGGTGGGCGTGATATAGATTTGACCCTCACGGCGGATGGGAACATCGGGAAGGGTGATGTGCTGGCCCAATGAGAACACCTGGCTGGAATCCGGCCGCAGCATGTACATGACATCACTATAGCCTAGCTTAATATATCCGCCGCTTGCTGTATCGTCCTTCATTCTGTAGCCGATGGAGGCCGCTGCCGGCTTGAGCGGAATCCAGTACTTGCCTTCCTTGTCGGCATAGGAATTCTTCTCATAGTAGCTGCCTGCAAACGTTCCGGACGGCGTCAGGGAGTTAACCTTGGGAGTGTTGTCCTTACTGGTATTGTAGCTACAGGCGGTTGTTCCGGCAATGGCGGTAACTAGGATGGCGGAGGATAGGATGATTTTGCTTGTACTCAGATTGATTATTGGCATTGGGCACGCTCCATCTTCAAACTTTAAGGTAAGTTTGTGCAGAGCCGCTTTTTTTATGTACTGCAGGCTTTAGCAAACAATGTCAAGAGAAACCGTAGATTGTTGAAGCGAGGACACACTCATTGTGCTTATTTTGTAAAATATGGACCTCACTTAAATGATTGACGGGAAATCAACCTACATATAATATATGTTTAATAGATTCGGGGAGCGGATGGGGGCAGGGTGCGGGCCTTCGCTTTAATGCTTTTAAAGATGAAAGCGATAATGCTGGACCGCTAGCCCAGGTTCTCGCGCTGAACCCGTACAAGAAGAGGGGTTATCTGATGAAGACGAAGAAGATTTGGATGGGACTTAGTATGGCCTTGATGCTCGTAGCTGCCGGTTGCGGGAACAATAATGCCGCAGTGAAGAATGACGCGGGCACCGGGAATGCCCCGGCCGCAGCGACGGAAGCTCCTGCCTCGGGTGCAGGCTCCGGCGACGCCAAGTCCTACAAGATTGCCATCTCGCAATATGTTGAGCATCCGTCACTGGACGCTACCCGTGAGGGATTCCTGGCTGCACTGAAGGATGCAGGGATTGTTGAAGGGGAGAATCTGAAGGTGGATCTTCAGAACGCTCAGGCGGATCAGGCCAACAACCTGTCGATTGCCCAGAAGATTGCCGGCGACAAGAACGATCTGGTGCTGGGGATTGCTACACCTTCGGCTCAGGCAGTCGTACAGAAAGTAAAGGACACTCCGATTCTGTTCGCAGCAGTAACCGACCCTATCGATGCCAAGATTGTCAGCGATCTGGAGCATCCCGGAGGTAATGTGTCCGGCGCATCGGATACCAATCCGGAGTCGATTACCCGCCTAATGAACTTCATAGCGACGCAGTTCCCCAAGGTGAAGAAGCTGGGCCTGGTCATTAATGAAGGAGAGCCTAACGCTGTAGTTATGGCTGATCTCGCCAAGGGTGAGCTGGACAAGCACGGGATCGAGCTGGTGAAGGCGGCGATTACCAATACTTCGGAAGTGAAGCAGGCAGCAGAATCGCTTGTAGGGCGTGCAGACGCGCTGTACATTACGCTCGATAACTCCGTTGTCAGCGGGGTAGACACCATCATCCAGACGGCTAACGACAACAAGCTTCCGTTCTTCTCGGCAGACCGCGATACGGTGGAGAAGGGTGCTTTTGCTACGGTAGGCTTCAAATACTATGATCATGGCTATCAGGTCGGCCAAATGGCGGTAGAAGTGCTTAAGAACGGAAAAAGTCCCGGTGATATGAAAGTAACCATGCAGGAGAAGCTGGACCTGGTGCTTAACCTCAAGGCGGCGGCAGCACAGGGAATTGAAGTAACCGATGCCATGAAGGCTGAAGTGGCTGATCCGGGCAATAATATTATTCAATAATCTACAGAGTTCATAAACAGGGTGCGTCCTAGATGGGCGCCCTTTGCCGCTTGAGGGAGGAAGTCAGCAATGTATAATTCATTAATCGGGGCTCTGGAAATGGGCCTGCTCTACGCATTCATGGCACTTGGGGTCTATATTACCTTCCGTATTCTGGATTTTCCCGATCTGACGGTGGATGGAAGTTTCACCACAGGCGGCGCGATTGCCGCAGTGATGATCAACAGCGGTTATTCTCCGTTGCTGGCGACCCTGTGTGCACTGCTCGGCGGAATGGCGGCAGGGATGTGTACCGGTCTGCTTCATACCAAAGGTAAAATCAACGGGCTGTTGTCCGGCATACTGATGATGATTGCCCTTTATTCGATCAATCTGCGGATTCTGGTGAAGCCGAATGTCTCCTTAATGGGAGAGGATACGTTATTCAGCTCCATGAATCCGCTGCTGGTCATGCCTTTTATCGTCGTGCTGGTCAAAATCCTGATGGATCTGTTCCTGCGCACCGATCTGGGACTGGCCCTGCGGGCCACCGGCGACAACTCGCGGATGATCCGCAGCTTCGGAGTGAACACGGATACAACAACCATTCTGGGGATCAGCCTGTCGAACGGGCTGGTGGCGCTCTCGGGTGCATTCATCGCCCAGTATTCTACCTTCGCCGATGCCTCAATGGGGATCGGGATGATTGTCATCGGACTCGCGTCGGTAATTATCGGTGAGGCAATCTTCGGTGCGAAGAACGTCTTCCGGGCGACACTGGCTGTGCTGCTCGGCTCCATCGTGTACCGGATCGTTGTCGCTCTGGCACTCCGGGTATCTTGGCTCAAGGCTTCCGACCTCAAGCTGATTACCGCAATTATCGTCATTATTGCGCTCGTCTTCCCGTCGGTTCAGCGGTATGTGAAGCAGAAGAGCACGGCCCGCAGACGGACCGCAGAGCTTGCTGAGCTGGCTCAGCGCAGCAAGCAGAGAGGAGGGGCGGCCAATGCTGAAGCTTGATAATGTATGTAAGCTATTCAACCCCGGCTCGCCGGATGAGAAGGTCGCGCTGCTGGGGATTGATCTTGAACTGAACGCCGGGGATTTCGTAACGATTATCGGCAGTAACGGTGCCGGCAAATCTACACTGATGAATATTATCTCAGGCGTGATGAAGCCCGATCTGGGGGAAGCGCGTATTGAGGGCAGCTCGATCAGCCATCTGGCGGAATACCAGCGCGCACGCTGGATCGGCCGGGTCTTCCAGGACCCGATGGCCGGGACTGCCCCGCATATGACGATTGAGGAGAATCTGGCCATGGCCTACAAGCGGGGCAAGCCCCGCAGGCTGTCCCTGGGTGTCAATGCGCAGAGACGTACGCTGTTCCGCGAACAGCTCAGCCGCCTGGGCATCGGCCTCGAGGACCGGCTACGGGCGAAGGTGGGGCTGCTCTCAGGAGGCGAGCGGCAGGCGCTGAGCCTGCTGATGGCGACCTTCACCCAGCCGCAGATTCTGCTGCTGGATGAGCATACGGCTGCGCTGGACCCTTCGCGCGCGGAATTGATCACCACCCTTACGGAATCCATTGTCCGTGAGATGAAGCTGACTACGCTGATGGTTACTCATAATATGGATCAGGCGATCCGGCTGGGCAACCGGCTCATCATGATGGATAAGGGTTCAATCATCCTTGATTTCGATGAGACGCGCAAGAAGGATCTGACGGTAGAGCGTCTGCTTGGCGAATTCGAAGCGATCAGCGGCCATAAGCTGGCTGACGACCGGATGATGCTGGGCTGATTCGGGATCATCATTCTTTAGCGTTTAAGGCTTGATCTGCAGCCGGTTTGTCCGGCAGCGGGTCGAGCTTTTTGCCATTTCAGGCACTATGGTCCGATTCATTTCCAGGTATGAGAGGTAAAGTTAAGGGAAAGAACTTGACTTGAACATCAAACACCAATGGAGGCGACTACACATATGAATGCGAAGAAACTGGAAGGCAAGGTAGCGATCGTTACAGGAGGCGGCTCGGGCATCGGCAGGGCATCTGTGCTGGAGTTCGCCAGAAGCGGGGCCAAGGTGGCACTTCTGGACCGGACGGTGGAGAATGCGGAGAAGGTGGCCGCTCAGATCCGGCAGGAGGGCGGGGAAGCTGCAGTGTTTGAATGCGATATCGCTGATCCGCCGCAGGTGGAGCATGCTGTGAAGCAGGTTGTCCAGAAGTGGGGACAGCTGGATGTGGTCTTCGCCAATGCCGGGATCAACGGGGCCATGACACCGATTGAGACGATGGACATCGAGTCCTGGGATCAGACGATTCAGATTAATCTGCGGGGCACCTTCGCCACCGTCAAATATGCGATTCCCCATCTTAAGGAGAAGGGCGGCAGCATTCTGATCAACAGCTCGATCAACGGCAACCGGGTATTCTCCAATGTCGGATTCTCCGCATATAGTACGACCAAGGCGGGCCAGGTGGCTTTTATGAAGATGGCTGCGCTTGAGCTGGCCCAGTATAAGATTCGTGTAAACGCTATCTGTCCGGGTGCGATTACCACGAATATAGATGATAATACCTATCCTTCGGATGATCTTAAGGAAGTGCAGATTGCAGTGGAATTCCCGGATGGCGGGCAGCCGCTGGAGAAGGGGCCGGGGCGTCCGGATCAGGTGGCCAAGCTGGCGCTGTTCCTCGCTTCTGAGGATTCGGATCACATCACGGGCACAGAAATCTACTGTGACGGAGCGGAATCGCTTCTGCACGGCTAATCCTTCTATAAGTCACTCATCGCTCATATGATGGGATAAGTGAAGTCTTCTCTGAAGCGGACGATGTTCCTTGCCGGAGCCTCAGGCAGTACTTGCCTGGAGTTCCCGGTTAGCGGGGATAGGCGTCCGTTTCTTTTTTTTGATCGGGCAGCAGAAAATTTCAGTAAAGATTGCAGCGCATTTCAGGTATACTGATTCTATGTGCCATGACGGGCGAGGAAGGAGGAAAATGAATTATGAATATGGACCTGTTGCATACGGAATCCATCATTAAGCTGCTGGTGGCCATGCTGTTCGGGCTGTTCATCGGCATTGACCGCCAATTGAAACAGAAACCGCTGGGAATCCGGACCAGTATGGTCATTAGTATCGCCAGCTGTCTGGTAACCCTGGTATCCATTCATGCGTATGACAAATTCGGCGGACCGGAGCATCCGAGCATGGACCCGATGCGTCTGGCGGCGCAGATCGTCAGCGGTATCGGATTTCTGGGGGCGGGTGTCATCCTGCGCAGAGGCGGAGATGCCATCTCCGGGCTGACCTCGGCGGCGCTGATCTGGACGGCATCCGGTATCGGAATTGCGGTCGGCGCGGGCTTTTTTGTTGAGGCGGGTTACGCGGTTATACTGCTTATGTTTGCGGTCAACGCTGTACCTCATCTGATCAAGGCCATCGGACCCGAAGTGCTGAACAAGCACGAGATCTCCATCAAAATCATTATGGAACCGAACTATATTCTTACTGATGTTATTCAGAAGATTGAGAAGCGGAATGTCATTACTGACCAGCGCAAAACGCGCAAAACCGGCCGCACGATCCGGCGGATGAAGATCAAGGATCTCGAGGATGGCAGGCAGATGATCGACATGGTCGTTTCTGCGCCAGACAAGGATTACGCTACGGAAATCTATTATGATGTGAAAAAAATTGAGCATGTCATGAGTGTCGAAGTGGAGCAGCTGTAAAAATGGCATGTTGCCCTTCGGGCAGATGTGGTACTCTATCTATGAGAGAGTCATTTTGAACATATGGAAGGGGATTAATGTAATGACACCGATTACAGCATTTGAAGGACACTATGAGGGCGAAGCCGCTATCTGGCTGAAGGCCGGCCGTTATGAAGCGGCTATTCTGCCGGGCATCGGCGGGAATCTGATCTGCTTCCGTGATACTGAGAACGGTTACCGTTTCTTGCATGAGCCAGGCGCGGAGGAGATGGAAGCGTTCAAGGCTAACCCGGGCATTCACGGCATTCCTGTGTTGTTTCCGCCGAACCGCTATGAGGATGGAGAGTTCCCGTGGAACGGACAGACCTACCATCTGCCCGTCAATGAAGCCAAGACCGGTAATCATCTGCATGGCTTCCTACATACAGCTGCATGGGAGGTAGAGGAATTCGGCACTGGCACAAGCGAAAGCTTCGTCACTGTAGCCATCAAGGTGGATGAGAACCATCCTTCCTATCAGTATCTGCCGTTCAAATACACGGTCAAGCTGCGCTACACGCTCGGTGAAGGCGGCCTGTCCCAGCAGCTGCTGGTCCACAATGACGGCGATGTGCTGATGCCATGCCTGCTGGCGTTCCATACGGCTATTAATGCTCCGTTCGCCCCAGGCAGCAGCGCGCAGGATTACCGCGTTAAGCTGACTATCGGCGAACGGTGGGAGCTTAACGAGCGGATGCTGCCAACCGGCAAATTCCAGGAGCTGACAGCCGATGAGGTGGCTCTGCGCGGCGAAGGATTGTATCCGTTCTATGCGTCGATGGACAACCACTACACCGCAGCCGCACAGAATGGACGGAACCGGATGGAGCTAACCGACAGTAAGGCTGGGGTTACGCTGGTGTATGATGTAGGCACCTCGTATAAGCAATGGATGATCTGGAACAACGGTGCAACCGAAGGCTTCTTCTGCCCAGAGCCGCAGATCAACCTGGTGAACGCCCCGAAGGTGGATCTGCCTGCTGATGACATCGGCTTGTTCGGGCTGGAGCCTGGGGAATATTGGGAGGAGAGCAGCCGGATATACGTGAAGTAGGGGGTCTTGAAGCGGTAAAACCCTCTCAGGGGTTATCCGTGGCTGCAAAGAAGGTTTGACTTCCGGCCGCTGTTAGGTTTGTATTTCCTGATATAAACTGCTGTTCGCAGTAGAAATACAAACCTAGCCTATGCTTCCGAAGCGAGCTTTCCTACGGAAAGCTTTCAGGCGAACGCTATCGCTCCTCCAGTTCAAACTTCTCTTCCGCCACTTCACCCTGAGTGTATATTACAAATTCAGTCTATCCCGCTGGGATGAGAGTAGAAAAGAGAGAAGAGAGCAGCGTCTGATGTTTGGATGCTGCTCTTTTTTGCGTGAAAATCTAGCACACATTTCCTTCCCTATCATAGTGGCATGGGAGAAAAATAGATGGTGTGCCCAATTGGCTACTGAATTTTAAGGCGGTTTTAAGCTTAAAGGCGTATACTACTCCTTTAATAGTTAGGAGTGAATGAACTTGTCACGGTTATTGCCATCGAAGCGTTTGTCGTATTTGTTGATGATTTTGCTGGCTGTAGGGTTTGGGCTGAATTTGTTTTTGCAGGCTGCTTCTTTTCGGATGGATGTGCTTCATGCGATAAAGTGGGTTGGCGCTTATCCTTGGCTGTATTGTACAGGAAGTTTGTTTATTTTCTTCATCCTGCTCTTAAGTTCAGTGCTTGTACCGAATGCGTATGCGGGGCCGGCGGTGGTCTCGGTGCTGTTCGTGCTGCTGGGGATTGCCAGTGATCAGAAGCTGGCTACGAGAGGCGAACCGCTGTTTCCGTGGGATCTGATGCTGCTGAAGAATGCCGAAGGAATGAGCAAGATTACCAGCGGGATGATCTCTCCGCTTGCTATAGGGGCCGCTGTTCTGCTGGTTGCCGGTCTGGTCGTTATGATTATCAAGCTGCCGAAGAACCGGATCAGACTGTCCTTGCGCGTAACGCTGGCAGGGATCTCTGTAGGGCTCAGCGCATGGTTTCTGGTGCTGGTCACCGGTCAATCTCCGGTTGTTGCAGCGATGAGCTATCAGAACATCTTCTGGAATCAGAAGGTGAATTATACGCAGAACGGGTTCGTGTATGCGTTCGCCGGGAATCTGCGGCAGAGCCTGATGGACAAGCCGGAGGGCTATAGCCGCGAAGCGGTTGAAGCGGTAGCTGCCAAGTATTCGGCATTGCCGGATGTGCAGGTAGAGGCCGTGCCGGAGGAACAGCCGAACATTCTGTTTATGATGAATGAGGCGTTCTTCGACCCTACGCGTCTGCCCGGATATACGCTTAGCGAAGATCCGCTGAAGTTCATCCATGGGGTGGCGGGTCAGACGCCGTCCGGTTATTTGCTGTCACCGGAATTCGGCGGCAATACGGCTAATGTGGAGTTCGAGGCCCTGACCGGGCTGTCGATGTATTTTCTGGGGGATGGAACCATTCCTTATCAACAGCGCATCGTCAAAATGTCCTCCCTGCCGTCGATCGTCAGTATTCTGAAGGACAGAGGGTATGAGGCACTGGCGTTGCATCCGTTCGATGAGACCTTCTATAACCGGAACCATGTCTATCCGGTGCTGGGCTTCGACCGCTTCACAAGTGAGAAGGATCTGCCGGACGCTGACCGCCTGACTCCAGAGGGGTATGTCTCGGATAAAGCGTCAGTACAGGAGGCAGTCCGGCAGCTACAAGCGGCTTCGGGCCCGGCATTCCTGCACTTGGTGACGATGCAGAATCATTTTCCATTCGTCAAGGGTGTGAACGGACCGAACACGATCACCGTCCAGGGCGGCCTGCCGGAGCAGAAGGATGAACTGGAGACTTATATACAGGACACCAAGCTGACAGACGAGGCCATGGCTTATCTCCAGCAGGAGCTGGTGAAGATCAAGCGGCCCACCATTGCGGTGTTCTGGGGAGATCATCTGCCTGCGCTCAGCGCCGGGATCTATACCGCAGCAGGCTGGGATCAGGAGCCAAGGCTGAAGCATGAGACGAAGTTGTTGGTACTTGCTAACTTTGAGATCGGGAAGGAGCCGCTCGGGACGCTTAGCCCGGCCTTTCTCGGCCCGGCAGTTTTCCGGTTATCCGGGCAGACACTTCCAGCCTTTTACAAGCTGCTGGAGCAGGTACGGGCTGAAATTCCGGGACTTAGCAAGACGGTGCTAATCGGGCCGGGTGACAGCGGTATCCTGAAGGAGCTGACACCGGAACAGCAGGTGCTGCTGAATGATTACCGTCTGGTCGAATACGATTTGCTGGAAGGGGAGAAATACGCGGAGTCGCTGATGTTCTGAGCACTCCGTCAGGGCTTAGCGCAGCCCCACATCATGGAAGCGGTTCTCGATCGGCTCACGGAGCAGCAGGCGGATGGACTGGATCGCTGCGGTCTCGATGCGCTTGGCTTCCCGGAGGAGCGGCATCAGAGATTGGGCATCCAGCGAACATGGACCCTCTGGAGCTTGTACAGTCTGCTTGCATAGAGTGTGCGTTATTTGATTATAGACAGCGGCTAGAGCCGTATAATGTTCGGCAATGCCTTCGAGCTCGGGCCAATACAGGCTGGCTTCTCTGGCGTAGGATGCCGTATCCTGTTTCATGCCTGCATAGAAGACCAGCGTCTTATAGGCTCCGGCAGCATCATAGGTCTTGTCTTCCAGCGCTTCCAGCATAGCATCATAGGCCTTAAGGCCGCAGGCATAGTCCGATTCCGGCAGCATCGGATCATGAACCTCTGCCTTGTACACCGCCTGAATGAAGGACTCCCGGATTACCTGAAGCATATCCTTTTGGATCTGACCTTCATAGATCTGGCCGTACCAATAAGGTGAATCATTCCTCCCAAGCTGCTCGTAAGGCAGTTCGTGCTCAGCGGCTGAATTCAGCTCCTTATAGTAAAAGAGCTGCCGCCTATCATCACAGCGTGTAATGACCACGAACTGGTCTTTCCAGCAAACAACGCCGGTGCCCTGCTCAAGTGATTGGCGGATTGCCGCAACGGCCTGCTTCTGATAGAGCGGGAAGGTAGGGCTGAAGTTAAAGCCTGCACCCTGGCTGGCGATAATGCCGATTAGATCTGCCGCTACGAAATGTTCAGCCGCCCAGTTATAAGCTGTAGCTGAATCCGGGTGAAGCTGCCTGTGCACGGACAGGCGGAAACATAAGGCTGTCATGCCGGACAGCATATGAACGGGCAGGCTGAACCAGCCTTTGGCCGACAGGACCTGGTGCATGGCATCTGCAAAAGAAGAAGAGAGCGGCACACGGGGCTGATCAGCAGAACCTGAGGCTTGTTTGCTAAGATAGTCATTCATCGTGCGGTATGTGCCCCCCATCTTGGTAATGTGGACCGCTTCAGGTCAGGATACTGGCCTGAAATTGTTGAAACCTGTTGCATCGCCCGTTCCTCCAGCTCCAAGGCCTTCTTCAAAGCAGAGCAGAGGGACGGAAGCTGTTCCTGGTTCAGCAGCTTGCCACTGTTATTCTCTGAGATTGCAGCTGCGAGCGGACCCCTCAGCCCTTTCACCAGCTCAGCATACAAGCGCTGAACCTCCTCCAGCCCTGGCAATACAGACTGAACCTCCCGCAGATAAGCGGAGATTTCGATCCGCGATGTCTGGAAGGATTCAAGGATGTAGACAGCACCGTTACTGTCGAACTCGCCCTGCTGTAGCGCCCGGATCAGGAAGCTGTAGGCCAGGCGGCCTGAAGCGATGCTTAGGTCGGGCAATGTTTTGTAAGAAGTCTCCCAATCCTCCTGTGCAAGCCGAAGCGACTCCAGCACAGCATCCTGCAGCGGAATCTTCACGTGCTCTCCTATAAAATTACAATCCCAGAAGGGCGTGAAGTTAAGGCCGAAGTTATCATACAGTACAACCTGCGTCTCGCCGGACCAGCCATCCTGTACATAGAACACCCGGTCGTCCTCATCATAACCATGAATCACGCCGAATTCCGGTATCCAGTAGATGCAGGCCCGGCCGCGGTCCAGACTCTGCTTGACACTGTCAATAGCGATCCGTTGATACTCCCCGAACGAAGCATGTCTGGTTCTCCCGCCGTCATATTGGAAGAAGATGCCGAGGTTATCGACGGCTGGACTATGCTCTCTGCCCCACTGCCCATAAGCCGTAACGGACAAGGGGAGGAGTTTCTCGTGTACGGTGAATTTGAAGGCCATGCCGCTTAGCCCGGAGAGCATGAATTTCGGTCCCTCGAATAACCCGGCGGCAGTCACTACGGCATAGAGCGCATCGGTAAAAGATTTGGATTCACGCTTCATCTGAACGTCAAGAATTACGCCTGTTCGCTTGCTCACTGTTCATTCTCCTGTTCATCCAGCCGTCTCACTGCTGCCTCACAGATGCTGCGGAGCTTGTCCTTCAGCCATTTGGGGGACAGGAGGGCACTCCACTCCGCCTGGAGCAATTGTGCGATGAACGCGCTGGTATCATAAAAATCAACCTCATAGACCTCCTCAGCGGCCATGCGAAGCCTATAACCACCCCATGAGCTATCCAGAGGCACTCCATTCATACGGATTCTTGCCGTGAATGGCTTCAAGGGTCTGGTCTGCTCTGCCGGTGCTGCCGGGTCATCCTCTCCAGGTATGAAGACCCTGCCGGTCAGCGTTAACTGGCGGATGCCGGACAGGCTGAAATACTCACTCCGTCCGTCACCCTCCACAGCGGCCACCAGATAATCTTCCTCTACCCGCCGGCTTAATTGCTGGGGGCAGAGATACAACTCCTGCGGAGTGTCCTGCCCGTTCCGGTAGAGAACATGGACCACCCTGCGGGCCAGGATCGCCTGCTCCAGCATCTCCATCATCTGTATGCGGTGGGCATTCACTTCAAAGACAGGCAGCTTAAGCTCCCTATCCGTAAGAGGCTGCTCGGTGAACCGCTCCAGCAGGCCCCCTACTTTACGTATACTCTGGGCATTCTCGTAATCATAGTGACTATACCGGTAAGCCAGATATTTAAGCACCCGCTGCTCCTCGTCCGTAATGTACAGATGAGGCAGCACGAAGCTGTTGTCCTCGTATATATATCCGCGCTGCTTCGCCACATACCGGAGCGGAGCCCGCAGGGATTCTGTCAGGTATTCAATATCCCGCTGGGCCTGGCGCCTGGAAATCTCAAACTGCTCCGCCAGCTTGCTGCTGTTCGGATAAGCAAGCTGGCGGATCTGCTGGTCAAACCACTGAATCCGGTGAATATGGCTCATACGGCTCCCGCTCCTTCCTATCAGCCTCCAGTATAGCTGGTGATGACTCGTAAGACCAGTACGGCCGTTCCCGACAAGAAACAAGGATGCTGTCCGGCAGCCATGCACGTAGCATGAAGCTTAGGAGGCATCCTTGCGCCATTTTACCGAGTTGCTGCGTCTACTCTAACCTGCGTCGCCTTGTCACAGCGCTTGCAGACCTTCAGGGCTGTGCTGTCGGATTTTATTTTGGTGTAGAGCAGCTTGATTCGGGTGGACCCGCAGACCGGGCAGGTGCCGCGTCCACGGGAAGGAAGGGTCCAGAGTACCCGTCCGCGTTTGGTTTTTGACATTCTTGTAATCCTCGTTTCATTGAATTGATGGTACCTGTCCAGTATAGAACAAGCGGTACGACATAAAATGTCGCATCAGATAACGAGTTTTTAACTATAGGCACTGTAACGTAATTGACGGAATGGCTGCCAAGCCAGTAGACTAGATTGGACATAGATGGAAGAACCTGGGGTCTGTGAGCCTTCGGCATTCATTGTTATGAAAGGGGTTACATATGTGAAAAAACTTTGGCTCGTCTACGTGCTGCTAATCGGCATCTTCGTGCTCTACGTGCTGAATTACAAGCAGCAGGGGAATGCGGCAGACCCGTGGGAGACTACCGGACTGCGCGGCAATATTGAGGACAAATACGTGATGGTCACGTTCCAGATCGGCATTGATTACTGGAAAAGCGTGCTGAAGGGCTTCGAGGACGCCGCCGAGGAGCTTAATGTATCCGTCGAGTATCACGGCTCCACCCAGCATAACGCGAGTGAACAGATGACGGTGCTGGAGCAGACCATCGCCAAGAAGCCGGCGGGAATTGCCATCTCAGCCGTGAATTCCAAGCTGCTTACAGCGACGATTAACAAGGCTGTAGAGAGCGGTATTCCGGTGGTGCTGTTTGATTCGGGTGCAGAGGGCAGCAAGGCGTATTCGTTCCTGGGAACGGACAATTATAATGCCGGAACGAAGGCGGCGCATAAGATGGCTGAGCTGACCGGGGGCAAAGGCGAGGTCGCCATTATCACCACACCGGATCAGCATAATCATCAGGAGCGGACGGACGGCTTCTCGGATACAATCCGCAGCAAGTACCCGCAGATGAAGCTGGTGGCGGTCAAGGATGGGCGGGGAGATCAGGTGGCGTCCAGGGAGGCTGCCGAGCAGCTGCTGGTGCGGTATCCGCAGCTGGCCGGGATTTTTGCCACGGAAAGTAATGGCGGCATCGGGGTCGCGGAAGCTGTGGATGCCGCCCCTGGCAGCGGACCGGTCCCGCAGATTATCAGCTTCGATACGGATAAAGGCACACTCGATCTGGTGAAGGAAGGCAAGATTGCCGCAACCATGGCCCAGGGCACCTGGAATATGGGGTATTGGTCGCTGACCGAGCTGTTTCATCTGCACCGTGATCTGGAGGCTGACCCTGAGGCCTATGCCAATAATAAGCCCCTGCCTGTCCCCGATTCTGTAGATACCGGAATAGATGTGGTCACGCGGCAGAATGTGGACAATTATTATGCCAAATAGGCGGCAGAGGGGGAGGCTGGGATGCGCAAGACTGGCGTGAGCATGGAGAAGCTGAAGCTGAATAATATGCCGATCCGCTATAAGCTGATTATTCACTTTTTGCTGATTAGCATCCTGCCTTCCATTGGACTGGGGCTGTTGATTGGCTGGACGGTGGACCGGATCGTGGAGGAGCAGAGCACTGAGAACACGATGCAGCTCATCCGCAAGGTGAATACCGCCATTGAGAGTGACGTAGAGAATCTGCAGAAAATTACATACCTGATCTCGTTCGATCCGGGCGTCCAGAAGTTCCTCAAGGGAGAGTCGCCGGCTCCGGCACAGCCGGACCCCGCAGCAGGCAACGGGGAATCGGCGGAATACAATATCCGCAAATTTCTGCAGGGCTTCACCACACTCAGCTCCGAGATTGCCGGCATCATGCTGGTCAACCGCGAAGGTGATTTTATCAGCAATGAGATGTATACCCGTTCCGGTACGCGGCTGACGGAGGAGAGCTGGTACAAGCAGGCGGTAGAGAATAAGGGGATCTTCCTGATCGTCGGGCATCCGTATGGCCGTGCGGTCAGGTCCCATGTGGACTATAAGGAGAGCGAGGTGGTCTCGGCTGTACGGGCTATTGTGAATCCTGAGACGCAGGTGGTGCAGGGCGTGGTGCTGGTGGATCTGAAGCTGCGGGTGATCGCGGAGACGGCCAGAGATGTCACGCTCGGCAAGACCGGATATCTGACGGTGGTGGACAATCGCGGAGAGATGATTTACGCACCGCAGCACCCTTTAATGCGTACCATCCCGGCAGGTCTGTTCACCGAGTCTTCTGGCATTACCTCGGAGACCGTAGACGGACGCAAGCTTCAGCTGATCTACCGGACCTCGCCGTTTACCGGCTGGACCACGATGGGCGTGTTCCCGATGGATGAGTCGGCTTACGGAATCCGCGAGATTACGTTCAATGTTGTCACCTTTGTATTTGTGGTCTGTATGCTGGGCATGACCGCCTCATTCTATCTGGCCTATTCGATCTCCCGTCCTATCGGCCAGCTGGCCTCCTTCATGAGCAAGGCGCAGTCCGGCGATCTGACGATCCGTTACTGGGGCAGCCGTTCCGATGAGATCGGGCTGCTCGGTCGCAGCTTCAATACCATGCTGGCCCAGATTGGCCGGCTGCTATCCCTGACCGAGCTTCAGGCGCGGCAAAAGCGTGAGGCGGAGCTGCGCAGTCTTCAGGCGCATATCAAACCGCATTTTCTGTACAATACGCTGGATACGATTCACTGGATGGCCCGCAGCAAGGGGGCGGAGGATATCGCCGAGGTGGTCCAGTCCCTATCCAGACTGTTCCGGCTAGGCTTAAGCAAAGGGAGCGATATCATACCGCTCTCCGATGAGCTGGAGCATATCGTCAGCTATCTGAAAATCCAGCATGTCCGTTACAGCACTAAGCTGACCTATTCCATTGAAGTGGAGCCGCACTTACAGGAGCTGTATGTGCTTAAGCTGCTGCTGCAGCCGATGGTGGAGAACGCGATCTATCACGGCATCAAGGAGCGGCGCGGCCCCGGACACCTCTACATTGCAGTCGTGGAACGGGACTGCGAGCTGTATCTTACCGTACGCGATGACGGCGCGGGGATGTCTGCGGATAAGCTGAAGGAGCTCAGACAGCGGCTTGAAGCCGTTGGCACAGAAGAACTGGAGCGTACGGAGACGGACATGGCTGGAACAGGCAGCGCTGGAAGCGGGTACGGCATATTGAATGTGCAGGCGCGGATCAGGCTGACCTACGGGGAGCCGTATGGTATCCAGATTGAGAGCGAGCCGGGACAGGGGACGCTTGTAACCGTGCGTCATCCGGTTGTTCGTGAGAGTTACCCTGAGAAGTACTAGGACAGAGGAGGATGATCCGCAGATGGTAGACAAATGGAAAGTAATCATTGCCGATGATGAGCGCATTATCCGTGAGGGCATCCGGCAATGCGTGGACTGGGATAGCCTCGGCATGGAGGTGTCCGCAGAGGCAGAAGACGGGGAGGAGGCACTGGAGCTGGCCGTGGAGCATGCCATTCATATCGCTCTAGTCGATCTGAACATGCCGATTATGCACGGCATGGAGCTGATGAAGCGGCTGCGGGAAGCGCTGCCCGGCTGCAAGATTATTGTGATTACCGGCCATGATGAATTCGCTTATGCGCAGGAGTCGATCCGGCTGCAGGTGAATGATTATATTCTCAAGCCTGCGGAGCCGAAGCAATTGATGCAGGTGCTGCGGGGCGTCCGCGATGAGCTGGAGTCCGAGCGGCAGCAGAGCCAGCATCTGGAGCAGGCCTCCCGGCAGCTGATGAAGAACTTCCCGCTGCTGCGCGAGCGCTTCTGCCAGGAATGGCTGGACGGCAATCTGAGCCAGGCGGAGATCAGGGAGCAGCTGCAATTCCTTAAGCTTCCGCCGCAGCGGCCGGAGCTGATCGGCATCATCCGCTGGAGGTGGGAGGGCCAGCATCCGGCGATGAAGGAGAAGGAGCGGCAGCTCTTCCTGTTCGCCATCGAGAATATCGCCGCCGAGCTGCTGGACCCGTATCCCAAGGTGATGTTCCGGGACGCCGCCGGACTGATTGTTATCCTGCTGTGGGATGCCGCCGGTGAGCGCATCCTGGCCGGAGTGGAGGCCGCTGTGCGCAGCCATCTCAAAATCGCCGTTGAAGTCGGCAACCGGCTGATCCAAGGAGAGATTACAGAGCTGGCCGCCGCCTACCGGAGCTGCCGGGTGGCGCTGGTCAAGGAGCAGCCGCTGTCCCCGCTCGTCCGCCGGGCGAAGCAGCATATCCAGGAGCATTACAGCGAATACGGGCTTACCCTGGAGGCCACAGCTGGCCTGCTTCAAGCCTCCCCGGTCTATCTGAGCCGCCTGTTCAAGCAGGAGCTGGGCGAATCCTTCGGCACGTATCTGACCCAGACCCGTATCCGCCGGGCCGCCCAGCTTCTGCATTCAACCGAGCTCAGTATTAGCGAGGTGGCGGAGCAGTCGGGGTATGAGACCCAGCATTATTTCAGCGCCGCCTTCAAGAAGCAGACCGGTGTGGCTCCGCTGCAGTTCCGTAAAGGGGTGCAGGCTGAGGTACGCAAGTAATAGAAGATCTGATTAATAGTGGGGAATGCTTCCGCAGCTATCTATAAGCGAGGGGGGCATTCCTTTTTGCATATATAAAGTTATATTTTCACAAAAACAGTAGCCTCAGTGTAAATACGGAACCTGCTCCCGGTTGCTATACTCGATTTGTCACACGGGAACACCTGTGGAAGACAACAGAATAGTTCAGGGGGTAGTGCAGGAATGAAAAGATATTCAATGATCACGCTTCTGCTAACACTGGTACTCATCTTATCTGCATGTGGAAACAGCGGCAATTCATCCAGCAGTGCCGGCAGCTCTTCCGGCGGCGGGGATACATCCAAGGGCAAGGTGGGCATTGCGATGCCGACCAAATCTTCGGAGCGCTGGGTGAATGACGGCAACAACATGGTCAAGGAGTTCGAGAAGCTGGGCTACGGCACGGATCTGCAATACGCGGAGGATGTGGTGGAGAATCAGGTGTCGCAGATTGAGAACATGATTACCAAAGGCGTGAACGCGATTGTAATCGCTTCAATTGACGGCGAGGCGCTAACGGATGTGCTGCAGAAGGCACATGACGCTAATGTTAAGGTGATTGCCTATGACCGTCTGATCAAAAAAAGTGAATTCGTAGACTATTATGCGACTTTCGATAATTTCAAGGTGGGTGTGCTGCAAGGCTCCTACATCGAAGAGAAGCTTGGCCTGAAGGACGGTAAGGGACCATTCAATATTGAGCTGTTCGGCGGATCGCCGGATGACAACAATGCCTATTTCTTCTTCGATGGCGCCATGTCGATTCTGAAGCCGTATATCGATTCCGGCAAGCTGGTGGTCCGCAGCAAGCAGCTTACGATGGATAAGGTAGCTACGCTGCGCTGGGACGGGGCTGCCGCCCAGTCACGGATGGATAACCTGCTGAGCGCGAACTATGCAAGCGATAATCTGGACGCCGTCTTGTCTCCTTACGATGGCATCAGCATCGGTATCCTGTCTTCACTCAAGGGCATAGGCTACGGCTCCGGCGACAAGAAGCTTCCGGTGGTTACCGGACAGGACGCCGAGCTGGCTTCCGTGAAGTCCATTCTGGCCGGAGAGCAGACCCAGACAGTATTCAAGGATACCCGCGAGCTGGCCAAGAAGGCGGTGGAGATGACTGAGAGTGTGCTGAAGGGAACCGAAGCCGAAGTCAACGATACCACCACCTACGACAATGGGGTCAAAATCGTCCCGTCCTACCTGCTGGAGCCGGTCTCTGTGGATGCGGGCAACGTGGATAAAGTGCTGGTAGACGGCGGGTACTATACCAAGGAGCAGCTGGGACAATAGCCGTCAGAGCCGCAGGTTTAGCGGGTACCCGGCGGCAGCCGTGAAGCAGGAACGCCGCCGGAGAACCGCTGCACAGTCACAAGGAAAGCTGGGTGAGGGGCACTTGAGTGAAATTATTTTGGAGATGAAAAGCATTACGAAGACATTCCCCGGCGTCAAAGCGCTCTCGTCAGTCAATCTGCAGGTGAAGGCAGGCGAGATCCACGCCCTCTGCGGAGAGAACGGGGCAGGCAAGTCTACGCTGATGAAGGTGCTTAGCGGAGTGTATCCGCATGGAACCTATGAAGGGGATATCTTGTATCAGGGGCAGGTATGCAAGTTCAAGGATATCAAGGACAGCGAGGGCCTGGGGATCGTCATTATCCATCAGGAGCTGGCGCTGATTCCGTATTTGTCGATTTCGGAGAACATCTTCCTCGGCAATGAACAGGCCAGGCGCGGGGTGATCAACTGGAACGAAACGACGGTCAAGACCAAGGCGCTGCTGACCACCGTCGGCCTTAAGGAATCGCCGTTTACAGGAGTCTCTACGATAGGTGTCGGCAAGCAGCAGCTTGTAGAGATCGCGAAGGCGCTCTCCAAGGAAGTGAAGCTGCTCATACTCGACGAACCGACAGCGGCGCTGAATGAGGATGATAGCGAGAACCTGCTGCTGCTCATTCTGGAGCTGAAGAAGCAGGGGATTTCCTCGATTATCATTTCCCACAAATTGAACGAAATCGAGAAGATAGCGGATTCCGTCACGATTCTGCGGGATGGACAGACCATCAAGACCCTGGATATGAAGCGGGATGCCGTTACTGAGGATGTCATTATCAAAGGCATGGTCGGGCGCGATTTGACGAACCGTTATCCTGAGCGCACACCGAATCTGGGCGAGACGATCTTCGAGATCCGGGACTGGAATGTCTATCATGAGACGCAGGCAGACCGCAAAATGCTGGATCAGATCAATCTCCACATCCGGCGCGGCGAGGTGGTCGGTATTGCCGGGCTGATGGGCGCAGGGCGAACGGAGCTGGCGATGAGTGTGTTCGGCAAGTCTTATGGCAAGCGGATCAGCGGCCAGACTTTTATGCACGGCAAGGAAGTACACCTGAACAATATCAGCCAGGCGATTGAGAGCGGATTGGCCTACGTGACTGAGGACCGCAAGCATTACGGCCTGATCCTGATCGACGATATTAAGCGGAACATTTCACTGAGCAGCCTGAAGAAGCTCTCCCGCCATGGCGTCATTAATGAGAATGAGGAAGTGCTGGTCGCGGAGGAATACCGTAAGAAGCTGAATATCAAGACCCCCAGCATCCTGCAAAAAACCGTGAATCTCAGCGGCGGCAACCAGCAAAAGGTCGTGCTCAGCAAATGGATCTACGCCCAGCCGGACATTCTGATCCTCGATGAGCCTACCCGTGGAATCGATGTCGGGGCCAAATATGAAATTTATTCCATCATCAACAGTCTTGCCGCAGAGGGGAAGGGCGTGCTGGTCATCTCTTCCGAGCTGCCGGAAATTATCGGGATGTGCGACCGGATCTACACCATGTGCGAAGGGCGGATCAGTGGGGAAGTGGAGCGGAAGGACGCCACGCAGGAGCTTTTGATGAAATTCATGACACGAAGCAGGGGGTAACACCGCATGGGAGCCATTAGTGAACTGTTCAAAAAAAATATCCGCCAATACGGCATGATCATTGCCTTGATCTTTATTTCGGTATTCTTTCAAATTATGACCGACGGCATTCTGCTGAAGCCGCTGAACGTGACCAATCTCATTCTGCAGAACAGCTACATACTGGTGCTGGCTATCGGGATGGTGCTGGTGATCATCACCGGTCATATCGACCTATCCGTTGGCTCGGTAGCCGCCTTCATCGGCGCCCTGTCGGCCATTATGATGGTGGATATGGAGCTGAATCCGGTACTGGCCGTAGTGATCTCGCTGCTGATGGGCGCGCTGGTCGGGGCCTGGCAGGGCTTCTGGGTCGCTTATGTCAAAATCCCGGCGTTCATAGTGACCCTGGCGGGCATGCTGCTGTTCCGGGGCCTTACGATGATTGTGCTGAACGGGCAGTCGATTGCACCTTTTCCGAAGACGTTTCAGAAGATCAGCTCCGGGTTCATTCCTGATGTTGCCGGCGGGGGTTCGCTGAATGTGCTGACCCTGATCATCGGCGTTCTGCTGTCGCTGCTGGTGATCTATCAGGAAATCCGCAGCCGCCGGATCACGGTGAAGTACGGCTTCGAGCAATCGCCAGCTTGGATGTCTGTTGCTAAGGCCGCTGCACTGGTGATCGTCATCAACCTGTTTACCTATGTTTTGGCGCAATATAACGGGATTCCTAACATTCTTGTGATTCTGATGGTGCTGATCGTGATTTACTCCTTTGTCATGAACCACATGACCATGGGACGGCATATCTATGCCCTGGGCGGCAATGAGAAGGCGGCAAGCCTCTCCGGCGTCAAAACCAAACGGGTGACCTTCTGGGTATTCGTCAACATGGGTGTACTCGCTGCCCTTTCCGGTCTGGTCTTCGCGGCACGCCTGAACTCAGCCACCCCTAAGGCCGGTACGAACTTCGAGCTGGATGCCATCGCTGCCTGCTTCATCGGCGGAGCCTCTGCCTCCGGGGGAATCGGAACCGTGGTCGGCGCGATCATCGGCGGTCTGGTCATGGGAGTTATGAACAACGGTATGTCGCTCGTCGGCCTAGGCGTAGACTGGCAGCAGGGAATCAAGGGACTGGTGCTGCTGCTGGCCGTAGGCTTTGATATCTATAACAAATCGAAGACGGCGTAATAGGCATGATATAGGATAGAGAGCCGGGCCGGAACTGCTCCAGAGGGAGCGGCTCCGGCTTGCCTGTCGTACAAGTCTTCCGGCGCAGCTTGCAGCATCCGGGTCTGGCATGGATAATAGCACCTAAGGTGCTTTATATTTCATGATAGTAACAGGAGGCTACAGATGCAGATTATTGCCATGCTGACCATGCTGATTGACCACGTTGGGCTGATCTTTTTCCCGGGGGAGCTTGCCTGGAGATATGTGGGGAGAATTGCCTTCCCGATCTACTGCTACGCGCTGGCGCAAGGCTATATCCATACCTCCTCCAGACCCCGCTATCTGCGGCGGCTGCTTGTCATCGCTGTGCTGGCACAGATTCCGTACAATCTGGCGATTCATCCGGGAGGCTGGAATGTCGTCTTCACCCTGCTGATCTCAGCGCTAGTCCTTGCCCTGCTTGATAAGCTGCCAAATCTGTGGGCTGGCCTTCCGGTAGTCGCCGTAGCTGTGCTGCTGATGGATGCGCTGCCGCTCGATTACAACGCTTACGGCCTGCTGCTGGTGCTGATCTTCCGTTATACCCGCTCTTATGTGCTGGTGCTGGCTCATTTGGCACTGAATGTTTTTTATCTGTTCTATTATAATTGGCTGGTGCAGATGGCCAGCATCATTCCGACCCTTCTGATTGCGCTGACCCCGGGTTTTTGGGTGCTGCTGGAGAAGAAGCGTCTGCCGCGCTGGGTCTGGTGGTGCTTTTATCCGGCCCATTTAGCAATACTTGCGTTGGTAAAGTTTCTCTTTTTCAAAGAATGGGTATTTATAGAATGGCGGAGTTTATTTAGCGTATGAGCGTTAATCATTTCCGGGTGCTGTATTTACAAATTCATGCTCCTCTGAGATGATGGGTACGTTGCCAAATTATGAGCTAGAGGAGACATGCTATGAAGAAAATGAAAGCAAGAACCAAATGGCTGGTGCCGATTCTCGCCCTGCTGCTGATTCTGTCAGGCTGCCAAGCGATTGGCGGCTTCGATGTCAATAAGGCATTGCTGGGGGATCTGGATGTCAAATCGTCTGAATCCAGCACTACGATGAGCCTGAGCGCTGTTCCGGCTGCAGGCATCACCGCAGAGGACCGGGAAGTTGTTGATCTTATTAATTCCTTATCGCTTACGCTCGGCCATGTGAAGGTTCAGGATAACGGCAATGTCTCGGCCACGGGAGTTGTGGGTTACAAGGAGCTCAAGATTCCTTTCTCCCTCTTCACGGACCAGAAGAACCTGGTCTTCACCGCAGAAGGCGCGAAGCAGCCGTTCTACATGCCGCTTCAGAGCAATGAAATGCTGCTTGGCCTGGAAGCAACCGATCCTGCCAAGACCTTGGAATTCACTAAGCTGGCCTCCCAGTTTATGATCAAGAATCTTCCGAATCCGGGTGCGATCACAGTGACATCAGTTAATGAATCCGTATACGGCCAGCCAACCAGCTTGACGAAGCTACATACGGAAATTACAGGGGAAGAGCTTCCGGTATTGCTTAAGAGCTTCCTGAGATCTGTGTCTAAGGATACCGAAGGTTTCACTGCCCTGATCAGCGGTTTGTATGATTACATGTATCCGCTGATTAAAGACAGAGCTGAAGATCTCAACAGCATCGGTCTCGGCGATATTCCGCTGGAGGACAAAGAAGGGGTAGTTACCGTAGTGCATGATGCAGCCAAGTTGGCTGTAGATGCCCTGCTGCTGGTCTATGACAAGCAACTGGAGAACCTCTATGAATCGACCCCTGAACTTAAGACTGTTCTCGGCAAGGATACGAAGCTGACTGCAGATATCTTCGTGGATAGCGGCTTCCATGTCCGCAAACAGAACATCGACTTCAATGTTGCTCTTCCGGCCGATGAATATCTGCCGCTGCAGAGCATCAAGATGAAGCTGGTGTCCGAGACCTGGAATGTGAACGGTCCGGTAACGGCTGATCCGATCAGCACGACAGGCGCAATTGATTACTCCAAGGGAGATCTTACGCCGGGTGAGACGCTGAGAAGCTTCGATGCCAATTCATCCGTCTATAAGCTGCTCAAAGAGGAGATGGCCATCACCTCCAAGAGCCTGATGATCTCACCGGATGATGACTATTATTATCCAATCGTGGACAATGGTACGACTTATGTGCCACTGCGTTATATCGCAGAGGATATGGATGCCACTGTAGAGTGGGATGCTCCTAACCGGGCGATCAAGGTGACTGACGATGTATACGGCGATCAGCTCGTATTCAAAATCGGCTCCGCCCAGGCACAGATTGCCGGCAAGACCGTTAAGCTTCCACAAGCGGTATTTGTGGATGAATACGGAGATGCTTATGTACCGCTGCGTGTATTGGCCCAAGGCCTGCACGCCACGGTTGAAGTGGATGATGACGGCTATATCTGGATCGACCGTCCGTAAGAAGTACCGTTATAATCAAGAAGCCGGGACCCCTGAGCAATCAGGCGGTTCCGGCTTTTTTGTGTGAGGTTACCGAGGGAGGTACCTTGACAATATAGGTTTACTGCAATAGACTTAACATCATTAGGTCTACTGCAATAAACTTATAAGGAGTGAACAGGATGGAGCCCTACAAATTATATGATGCTGAATATAAATTCGCCTGCCTGATCTGGGATCATGAGCCGATTAATTCTACAGAGCTCGTGAAGCTGAGTCTCTCGGCGCTGGGCTGGAAGAAGTCCACGACCTATACCGTATTAAGAAAGCTATGCGAGCGGGGAATTCTGAGGAATGAGGGGGCAATGGTCACAGCCGTCATCCCGAAGTCGGAGGCTCTGCGGCACGAAAGCCAGACGGTAGTGGACAAAGCCTTTGGCGGGTCGTTGCCGCAGTTTTTGACCGCTTTTCTCGGGGATAAGAAATTATCGGCCAAGGAAGCGGCGGAGCTGAAGAGGATTATCGAGGAGGCTTCCCAATGACGGACCTGTGGATCAGTATTCTGAATATGAGCATTACCGCCAGTTATGTGGCCGTTGCCGTGATGCTGGCGAGAATCCTGCTGCGGCGCGCTCCCAAAATCTTCTCCTATATGCTGTGGTCAGCAGTAATGATCAGGCTTATCCTTCCGGTCAGCTTCACTTCAAGTTTCAGTATCCTGAAGCTGGCAGGGTCTGCGGGCTCGTCCGGCACAGGACAGATGCAATTCGTTCCGATGAACATGGGCATGCAGGCGCAGCCTGCGGTGGACACCGGAACGGCTTCTGCGGGAAGTCTGTTGAACAGCCTGCTTCCGCCGGCTGCACCTGCAGCAAGCGTGAATCGGGTGCAGATCATCCTGTGGGCCGGCAGCATGATCTGGCTGACAGGCGCAATAACACTGCTGCTGTACAGCGTGTTCTCTTATGTAAGAATCATGCGCAGAGTCCGTACGGCAACCCTTGTGAAGGGGCATGTTTTTGAGACCGACCAGATTATGACTCCTTTCGTCTTCGGCTTCTTGAAGCCAAGGATCTACATTCCGGCCGGAATGAGTGAACAGGAGCTGTCCCATATTCTGCTGCATGAGCAGACTCATATTGACAGACGGGATTATCTGGTCAAGCCGCTTATGTTCCTGCTGGTCATTCTCCATTGGTTCAACCCGCTGATGTGGCTGTCTTTTGTGCTCATGAGCAAGGATATGGAGATGTCCTGCGATGAAGCGGTGATCCGGAAGCTGGGTCCGCAGGTTAAAAGCAGTTACTCAGGCTCCCTGCTTGGATTTTCAACCCGCCGGAGCGGTCTTATGACCGGCAGTCCGCTGGCTTTTGGAGAGAGCAGTGTAAAGGCCCGGATCAAGCATATTCTCGCATACCGTCAACCGACCTCAAGGAGCATGGCCGCTTGTACCCTGGTTATTGTGCTCTTGCTTATTGGATGTACGGCCAATCCCAAGACTGTGGAGCCCCCGGCGCAAGTGTCAGATTCCGGTTATGCGGTGGATCAGCTGCTGGAGAGCAAAACAAAGTATATTGGCGACGCCAGTAAAGTCACAGCGCTGCTTGGTGCGATGCCGCTGCCGGAAGGCCTGGAGAGGGCAGGCATTGAGCTGACAACAGGTTCCCGCCCGTATGCATTAACCATCAATTATAAAGTGAACGATATTAAGGGAATGTGGAACGATGAGCTTCAGGCTTTAAGCCGGGAGCCTCTCCTGCATAATTCGATCCTGCTGTTCAGCCTGATTGATAACGCGGATATTATAAATTACTCGCTTGCTGATGAAGGAATAACCTACAGCTTCAAGTTTACGAGAGAAGAGATTGATAAGCTGCTTGGAGAGGACGTCCGCCCTTATGGAGCGGATGAAGCTGGCCTTCGTAAGCTGATTGACCGGCTGGAGAGTGTCAAGCTGACTCCTTAAATGCCGATTTTTACAGAACATTTACGAAACACTGCTGCACCTTTTATCCAATGCTTGAACGCGTATGATAATCTGGAATGAGGTATACATTCTAGGGTCAAGGGAGCAATAGTATGCAAGCAGAGAAGCAGGCGGTGCCGGGAGAACATCGGAAGGGGAAGGCTGGGGCGTTACTTGAGATCCTGTTTGTATCGGCCCAATTGGGTCTTACCTCCTTCGGCGGACCGGTCGCCCATCTGGGTTATTTCCACAATGAATATATCCGCCGCCGGAGATGGATGGATGAACGGAGCTATGCGGATCTGGTAGCGCTCTGCCAGTTCCTACCGGGTCCCGCGAGCAGTCAGGTGGGGATTGGCATTGGAATGGTGCGGGCAGGCTGGCTGGGTGGTATAGTGGCTTGGCTGGGCTTCACTTTGCCTTCCGTCCTTGCGCTGGTCGCGTTTGCCTTCCTGCTGCAGGGCTATGATATTGCTGGTGCAGGCTGGATTCACGGTCTGAAGATCGTAGCTGTAGCAATTGTTGCCCAGGCCATCCTTGGCATGGGGCAGAAGCTGACCCCGGACCGGGAAAGAATAGCCATCGCGGTTATAGCAACAGGTGTTACATTATCATGGCAGACGGGCTACAGCCAGATTCTCACGATTGCTGTAGCGGGCATAGCCGGGTTATGGCTGTACCGCCACAGTTCTACGGAGAACGTGACAAATCTTCCGATCCCCATCCGCCGGTCGTCTGGCATCGTTTGTTTAGCATTGTTCGGCGTACTCCTGATAGTGCTCCCGTTCCTTAGAGGGACGGCTGAGGCGGGAGGAATGGCGATATTTGACAGCTTTTATCGTTCTGGTGCCTTAGTGTTCGGCGGTGGACATGTCGTGCTTCCGCTGCTGGAACAAGAAGTTGTTCCTACCGGCTGGGTGAGCCAAGCCGATTTCCTGGCGGGATACGGGGCCACACAGGCCGTACCGGGTCCGTTGTTCACTTTTGCAGCCTATCTTGGGGCAATGACCGCCGGTGTTCCCGGGGCCATCGTGGCCACGCTCGCGATTTTCCTGCCAGCCTTTCTGCTGGTTGCGGGCGCATTGCCTTTTTGGAACAGCTTAAGAAGGAGCCCCCGGATGCAAGGAGCCTTAACCGGAATCAATGCTGCTGTGGTCGGAATCCTGCTTGCCGCCTGGTATGACCCCCTGTGGACGACAGCCATTCTCACGCCGTTGGACTTCGCCCTGGCTGTCATTCTGTTCGTGATGCTGGTCTTCTGGAAGCTGCCGCCCTGGGTGGTTGTGGTGGCCGGTGCGGCGGGTGGAATGGTGATCGGGTGGTGACTTAACCGTATAACTCATGAAATGCTTTATATTGAACTGACCATTGCGTAATTGCAAGGTCGGTTTTTTGGTATACAGCCAGGTTCATCATTCATTCGTAACCTTGTAAGCCCATAAATCATGTGATAAAATAATAATAGGAACATTGAAAAAGGTAACCTAAATCAAAAAAAGAGAGGACAAAACAAATTGAGTCAAAATGAACTAAAGATAGGTCTTTCCAATAAAGAAGGCCAATTAGGGTTCATGTCTGCAAGAGGAGGTCCCCGGGAGGGAGCAGGCCGCAAGAGCATAGGCGTAACGAAAAAAGTATCGGTAACCTTAACTAATGAGCTTTGGGAGAAGGTCGAACAGCATTGCGCAGAGCATAAATTATCCCGGTCGGAGCTTATCCGATCTCTGATTGAGTCTAGTGATTTGTAATGTAGCTTAAGGAAATAGGTGAAGCCAGTGCGGATCAACGTAAGCAAGGATATTCTTCTCAAAGCTCTTCAGCAAGTGCTAAAGGCTGTACCGGCAAACCAACGGATTCCCATACTGGCAGGGGTTCATATACAAGCTCTAACCAATGAATTAATAGTTACAGCAAGCAATAGCAGTATGACTATACAGTACCGGATTCCCGGTGAAGATACCTCTTTGACGGTTCAGAGAATTGGAGAAGTGGTTGTACCGGCAAGGTATTTTTGCGAAATAATACGTAAGTCTGATTCTGGGATGATTACTTTGGAAGTCGACAGATCCTTACGGCTCAGCATATCCTCAGAACATACACAAATCCGGTTATGCGGAATGGATGCTGTAGATTATCCGGCGATACATCCTGCTGAGAATCATGCTGCACTTAAATTAGCAGTTAATAATCAACTATTGAAGGATTCCATCCTACAGGTGGCAGGAGCGGCTTCTTCATCAGAACATAGGCCTGTGTTGACTGGGGTATCTTTTCAGTATCGAAATCATCGGCTACAGTTAACGGCTACTAACGGTGTTCGTCTGGCTTCCCGGACTATAGATGTGGAACATGATGCTGAGATGGAGAGGCATATTATTGTTCCTGGCAGAAATTTAGTTGAAGCGGTTAAAATCATGGACGGCGAGGACAGAACAACAGAAGTTGAAGTAACCAACCGTCATGTTAGATTCACTGCTAACCATATTATGGTTCAATCTGCTTTAATTGAGGGGGAGTACCCGTCCCTGCACCATGTGATTCCGCACACTTTTATATCAGAGATTACAATTGGAACAGCCCCTCTGTTAAAAGCCGTCGAACGGACAACGGTATTGGCCAGTGAAAGTATTATAAGGTTAGAGACCACTGCCGATACACTACGTTTGTTATCCCAAACCACAGAAATCGGAGATATTGAGGACGAGGTATCAATACTCGAGAAGAACGGGGAGGATTTCACGATCTCGCTAAATGGAAAGTATGTGGCAGACATCCTACATGTTACAAGTAGTGATTTCATACGCTTGAGATTCACCGGCAAAATGAGCCCGATGGTTATACACCCGTTGAATGATCTTTCTTCAACTTTTTTTCTAATTACTCCAGTGCGAACCGCAAAGTAAGCGTTAGGTATAGCCCTGTTATCCGTAAATCTTAACTACGTACCAATTCGCACAAGGAATTGCCGAACGTAAGGGAGGCTTTGCTGTCTGCTATTGTGTAGTCAGAACCATCTCCAGCGAGGTATTGCTCACTTCTGCATGCTCCGCCATACTGCGGATGTATCCGGACATGAAGCCGCCCTCCATACTCTCCCACAGCTTGAATCCCGGCATCGCCCGGATCTCCTCCAGCGAATCAGCAGCGTTCCCGGCAAAATACTTCACGTTCAGCTTCGACATCACCTCTGCCATCGACTGCTTCTGCGCTTCTGTGAAGCTGCTCTCCTTCAGCTTGTTCATCGCTTTGTCATACGAATTCTCAGCGAAGATCTGCTCCGCATAGGCTTTGAAGTTCAGCAGGTGCGGATCAGTCTTATGGTTGGCCTTGGCCCAGCCGTCAACATCTACTTGAGCGGTGTGGTAGGTCACGGCCCGCGATGCGGGATCGAAGGTCATTCTGCCGTACTGGTGCGGGTTCACCGCGAAGGCGCTTGTAGCAATATCATAGACAGGCAAGGCCGGATCTATCGAGGCTGCTGGAGGATCGCGGTGGATATCCTGCATATGAATATGCCCGGATAATACCAGATTCAGCCCGTTTTTGCGAAAAGCCTTCATCGTCTCCTGGCTGTTATTAAGCTTGAACCCGGATACGGCCATGGAGGTATGGCTCAGCAGATTATGATGCATCACGGTAATCACAGACGCATGCTCCTGAGCGGCCAGCTTCACATTGTCGTCAATCCAGGCAAGGGTGGAGGGCAGAAGACGCCCGTCGGTCTGCGGAAAATTATATTCTTCGTTATGCGCATACTGGGCACTGTCAAGCATCAGCAGCCTAAGGCCGGGAGCTGCCTTCACGACATAGCTTAAGCTGTCTTTATCCCGCGACACCGCCTCGTTATATCCGAAATCGTCATAGATGCGCAGGAAATCCTCTACATTAATATGCTTGGCAACGACCTGCTTGTCACCGTCGAACGATCTGGCCCAGGGGTTGTTGATATCATGGTTACCCGGAGTCACGTAGACGCGGGTTCCGGCAGCCTCCATCCGGTGCAGCTTCGCGGCCAGCTCCTTATGACTGCCCGCTTCACCGTTATTGGTGAGGTCGCCACTCAGAATGAGGAAGGCCGGCTTGTTCTGGTCCACATCACGGACCAGTGCTTCGGTCAGCTCATCGCTGTAGGGGAGCATTTTGCCATCGCCGCCTGTGACATAGGTCTGGAAGGCTTGACCGCCATCCTCCAGGGCTTTGTCCAGATAATGCGTATCGGTGGCGACCCAGAAGGATACAGGTTCTCCGGATTCTGTAGCAGGGGTCACGGCCTCTGCGGCCGCTGGAACAGCGTCCAAGGCAGAAGAAGCGGAGTCTTTACATCCGCTGAGGATGAGGAGGGAAGGGAGGAGCATCATTAAGATGAGCTTCACCGTATGGGTTGTGCTCTTATGAAGAGAAGCGCGCATGGCTTAACCTTCTTTCTGTATTTTAGCTGAATCATTGTAGCTTATTTATGACCGGATTGTATATACGATATGTTAGCCGTTGTTTCTGAACCTCCAGAATAGCTTATAGAAAATAGTGGAAGGTGCATAAATGAATTCAATTCAGCGACACTAAGAGCGGATATACAAAAAAGAGCTGGTACAGGAAAAAGTTGTGAACGTTGTGTTGTATTCAGACCGGAAAAGTGTTATTATTAAAAAAAGTAAGTTACTTAATTTAATGGAGGTAGTTATTTTATGTCTAAGACTTTTTTTGAAGCGGTAAAAGGTAGACGTTCCATATACGCCATCAGTAAAGAATCCCCAATCTCTGATGAACAAATCCAAAAGATTGTAGAAGAGGCTGTTCTACATAGCCCAACTTCCTTCAACTCGCAAAGCTCCAGAGCTGTAGTATTACTGGGCGAACAACATGATAAGCTGTGGGATATTACGGCAGAAACCCTGCGTAAGATCGTTCCTACTGAACAATTCGAAGGTACTGCCCAGAAGCTGTCCTCCTTCAAAGCAGGCTACGGCACTGTGCTCTTCTACGAAGATCAGGCAGTGGTGAAGCACCTGCAGGAGAACTTTGCACTGTATGCTGAGAACTTCCCGATCTGGTCCAACCAATCCTCCGGGATTCTGCAATACGTAGTATGGACTGCCTTCGCCGAAGAAGGTCTGGGAGCTTCCCTTCAGCACTATAACCCGCTGATCGACGATGAAGTGAAGGAGACCTTCGGTATTTCTGCGGACTGGAAGCTGATTGCCCAGATGCCATTCGGTAACATCCTGACTCCTCCAGGCGAGAAGGAATTCCAGCCGATTGAAGAACGCGTGAAGGTAAAGAAGTAAGTAAATCTTGCGATAAGCAGTTTAGAACCTCCCTGATCCGGCTAAGTATGAATATAGCCCGATCAAGGAGGTTTTTGTTATGCCATGGAATAAGGAGAACTACCCGGATTCACTGAAGAACTTCACTGCACCTGTTCGCAACAAAGCGGTGGAGATTGCCAATGCGCTGCTGGAGGACGGATATGACGAGGGGCGGGCCATTGCCATTGCTACCGCACAAGCCAAAGAGTGGGGCGAGAATCACGATAAGCAGATCCGTAAAAAGGACCACTAACAACTCAGTATGGACGGCATTAGTCAGGCTTATATCTGTACACAAGCAAAGAGGACAAGCGGATATCCGCCTGTCCTCTTTGTATAAATAGCTTGTACATCAATACAGTATTCGTTATTTCGTAGCAGGTGCTTCCGTTGCAGCAGCAGGAGCTTCACTTGCTGCCGGAGTAGCGGATGCATCCGGTTTGTCAGTCAGTGTATTCGTGATCTTGGAATTCTTGTTCAGATCCGCCAACCAGGTAGCAGACATCTCAGACACTTTTTGTGCAATTAGAGTCTTTTTGATCTCATCTTTCTTCTCGGCGAGTGTATATTCTTTGGCTTCCTTACGGTCGGTGACCTTGATAATGTGGTAGCCATACTCGGACTTCACTGCACCGCTGGTTTCGCCAACCTTCATCTTGAAGGCAGCATCGGAGAATTCAGCAACCATGTCTCCGCGTTTGAAGAAGTCAAGATCGCCGCCTTTGTCCTTGGAGCCGGTATCAGCGGATTTTTCCTTGGCCAATGCGGCAAAGTCTCCACCCTCTTTGAGCTGCTTAACAATGGCTTCGGCTTCTTCCTTAGTCTTCACCAGGATGTGGGAAGCGCGTACTTCCTCTTCCTGATTGTATTTAGCCTTATTCTCGTCAAAATATTTAGAAATATCTGCGTCGGTAATTGTGATCTTTGGTTCGATCAGCTTGCGGATCTCAACCTGGAGTGGCATTTGCTTCTTCAGATCTTCAATCGTCATCGAGCTCTGCTGCAAGGCGTTATTGAGCGCTTCCTCGCCGCCGAACTGGGTTTTGAGATCTTCGATTTCCTGATTAATGTCAGCATCGGTAACCTTAATGTTGGCCTTCTTGGCTTCCTGGCCTACAAGTGTGGTAGTAATCAGGTTTTGCAGGGTGGATTCCCCGCCGGCTTCAACCAATTTATCATATAGCTGCGCTTTGGTGATGTCTGTTCCGTTCACGGAAGCAACGGCAATTTTGCTGTCATCTTTCTTGAAGGGCTGTACAATCAGCACTACGATCAGCGCTGCTGCGAGTACGAGCGATGCAATCATCCAGCCTTTACCGCCGCCGGATGCAGCAGGTGAGGAAGGAGGAGTACCTCCGCCGCCGACTTTGTTCATCACGGGAACGCTTTCTTCAACTCGTGGAGCTTGCGGTCTGCCGGAGCCCTCAGCTGCGGCTTGTACAGGTTCCTGCGGTACAGAGGCTGTTCCTGCAGTTTGAATTTCTTCTGCCGGAATAATCACAGAAGCGTCGTTCTCTTCCGGCGTAATGCCGTTTTCTAGCTTTTCATTTTCATTGAAATCTTTTTTGTCCATTATAATTAATGACTCCCTTCAATATAGGTGGTGCCTGTCTTTCTACAACTTTACCAGAAAACAGAATTCCAAACCTTAAGAAAGTATAAAAAAGCTGAATTACTTTTTAAGATTCCATTAAGAAACAGGTAAACACAGGAAAAACCGGAGCAGCACGGGTGTCCCCAGATGCGCTCCGGCCTGATGAGAGAGACTGTATGAATCCATAATAGAATGGTGTATCCCCAAGCTGTAGATGTCTGCGGGCAGGTACCCGTTCTAGGAGCCCAGTCCTTTAAGCAGATGACGGATGTTCTCCTGCTTACGTCTGGGAACACGTACAGACTTGGCATAGAGGCCCATTTCACCGAAGTAGATGCAGTCGTCCTCGATGGAACTGATCTTGTTCAGGTTCACGTAGCAGCTCCCGTACACGTGATAATAGCTGTTGCTCGACAATAAGCGGTTTAGTTGCTCGGCAGTCATTCTCTTTTTAATATTGTAGTTTCTGCCGTGAAAAATGACCAGGTCATGGTCCCCGACCTTAAAGAACAGAATGTCTGTCTCCACCTCGAAGTCCTCATATACATTTCTGGCTTCCAGCAGGCTGCTCATTCGTGTTCCCCCTTTATCTTGATTAATAACATTAATGTTAGCGCTTTCATTATATCATACTCTGAATGACTTGAGAAGTCTTATTTTTGAAATGTTTTTTGTCATTTTTTCCGTTGCATTTGTCATACCTCACGAAAAAATGTAAATTATATAGATGGCTGTTTAACATGAGGAGGAATTCTAGATGAACGAGAAGACGAAGCTGCTGTTATTTACCGGTTCGTATGCCACCGCAGAAGAGAGCGGAATTCAGGTGTTCGCTTTTGACGGTGAAGCCGGGGGTACTCTGGAGCGGATAGATACCGCAGAAGGCCTGACGAATCCTACGTTTGTCAATGTGGACCCTTCCGGCCGGAAGCTGTACGCCATAGGGGAGAAGCCGAATGGAACGGGAGGCAAGGAAGGGGAGGTTATAACCTTCGCTATCGATCCTGAGACCGGCAAGCTGAGCGAATTGCAGCGGATTCAGACCATGCCTTCTGAAGGCAAAGGCCAGAGCACGACCTGTAACATTAACCGGGACGACAAGAATGAACATCTTATAGTGTGCAGCTATCACGGGGGATCGGTTGGACTCCTCACGCTGGACCAAGAAGGACTGCCGGTAGCATTGACGGATACTGCCCAGCATACCGGACATGGAGCGACACCAGGCCAGGACCGCCCGCATCCGCATTCGGCGATCTTCAGCCCCGATGGACGTTACCTGTTCGTCTCGGATCTGGGACTGGATCTGATCCGCAGCTACCGGATAGATGAAGAAGCGGGAACCTTTGAAGCGATTGGAGATACCCCGCTGCATGCCGGGGCAGGACCGCGGCATTTCGTATTTCATCCAGACGGGAAGTCCGCGTACGTCATTAATGAGCTGGACAGCACGGTCACATCATTCCTGTATGATGCTGCGGCAGGAACCCTGAAGACGGCTGCTACCGTATCCACACTGCCTGAAGGATATGGGGCCGACCAGAACAGCTGTGCAGAGATCGCATTCTCTAAGGATGGCAAATATCTGTACGGCTCGAACCGCGGACATGACAGCATCGTTCAGTATGCTGTGAATCCGCAGACGGCCGGGCTGACCCTGGTAGAGCATGTATCCACCAAAGGCGGACATCCCCGTCACTTCACGGTTACACCGGATGGAGCTTATCTGATTGTGGCCAACCGGGATGGCAATAATCTGGTCGTCTTCTCCCTGGACGAAGGCAGCGGCCGCCTGAGCTTCACCGGCAATACAGCCGAGCTGTCGAAGCCGGTATGCGTGATGCCGGCGGTCTTCCCCGCATAGGAGAAGCTGCCTGACCCTGAGGAGTCAACGGCAAAAGGAACACCGGGATGCTGCTCCGGTGTTCCTTTTGAGTTCCTGTACGGTTCATTTGTAGTAGCTTAGGTTAGAATGTGCGCCGTGCAGACAGCTTATTTGAGTGAGACGGGCTTCAGCGGCACCACGGTAGAGACTGCCGATTTGAAGAGTACATTCTGTCTCCCGTCACCCTGACCCTGCAAGGTGATCGTATAAGCGTCATAAGAGGTTACCAGTCCCTGCATTTTGACTCCGTTAGTTGTAAAGATCGTCACAGGCATCTTTGTTGAGATGCACTGGTTCAACAAACGTTCCTGCAATTTTAGACTTTCCACTTGGCAGCACTCCATCTTTAATTGAAATAATTTCTCCAGGCCATTATAACACGGGACAGACCTTCCCAGGAAATGTGTTCATAAGGCCTGACAAATAGACAAGGGGGTAGTTATGCTATATTATCATTACTGGTCCCGTGGATTCCGGTGGTTTATAGGGTTTTTGCTGGCTTTTATCCTGATTGCATTACTGGTTAAGCTGGGCGGAGCCCGGGGCTTCGACGATGCGGTGATCCGGTTCGTGCAATCGATGGAATCCCCGCCGCTGACGGCGCTGGCCAAAGGCTTATCGCTGGTCGGCTCCTCGAAGCTGGCGGTCGGGATCTCCCTGCTGACCATGCTCATACTCTTCTTCGCCCTGAAGCACCGGCTGGAGCTTGCCTTGTTCCTGTGGGTAGGCCTTGGCTCACAATTGCTGAACACGCTGCTGAAGCTGTGGTTCCACCGGGAGCGTCCCACCATCCACAGGCTGATTGAACAGGCGGGATATAGCTTCCCCAGCGGGCATTCGATGGCAGCCTTCTCGTTATATGGAGTCATTGCCTATCTGCTATGGCGGCATATGCATAGTCGGAGCGAGCGGTTACTGCTGATTCTGTTCACTGTGCTGATGACGGGGGGGATCGGCTGGAGCCGGATTTATCTGGGGGTGCATTATCCGAGTGATGTGATCGGCGGCTATGCCGCGAGCGGAGCCTGGCTGATGCTGTCGGCTGCCTGCTTCGAGGCTTACCGGAATCACAAGTCGAAGCCGCATAACATAAAGAATGCCCGGAAGAAGTAGTCTTCCGGGCATCTGCAGCCTGTTCAGGGGGCCTTCGTTGCAGCAGGCGGCGGTGACGGCTTGCCTTGGTGAAGCTGGGCTACACGGCTGAGGCTGCGCTTGATCAGCGTTGGCAGGCCTGGCTTTAGCTTCGCCGCGTCTTCCTGCGTCAGCTTCCCTTCCTTGACGAATCCATCCAGCTTCAGGCTGGCGGCATCGCTCAGCTTCTGGACATACTGGTCTTGGCTCCAGCCTTTCTTCTCCTGGGCCAGGCCGGTCAGGGTCTTGCCCGACTTCAGGCTGGTAATCAGCTCTTCACGGCCCATTCCGAGCAGCTCAGCCGTTTCACTGATAATGAAATGACCTCCGGCCCTGAAATTCCGGTCTGCGCTGCGGGGAGGGGCATGCTCTCTGCCGGTATGCGGGGATACTGGCGGAGGGGTTGCAGTGCCTTTGGGCAACTGTTCGCCATAGGCGGCAGCAGGAGCTATAGTAAGCATCATGGCTGCTGCCCATGCGGTTATCGTGCGGGTCGTTTTTTTCATGAATACACCTCTTCTGATGGTTGTAGTTACTACCCGGTATAACAGTATTCCCTGAAAGCTGAAAGAATCCTGAAGCCCGGCTTAAGACATACTAAAATTCGCCAGCGTAGATCATGGGTAATAACAGGATATACATAAAGGATGAACATCCGCAGTAATTATGATAAGCTTCAAGCTCTTGGGAGGGATGGACTTGGCTTTCGGTGCCCGCATACTCAAAACAGGAATGGCCGTAACGCTTGCCCTTTATCTGTCCGTTCTATTCAACTTCGCCTCTCCTGTCGGTGCGGCTATTGCGGCAATCTTTGCCATGCAGCCGTCCATCTATAGATCATGGCGGTATTTCCTGGATCAGATCCAGACCAGCACGATGGGGGCGGTGATAGCGCTGCTTGCCGGAATGCTGCTCTCCAATGAACCGATTGCGGTTGGACTGGTATGTATCCTGGTGATTATGATCAGCATGAAAATGAACCGCGCCGATACGATCGGCCTGACGCTGGTCACAGTCATCTCTGTCATGGAGGCTTCCGGCCAGTGGCAGTTCGCATTAACCCGGTTCCTGCTGACTTTGACCGGGATTCTGTCGGCATTTATTATCAATATTTCCGTATTTCCGCCGCAGCCGCGCAAGCAGTACATCCAGCAGATTGAGAATGTGTTCACCAGCCTGTCGCTGCTGCTGCGGACGGCGGTGTCGCATGAGATGAAGGAAAGTGTGTTCCGGGATGAGAAGAATGGCCTGGAGGGCTCGATTAAAGCGCTGGCTGATAAATACGCGTTGTTTGAGGAAGAGCAGAAGCAGCTCCGCAGGGCTAAATACAGTCAGACGAGACAGATGGTAGTCTACAAAAACCTGCTGAATTCCCTGCAAAAGGGCTATCAGGTGCTTGAGGCGATTGACCGGCATTATTTCCAGGCTGACCGGACGGAGCAAACGGATGAGCTGTTCGACCGCCATCTGGAGCAGCTGATTAAGTATCATGAGTACATTCTGCTGAAATTCGAGGATAAGCTGAAGCCGGGGGCTAATGACTCCGAGCCGCTGGCGGAGGATAATGACCGCTTCCTGAAATCCGCCATTAACGGGTATGATCCGCAGAAATCCGGGCAGCTCCGTCTGTCGGTAGTGGCGGCGGCCATCTATGACTACGGCTATCAGCTGGAGCGTCTGGACAAGGTGGCCGACCAGATCCACCGCATGAACGCAGAAGACAAGGAAAGTGTTGTGCTGAGTGAGAAAATTTAGAGCGTAAGATTATATGGCAAAAACTTGTAAAAGGACTACAGAGTTGGTAACATTGTTAGTCAACCTTCCGAAGGGGATGAAATGAATTGGATAAACATGATCACGAGTGGCAAAAGGAGCAGGAGCGGGTAAGTGGCATCACCAAGCTGCTGTCTACCCATATCCGGCTGCTGTCAGAGGAGCTGGGACTCCACCGCACGGATGTCGTGGATATGCGCAAAGACTTCTGGGAAGAGGTCACAGTGAACTTCAGCAGCCCCGACGACCTGGGGGAGACTTCGACCAGTCTGCGGCAGCAGGCACAGATTCTGAACGAACGCGAACGCCATCACCTGCAATCCAGCAAGTCGCTCAAAAAATATAAAAAGCTGGTGGTATCGCCCTATTTTGGCCGGATTGATTTCTCCGAGGCGGGGGATGCTGCGGCTGACACCATCTATCTGGGCATCGGTTCGCTGATGGAGGATAACGGGACCTTCCTGATCTACGATTGGCGCGCGCCTATCTCGAGCCTGTATTATGACGGGGCACCGGGACCTGCATCCTATGCGACGCCGGGCGGACAGATTACGGGCACCATGGAGCTGAAGCGCCAATTCGTTATTGACAACGGTGAGATTGAAGTCATGTTCGACACGGGCGTCACCATCGGCGATGAGCTGCTTCAGCAGGTGCTGAGCCACAGCGCCGATGACCGGATGAAATCGATCGTAGCTACTATCCAGAAGGAGCAAAACGCGGTTATCCGTAATGATAGAAGCCGGATGCTGGTTGTGCAGGGAGCTGCCGGCAGCGGCAAGACTTCTGCGGCGCTCCAGCGGGTAGCCTATCTGCTCTACAAGTACCGTGAGGTGCTTCAGGCGGATCAGATGCTGCTCTTCTCGCCTAACCCCTTGTTCAACAGCTATGTATCCACTGTGCTGCCTGAGCTGGGGGAAGAGAATATGCAGCAGACGACCTTCCAGATGTATCTGGAGCACCGGCTGGGCCAGGAATTTCAGCTGGAGGATGTGTTCAGCCAGACGGAGAGTCTGCTGAATGCCCCGGACGGAGAGGAAGCGTTCACACGCCGGGAAGGCATTGCTTATAAATCATCGGTGGCCTTCCTTAGCGCTATCCGGCAATATGTGAATCTGCTGGAGCATGAAGGCATGCTGTTCAAGCCGCTGATGTTCCAGGGGAAGGCAGTTGCCTCTAAGGAAGAGATGGAGCACCAGTTCTACAGCTATGACCCGGGCATCAAGCTGGCGAACCGGATTGAGCTGATGACGGGCTGGCTGCTCAAAAAAATTGCGGCCTTCGGCGTAGAAGAGCGGAGTGCGGCCTGGGTAGATGAGCAGATTGAGCTGATGGATAACAGCGATTATCAGCGGGCCTACAACCAGATGCGCCGCAAGGGCGGAGGGCATAACGACAGCTTCGATGATTATGATGCGGAGCGAATCCTGCTGGCCCGCTACGTGGTCAGTCAGCGACTCAAGCCGCTGCGCGGCTGGACCAAGCGCGGACGCTTCGTCGATGTGAAGGCGCTGTACAGCCGCTTATTCGAAGGTCGTGAGCTGATTGAGAGCCTGGATACCCGCCAGCCGCTGCCAGAAGCGTGGGATGAGATCTGCGCACAGACGCTGGCTGCGATTAGGAGCAATGAGCTGGCCTATGAAGATGCGACGCCGTTCCTGTATTTGAAGGAGCTTAGCCAGGGCTTCCGGACGAATACGCTGATCCGTCATGTCATTGTCGATGAGGTGCAGGATTACTCGCCGTTCCAGCTGGAATTCATGCGCCGCCTGTTTCCCCGGGCCAAAATGACCGTGCTCGGCGACCTGAACCAGGCGATCTATGCCCAAGGCGAGGTGCTGGGAGATCTGGCGGGGCTGGTGAGTATCTATGGTGAAGAGAACACTGAGGTGATCTCCTTGACCCGCAGCTACCGTTCTACGTATGAGATTGTTGAATTCACGCGGGCGATGATTCCCGGTGGCGAGAAGATCGTACCCTTTCACCGCCGGGGCGAGGAGCCACTCCTGACGCTGGTGGACAGTGAAGCGGATCTGCTCTCCTCAGTGGAGCAGGATGTGCTGAAGCTTCATGCAGAGGGTTATCATTATGTGGCCGTGATCTGCAAGACAGCGGAAGAGAGCGCACAGGTGCACCGTGAACTGGAGAAGCGGCTGCCGGTGCGGCTGGTCACGAAGGAAACACCTAATTTTCAAAAAGGGACGCTGGTGCTTCCGGCCTACCTCGCCAAGGGTGTCGAGTTCGATGCTGTAATCATCTATAACGGTTCCGCTGAGAAATACGGGCGTGAACATGAACGTAAGCTGTTCTATACCGCCTGTACCCGGGCGATGCATCTGCTTCATATCTACAGTCTGGGAGAGCCAAGCCCGTTCATGCCTGCTGCTGTGCGTGAAACGGTTACGGCTGGTACGCAGGAGAAGTGAGAAATAGCTATGAAAAGACAAAACCGCCTGCGCGTGTGACGCGAGGCGGTTTAGTCTTTTCCACGAAAGTGTAGCATACTGCTATCCCTGTAGGGCCGCTTTGTGCTTACGGGATCGCTGAGTCACGAGTACCATAAGATAGACAGCGAGCAGCAGGAGAGGTGCCAAGATCGAATACCGGTACATTACGGCGTAGCTGGTGAACATGGCGACAGCACCGAGCAGCATGGAGCCGATGGCGACACCGAGATCCAGGGAGTTGAGGAACATTCCGTTGGCTAACCCGCGCTGGCGCGGCTCGACAGACTGGATCATCCAGGTCTGGAGCGCAGGCTGCATGGAGCCGAAGCCGAAGCCGTAGCATAGAGCTGCCGGGAACAAGCCCGCCGTTGTAGAGGCGAAGGACAGCAGCAGCAGGCCGGCGGCGATGAACAGGCTTCCCGGGATGAGCAGGGCAGCCGGACCGAAGCGGTCATAGATTCTGCCGGACAGCGGCCGGATCACTAGGATGGCTACGGCATTGAACAGGAAGAAGTAAGCGATATGCTGGAGGTGCTTCTCTTGCCCGTAGAGCGCCAGGAAGCCCAGCAGCCCGCCGTAAGAGATCGATAAGAGGAAGTTAAGCAGGCAGGGAAGCAGCAGCCTGCGGTAAGGATTGCTTCCCACAGCTGCAGCCGGAACTGCGGGCGGCTCCAGATGTCCGCCAGGCAGTGACTTCGCCAGGCGGAAGCCCATGGGCAGGATCAGAGCAAGCGCGACAGCCGTCCCCAGCAGCAGGGACCCGAATCCTGGTCCTTGCAGCAGGCTGAGTCCGATCAGCGGGCCAGCCGACATGGCTAGGCTGGTGGATAATCCGAAGTAACCCATGCCCTCACCCATCCGCCGGATGGGGATGACATCGGAGGCCATGGTCGGGAACGCTGTGCTGGCCATACCGAAGCCTATGCCGAACAGCATGCGGAATAGCAGCAGGGTGAAGATGCTGCCTGCGAAATAATATCCGGCCACCGCAGACAAGGAAATGGCAAGGCCGAGGAAGATCAGCAGGTTGCGCCCGCCTCTCTCCATGGCTCTGGCCGAGAAGAGGCGGGAGGCAATCGCACTGAAAGCGAACAGGCTGGTGACAAGGCTGACCTGTACGGATGAAGCATGCAAAGCACTTTCCGCATAAGCCGGAAGGGTAGACAAGGTCATCTGCAGTCCTATGAACAGCAGAAGATTGCAAAGGGTGAGTGTAATGAAGGATGTAGTCCATAGACGTTCAGATGATTGATTCAAGTGTTTTGACTCCTATTCCTGATGTATATTTCCGGTGTTGTGATAGATTTGCTCCAGCATACTGCGGAGATCTTCAAGCTGCTGCGGCTGCAACCCGGCTACAGCCATATCTATAGTCTGCTGCTCCAGTGCTATAGTGTTCTCGATTAACGCCTGCCCCTCTGCGGTGGCGTAGAGCTGGAACGCCCTGCGGTCCTCCGGGTTGGCTGTTTTGGTAATGAAGCCTTTCTTGAGCAGGAGCTCCACGATCCGGGCGGTGGTCGGCTGGTCTTTGGCGGAGGCAACGGCAACCTCCTTCTGGCTGACTCCGCTGCGGTCACAGATCATCAGCAGGGTGGACCATTGCTCGGGTGTGATGTCATACGGCTTCAGCGCCCGTGCGAAGCTTACTGAGATTCTCCGGTGGGTGGAGCCCAGCAGGAAGCCGAGGAATTGCTGAGGTGAGGAAAGAGTCATAAATGAACTGCTCCTTTGAAATTACTTGTTACAACAAGTATAAGCATAACAAGTAAATGGGTCAAGGCGGAATGGGTCCGTCCAATCTAACAACACCAAAAAAGCCCCGCTCCGCATAATGCGGAAGGGGCTTGGGCTGTATGCTTTGTTTTTAAACCTGTGGAACCTTCTCCCAGTCCTTGAGGAAGCGTTCGATACCATTGTCGGTCAGCGGGTGCTTCCAGAGCGATGGCAGGAGTGATCCCGGGATGGTAGCGATGTGAGCGCCGGCAATGGCAGCTTGCTCCACATGGGCAATGTTGCGGATACTGGCGGCAATGATCTCGGATTTCAGGTCGTAGTTGGTCAGAATCGTCTTCAGATCCTTGATCAGCTTCATGCCGTCTACACCGATATCATCCAGACGTCCGACGAACGGACTGATATAAGTAGCTCCTGCCTTAGCGGCCATGAGGCCTTGAGCAGCGGAGAATACGAGCGTTACGTTGGTTTTGATGCCTTTTTTGGTCAATTCATAACAAGCTTCCAGACCATCCTCGGTCATAGGCAGCTTGATGACCACGTTCGGAGCCCATTCAGCGATCTCGTAAGCTTCCTTAAGCATCTCTTCAGCCGTAAGACCGATAACCTCAGCGCTTACAGGACCAGGGACAATCGCTACGATCTCTTTGATTACGTCCTTAAACAATCTGCCTTCCTTGGCAATCAGCGACGGGTTCGTCGTTACGCCATCCACTAATCCGAGGCGGGTAATACGTTTGATTTCCTCAATATTTCCGGTATCCAAGAAAAATTTCATTTCCAGGTATCCTCCCTTGATTTCGTATGGATTTGACAAAACAGCAGGCTCCACTTCATTATGAGACATGCCACGTGAAGTTTCAACTGTTAATTTGAATCTCTCAAAATAACTTTATGGAATCGGCGCAAAAAATTGTTTTTACATGGGTAGGACCATTCCCGGCTACTTCTGTCCATGATACTATAGAAGCGGTATTGTTCATTACAGGCGATGGGCTGGTGACAGGAATGTATACTTTGATTGTGGGAGCGGTGCTGTTTCTGCTGCTCACGGCCGGAATTATTGCTTATCAGAACAGCAGAATTCTTGCGGAGCAAGAGACACATGCTTCCAGGACACATACCGGCAATCTGATGTATTCGGTATATAATCAGAGGTTCTCTGCGGACGAGGAGCTGCCGGAAGCGGTACCGCTGTTTCAATTCACGGTGTATGAGCGCGGGGAAGAAGACCTGCCGGAGGCAGAGGCGGGAACGACCCGTGCCCTATGTAGGGTTGCAGCCGGTACGGGCGAGATGGCGTTATCTGATGCGCAGAATTATATGCTGGGCATTCTCCGCCAGGCCGCAGTGCAGGGGGGCCGGCTTACGCATGTTTCTTTTTCAGGGAAGGCTGCCCGCAGGGGTGAGAAGGAACTGATTCAGGCGCTGGAGACTGCGGCGAAGGAGGAGACCCGCTATGCAGATCAACGTTAATGATGTAGTCCTGTCTGTGCAGGAGGGTGATATAACCGCCTGGCAGGGCGAGATGATCGTCAACGCCTCGAACTCCGGTCTTTATGGAGGAGGGGGAGTGGACGGGGCTATACACCGGGCCGGGGGCCCGGGAATTGCGGAGGAATGCGCGGTTATCCGCCAGAAGCAGGGTGGCATCCTTCCCGGCGAAGCTGCGCTCACCAGTGCGGGGCGGCTTGCTTTTCGCGGAGTGATACATACGGTGGGGCCGATCTGGAAGGGCGGTAAGGCCGGTGAAGCGGCTGTGTTGGCCAGATGCTATAAGAGCAGCCTTGATCTGGCCTGCGCCCATGGGGTGAAGAGCCTGGCTTTTCCGAACATCAGCACGGGCATTTACAACTTCCCGAAGGAGCTGGCCTGCAAGACGGCGCTGGAATCTGTAGTTGGGTATGTCCGCGCGAAGAGCCCGGCAGAGATGCCGCTGCGGCAGATCGATTTCATCTTCTTCGAGCATGAGAATGCCGGGCTGTACGGGGCGATGTTTGGGAATTATAGCTGAACAGACGCTGAAGTAACGATAGAAAAGATGAAGGAGTGCGTTACCTTGAACCCTGTAACTGAAGTGAATTTCGTGCGCGTTGATCCGTACAACACAGATTTGAGAGAGCTGGTCGACCAGCTCGATGAGGATTTGAAGTCCCGCTATCCGCATGAGATGATCTATGGTGTGGATTTCTCAGACCCCAAGGTGCAGGAGATGACGTTCGTGGTCGCGTATCAGAATGAGCGGGCGGTAGGTTGCGGCGCGCTGCGTCCGCTTGATCCGCAGAGCTCCGTAATGGAGCTGAAGCGGTTCTATGTAGATCCGGGTTCCCGCAAGCAGGGAATTGCCAGCCGGATGCTGCAGGATCTGGAGGCACGGGCTATCGCCGCAGGATGCGGTGAAATCCGGCTGGAGACCGGTATCAAGCAGCCGGAATCTATTGCCTTATATCTGAAGCACGGCTACCAGCCTATTGACCTGTTCGGGCCTTACATAGGTGATCCGGATAGTATGTGTTACGGCAAAAGCCTGCCTCGGCCAAAGCCCGGGATTCAGGCGTGATACTTGCCCGCTGGGGCGTTCAGTACCCATTCCAGCATTAGAATCAGCTCTTCTAGCCGGTTAAGCTGGGCGCCCAGGGCGGTCCGCTGCGGGTCACCGGGGGGCAGGGGAGTCAGGCGTGACTCCAGGGATCTGCGCTGGAGCGTCATTTCGTTGATTTTGGATTGGATCTGGTTCTCAGTTCTCATGCGGATACCTCCTGATGGATTATTAGTGTCAGGCTGATGGGTAAGGATAAGAATTCCTTGTGGACAGGCACAGCCGATTCCACTTTGTTCATTATAACGGATAATATGGAGGGAATAAAATGAGTATCAATGTGAAACAGCTGGCAGCGGAGAAGGCAGTTGAATATGTGCAGGACGGTATGAAGGTAGGCCTGGGAACAGGCTCAACTGCTTACTGGGCCATCCGCAAGCTGGGTGAGCGGGTGAGCGGGGGCTTGCAGATTACGGCCGTAGCTACCTCACAGGCGTCTGAGGATCAGGCCCGTGAGCTGGGCATTCCGCTGGTAGCGTTCGGTGATGTGGACAGCCTCGACCTGACGATTGACGGGGCGGATGAGCTGGACGGGGCGCTGCAGCTGATTAAGGGCGGCGGCGGTGCGCTTTTGCGGGAAAAGATTGTCGCCATGGGCAGCACCCGCATGATCGTTGTGGCCGATGAGAGCAAGGCGGTGACCACGCTCGGAAAGTTCCCGTTGCCGGTGGAGATTGTACCGTTTGCCTGGGAGTGGACGGTTGCCGCTCTGGCTAAGCTGGGCTGCAAGACGGAGCTGCGGCGCAGCGGAGAAGATCTGTACAAGACGGATAATGGCAATTATATTGCCGACTGCCGTTTTGAAGCGATTGAATCGGCGGCAGAGCTGGCGCTTGCCCTTCAGCGAATTCCGGGAGTCGTCGAGCACGGCCTCTTCATCGGGATCGCGGATCTGGCGATCATCGGCAAGAGTGACGGCACAATTGAGATTATTGAAGGTGGCCAGGATCGCTAAGCCGCATGCAGGCCGCCGGAAGGGGAAGGCTTCATCAGCCAAGCAGGCGCTGCCGCCCGGATGGCGGTTCCTGGCCTGGCTGCTGCTGATCGCGTATAGTGGAATGCTGCTGTACTGGATGTTCATCGGGTTCGGACGGACGGTTCAGCTGGACGGGCCATTCCGTTACAATCTTGAACCGCTGCGCACAGTGCGTTTATACTTTGATATGAATAACGGATTATCGTCTGCCAACAGGCTGGTGAATCTTCTGGGGAATGTGGCGGTATTCGCGCCGTTTGGCATTCTGCTTCCGCTGGTGGTCACCGGCTCCCGTTCTTTGATCCGGCTGACGCTTCTGTCTGCACTGGGTATCCTTGTACTGGAGCTGCTGCAGATGCTGCTGCATGTCGGGAGCCTGGATATCGACGATCTGCTGCTTAACCTGCTTGGGGTTTGGACGGGTTATGCGCTGCTGCGGCTGGTGCGGGGATAGTGGATTCGCTGGGCTCAGGTATAATTTTAGGAGGATGAGACATATGTTGATTGATTTGAAGCCGCTTGTCGGCACACCGCAGGTGAATGAGCTGCTCTCTTATGCGGTTATAGATGACCCGGATGCGCTGATCCGCACTTCGGAGGAATACAGTAAGCTTGCGGCCATGCAGCTGTGCGGCTGGGAGGAGGACGGGCTGCTGCTCGGACTGACCGGCTACGAAGAGACCGAAGACGGCTCGCTCGACATCCGCCATATCGCAGTGCTCCCGGAGAACCGGGGCAAAGGGTACGCGCGCGGCATGATTCTGGAGCTGGTCACCTCCCGTCAGCCGCGTTATCTGGTAGCGGAGACAGAGGACGAGATTGCTGCTGACTTTTACCGCAGTCTGGGCTTCATGGTGTACAGCCTGGGCGAGAACGCTGCCGGAATCGAAATGTTCCGCTGTGTCTACGAGGTGGAAGAGACGGAGGACGAGGAGTAAGCGGGCAGACGGTGTGCGGTAGCGGAACTGGAACTGGAACCCGAACCCTGGCTGCTTTAAACAGTTCTTCATAAACAGCCATTCTGCACATTACAGTGCGGGGTGGCTGTTTTTGCGTTCAAGCACACCAACTTTCAGGAGAATCCTGCATATTATACAACACGGCAGAGCCCGGCTCGGTAAGGGGCTGGAAATCCTGCACATTTTGCAACAATACACGGTCTAACACAAGCCAAACCACCGGAAATCCTGCATAATGTGCAACAAAGTTGAATCCGGACCGCTGATTCGTCACAAATCCTGCATAATGTGCAACAAGTCTGGTATCCGAATGGCTAACGCGGGACAACCATAGTCATTATTTTTCTGGAAATCAGGCCAGATGGAGCTGAGACAGCCCAAATGAATCTCAATGTAAAATTCATGAAAACCAGTTGACTTTTAATGAAAAGGACAATATAGTTTTACTGTGAAACTGTTCGACACGTGAACTAATATGGAAAGGTGGAAGCAGCATTGAAGAAAGACGCAGAAGAATGGATCAATCGCTACGTAGATGCTTATATGGTCGTAACGAGGCAGATCAATGCGCGGCTCCGGGATATTTTTGGCGAAGGTCTGACAACGGACCAATTCCTGATTCTCAGGCTGATCAGCGGACAGGAGAGATGCACCTCCACGTATCTGGCTGAAGCAGTCGCCGTAGGCAAAAGCTCGATTACTGCCATCATCAACCGGCTGGATGAAGCCGGGATGATTCAGCGGACCCGGGACGAGAATGACCGCAGGCAGGTGTATCTGACCATGACGGAATACGGAGAGAGTGTCTACAAGACCTCTGAGAAGCAGATGCAGCAGGTGATCTCCCCATACTTGTTCCACTTCGAGGATGACAATATAGAGCTGTTTATTACGATGTTTGAAAAGCTGGCATTTCTGATGCAGGATGCAGGGGGGAGAAGCAATTGAGAACGATTTTGAAGGCAAGATGGGCGGTTATCGCGGTGTGGGTGGCTGTGGCGGTAGTGCTATTCCTTACGGCTCCGGGGATGTCCGATCTGGTGCGCGAGAAGGGGCAGATCGCTGTTCCGGCTGGCTATACCTCATCGCGGGCTGCGGAGATTATGAAGGAGGTCGCTGCGGCTAAGGACGGGGAGACGGTGCATCAGGTAGCCCTGGTGTTCCATAAGCCTGAGGGGCTGACGGCCGCAGACACCGAGAGTATTAAGCAGGGTGTGGAGAAGCTGGCCGGGAACAAGGATTCCCTTAAGCTCGGCGCGATTACAGATCCGTTCGCACAGCCTGAGTTGAAGGATACGCTAATTGCTGGGGACGGCAAGACGATTATGGTGGCATTGTCGGTGCAAGGCGGAGAAGCGGCGGTCAAGGAGCTGCCGGGCAAGTCTGCTGAGCTGCTAAGTAACGTTACGGCGGAGCATTATATGACCAGTGAAGGGCTGATTACGGAGGATACGATTGCCAGCTCGGAAGCCGGTCTGAAAAAGTCGGAATATATCACAGTCGTGTTTATTCTGCTGATTCTGTTCGTGGTGTTCCGTTCGTTCGTGGCTCCGTTCGTACCGCTGCTGACGGTGGGGCTGAGTTATATCGTGTCCCAGTCGATTGTCGCGTTCCTGGTGGACCGCTTTGACTTTCCGCTGTCGACGTTCACTCAGATCTTCATGGTCGCTGTCATGTTCGGGATCGGGACCGATTACTGTATCCTGCTGATCAGCCGGTTCAAGGAGGAGCTTGCTCATTCGGAGGATACACAAAGCGCGATCATCGCCACTTACCGGAAGGCCGGTGGAACGGTGTTCTATTCAGGGCTGGCCGTCTTCGTCGGCTTCGTGGCGATCGGCTTGTCCAAGTTCATGCTCTATCGTTCGGCGGTGGCGGTGGCGGTCGGCATAGCGGTGATGCTGCTTGCACTGGTGACCGTTGTGCCGTTCTTCATGGCAGTGCTGGGTCCTAAGCTGTTCTGGCCCTCCCGCGGCAAGCTGGAGCACAGTGAGAGCCGGATCTGGGGAGCGGCCGGTTCGTTCTCGCTGAAGAGACCCTGGGCCGCGCTGCTGATTGTGGCTGCGGTTGTGGCACCGTTCCTGCTAACCTACAGCGGGAAGCTGAGCTTCAACAGCATGGATGAGATCGGGCCTAACTACGCCTCGGTCAAAGGGTTCAATATTATATCTGAGAGCTTCGGACCGGGTGAATCCATGCCGGGCAAAATTGTCATCAAGAATGACGACCGGATGGACACTGCTGAGTACATGGGCCTTGCAGAGAAGATCAGCCGCGAGCTGGAAAAAGTGGATGGCGTTAAGGCTGTGCGCAGCATGTCCCGGCCTACCGGGGAGCAGATTAATGACTTCCTGATTCCTACTCAGGTGGCTACGCTGGCGGACGGTCTGGATCAGAGCAGTGAAGGGTTAACCAAGATCCAGAGCGGGCTGAGCGAAGCAAGCAAGCAGCTGAAGGACAATGGGCCTAAGCTTGCCGAGGCCGCCTCGGGCAGCGCGAAGCTGACAGAAGGAACGGCTGAGCTGAAAAAAGGCATTGACGCGCTGGGCGATGGCCTAACGCGGATCGAGGAGGGTATCCGCAGCGGCGGGGCCGGAGCGGGAGAGATCAAAGCCGGCCTGGCGCAGGCGGCAGGCAGTGCGAAGCAACTGGCACAGGCCAATGCCGCGCTGCTCGAAGGGTACAAGAAGATCGGCGGCGGCCTGACCGCGCTGAACGGGGGCCTCACCGGTCTGCAGACACAGCTTCAAGGCGTGGCGGATGCACTTAACGGTCTGGGAGCTTCCTTCACTGGACTGGAAGCCGCCTATCCGGAGCTGCTCCAGGATGTGAATTACCAGACGATCAAAGGTACAGTTACGCAGAGCGGTACGGGAGCTGCGGGACTTGCCGGAGGACTGGGCCAGATCTCGGCCCAGCTGAGCGGTGCGGCGGCCGGATTGACGGAGGCCAATGCCGGATATTCCAAAGCGGCAGCAGGGCAGGCTGCGCTGGCGAAGGGGCTGGATCAGCTGGTAGCCGGTATCGGCAAGCTGCAGTCCGGGCTGAAGCAGGCGGCAGACGGCCAAGGGCAGATTGTCGGCAAGCTTCCGGCGATCACTACCGGGCTTACACAGCTCCAGGGCGGGCAGAAGCAGCTTGCCGACGGGTTCGGTGAGCTTACAGGCCAGCTTGGCCAGCTAACGGACGGACTGACCCAAAGTGCGGATGGTCTGGGACAAATCACCGGAGGCTTAAGCTCAGCGCAGGACTACCTCAAGCAGATTCAGGATGCCAAGGATGATGAGCTGAGCGGGTTCCTGGTTCCGGCAGAGGCGCTCAAGGCCAAGGGGATGCAGCAGGTATTCGATACCTATCTGTCCGGGGACCGCAAGGTCATGACCCTGGATGTGGTTTTCGCCGGTAATCCATACAGCGCGAAGGCTATTGACAGTGTCGGACAAATTCAGGCTGCGGTTGACCGTGCCGTGGCCGGCACCAAGCTGGAGAATGCGGAGACAGCCATGAGCGGCGTGACCAGCACCTACAATGATTTGCAGACCATCTCCAATGAAGATTACACGCGTACAGTCATTCTGATGCTAAGCGGTATTTTCATCATCCTGGTGGTGCTGTTCCGCTCGATGATTATGCCGCTGTACATCATTGCCTCATTGTTAATCACTTACTTTACGGCACTGGGCATCACCGAGGCGATCTTCGTGCATCTGCTGAACTATTCGGGAATCACCTGGACGACGCCGTTCTTCAGCTTCGTTATGCTGATTGCCCTCGGGGTGGACTATAGTATCTTCCTGATGGACCGCTTCAATGAGAATAAAACCTGGGATGTACGGGAAGCCATTCTCCACGCCATGCGCAATATGGGAACTGTAATTCTCTCTGCCGTTGTGATTCTGGGCGGCACCTTCGCCTCGATGTACCCTTCAGGGGTGCTGTCGATGATGCAGATTGCTACAGTCGTGTTATCCGGTCTGGCGCTGTATGCACTGGTATTCCTGCCGTTCTTCGTGCCGGTGATGGTGCGCATGTTCGGCCGGGCCAACTGGTGGCCGTTCCGTCCGGCGGCTGCGGACGATCAGCCGAAATCACTGGATATGTAACGTTCTTCACTACAAGAGATGAAACAATAAAGAGCAGGTTTCCCGGTTATATGGGGCCTGCTCTTTGGCTGTTTACGCAGAAAACATAAAAAATCACCGTGCCGATGTAACCTTATCGGCTTGTACATCATCTAAAGAGTATATGAAAGAAAGCACTGAATGGGGATGCGGCAGCTTCCCGGAAGAAGGGGGGCAATCATATTTGAATAACGGACAAGAGGATCTGGTCAGGCGTGCCCAGGCGGGTGACAGCGAGGTCTTCATCCAACTGGTGAAGAGTCAGGAGCGGCGGATGTACAGTATGGCCAAGTCCATGGTCAGGAGTGACGAGGATTGTGCAGATGCGATGCAAGAGACGGTACTGAAAGCTTTTAAAGCCATCTCAGGACTGAAAGAAGCGGCTTATTTCAACACATGGCTGTTTCGTATTCTGATCAACGAATGCAACTTGATTCTGCGCAAACGGGAGAGGGTAGTCGTCATGCCTAATCCGCCGGAGAGCGTACAAGCCATATCCTCGTCCGCAGAAGAGATGGATCTGCGCCAGGCCATTGGCAGTCTTGAAGAGATATCAAGAACCATTGTTAAGCTGCATTATTATCAGGGGTTAACCGTGCCAGAGATTGCCGGGCTGCTTGAGTTATCAGAGAGCGCCGTCAAGACCAGGCTGCACCGCGCCCGTAAGACGTTACAGCAATCCCTGGAGCAACCTGTAGAAAGGAAGGTGAACGGATGAGCCAGCAGCGGTTGGAGAGCAGGCTGGCAGACCTTCAGGAAGAGACTCTTCCTGAACTGCCGGAGCTTGTGCATCTGCGTATGGAGGAGACTTACCGGATCATCAGTGAAAAGGATGAGGTTGGCTTGGAGGCGGCTTCAGAGCATCAGGAGACGCTCAGACGTAAAAGAATGCCCCGGTGGCTGTCCCGGGTGATGATTAGTGCAGCATCTGTGGCCGGAGGGCTGGTGCTCCTGATTAGCCTGGGATTCATCTCCCCGGCCATGGCAGAGACCTTGAAGCAGTTGCCGTTCATGTCAAGCGTATTCCAGCTTGCAGGAGATGCCGGGCTGCGGAAAGCTAATGAAGCAGGGTTAACCACAAATGTCCAGCAGACCGTTACACAGGACGGGATGACGCTAAACGTATCAGAACAAATGTATGACGGAAGCCGTCTGTCGCTGGTGCTGACCCGGTCGAAGGGCGTGTATGCGCACAAGTCTTTTTCAGATACATGGGCTATCCCTGATCCAGAGACAGGCCGCCTTAACCGCCCCATGGATTTTTATGTAAACGGAGAGCTTGTTAATACGGGAGTGAAGATTGCACCCGGCGGGCAGGAGGCCTCCGATTCTGTCATTATTACAACTCTAAATTCAGGGAATTTGCAGCTTCCGGGCACCTTTGATTTCAAAATGTCTGTCTATCTTCCCGGGTTTGCCGACCCGTTCATTTTTGAGTTCCCCGTAACCCGCCAAGTATCGGAGAGCGTCGTTCTTACACCGGATATCCTGAAAACTCATGATCACATTAATCTGATGATTAAACGGCTGGAGGTAAGTACTACTTCAACTCTGCTGGTGGCAGAATTACAAGGAGAAGCCGGGGCGCACATTACGGCTATAGAAGCAAACATTCCGGACAAATATAAGGTGAATGGTCACTTCCCGGTCTATTTTGAACTTTCAGATGAGCAAGGGCGGGAAGTTAGGGGACTCGGCGGCGGAGGCGGGACGGGCGAAGGCAATTTCTTAACCTACACTTTTAATTATGAACCGTTTGAGACTATGCCGGCCCGCATCACCATTAAGCCTACCATTTGGAAGGATGGACAGAAGCAGTACATTCCTGAGCTGGAGGTCACTGTTCCGGTAAAATAGCATATAAAAGCCTCCGGTCAGCAAAGGTTAATTTGCACCGGAGGCTATTTGCTTAGGAAGACCGGGATGAATTTACTTCAGCTTCGCAAAATAACTGCGCAGCGCCCAGCCGCGTTCCTGACGCTTCTTGTACTTGGGCAAGGAGCGGTAGACGGCCAGCGATTCGTTAAAAGCAAGCTTGGCATCCTCCGTGCGCCCCAGCGTCTTGAACATCGATCCAGCCAGATAATAAGCTTCGCTGGAGGAGGATTGAATCTCCTGGAATTGGCTCACATAGTGGAGCGCCTTGTCCTGGTCCACATGCCGGAAGATCTCGGCCAGACGCAGGTAAGGCTGCCCATATTGCGCCCGGCGGTTGATGTCCAGCCCCTTGAGCATCTGGGCTTCGCCTTCGGCAAGCTGGCCCAGCTTGAGGTTGGCGTATCCCAGCTCCACCCAGTATTCAGCGGATGTCTCATAACGGTCGGCGATGGCACTCAGCAACTCCTTGGCCTCGCTGTAGCGTTTGCGTTCAATGAGTAGCCGGGCCAGATCGAATTTGGCGGTGACATCGTTCGGGTTCTGGGCAATGGTCGTCCGTAGCTTCGACATCTGGCGGCTGCGGCGGAATGGCTTGGAGAGGCTGGGCAGAATGCCGACATAACGGCGGTCTAAGAAATATAGAACGACAAGCAGAATGATCAGGGCCAGAAATGGATTGCCGAGCAGCCGGTAAAGCAGCAGGAAACCTAGAATTTTAATCATGAATATGAATTCCCTCCATTACATTTGTGGTTCATTTGTGCTTCCTGCAAATTGGATATGAATAGGCAGGGTAATTATACCATATCAACCTTTTTAGAGGCCACGATAAAAGAGGCTGGGGGCCGGTTATCCAGTTCCGGGTGATCCATAAGCCCCCAGCTCCTGCCTGCACTGCTGTCATTGACAGGCTGCTGCCGAAGTCATAAGCTTTGTGTACAGTCAGATTGTCTCATCGCTATATTAGCTCTTATATAACAGTGTATTCAACTAACACTTGGAAAGAAGGAAGAACCGTGGAGACATTGACAAGCAAGGTCCAGCTGCGTCCTCTGGGACGCTCTGAGTTATCGGTATCGCCGCTTGGCCTGGGCTGCTGGCAGTTCAGCCGGGGCAAAGGATTCGTAGGCCGTTACTGGAGCAATATCACAGACGCGGATATTCTGGATATCGTGCGGGTCAGCCTGGAAGGCGGCATGAACTGGGTGGATACGGCAGAAGTCTATGGCGGCGGCAAGTCGGAGGAGGCGCTCGCTCATGTGCTGGATCAGCTTCAGCAGGAAGGCAGCCCGCATGCGGCTCCGCTGATTGCGACCAAATGGTGGCCGATGCTGCGGACAGCGCACTCGATTACCTCCACGATTGATCAGCGGATTGCTTGCCTTGGCGGCAGAGACATTGATCTGTACCAGATCCACCAGCCGTTCTCCTTATCCTCCATTGCCAGTGAGATGAAAGCAATGGCGGGACTGGTACAGGCCGGCAAAATCAGGTATGTCGGGGTAAGCAATTACTCAGCCAAGCAGATGGTGGAAGCGCACCGCATCTTGCAGACCTACGGGCTCACCCTGGTCTCCAATCAGGTCAAATACAATCTGCTGCACCGCAGCATCGATCAGAACGGCATCATGGCTGCGGCCAAGGAGCTGGGTATCTCGATCATCGCCTATTCCCCGCTCCAGCAGGGTATCCTGACCGGACGGTTCCACGCAGATCCGTCGCAGATTAAGGCAGTCTCGCGGTCCCGGCGGATGATGTCCGGCCTGGACGACAAGAGCCTGGCCCGCAGCAAGCCGCTGATCACCTCCCTGACCGCACTCGCTGACAAATACGGGTGCACACCGGGACAGATTGCGCTGAATTGGCTGATTCATTATCATGGTGACACCGTAGTTGCGATTCCCGGCGCTTCCAAGGTCCGTCATGCCCGGGAGAATGTCGGCGCTATGACCTTCCGGCTGGAGCCGGAGGAGCTGGAGCTGCTGAATGAGGCCTCCTGGGCTGCCTTGAAGAAGTAACACGGAATTCGGGCAGCTCTTCATTAACTCAAACGGGGAGTGAACTGACATGAATCAGAAATGCTGGCTGGTTGTCCAATATCCCATGAAGAGTCTGCAAGGGAGCCAGCGCGATCAATGGTTGAGGGATAAAGTAACGGAATACCTGAATCTCTTTTTAGCGGATGCGGAGCTTGGCTATGTAGACGGGTCTGAGATGGGCAAAACAGTATCAGACCCGCAGCAATTTGTACTTAACATCTTTTGTGTCATTACGGATGAACAACGGGGTACAGGTCTGATCAAAAAAGTAATAAGAGAGCATAGGCTTGATTATACCCGGATCAAACTGGCCACGATGCCCTTTGAGGGCGGAGGAACCTATACGCTGAAATATGCCTCTAAGAAAGGCGTGACTGATTTTTCGTTATAGCCATTATTTAGTCGAGCTGATGAATGAATAGAATGATACTCAACGGCGGACCCGGACTTTGATTTTCAAGTCCGGGTCCGCTATTTCCATTTTTCTGAGATAAAACTGTTTAGGACTGGAAAGAGCAGGTTATATAAGGGATAAGATGCTTCGCACTCACGCAAATAAGGTGAAGATTATGGAAGGAGGTTGAACTTCAATGAGTATGAGCGTACATAACCTTATGGCTTTTAATCATCAGTTTTTTAGACCTCAGCCTGTTATCAATCCCAAAGCGCAGAGACAGGAAGACAAAGTCCAAAGCTTTCAGGAAGTCCTTAACGAGAAGCTGAGCAACTATGGCGACATGAAGAAATAAGCAATGGAGCAGCAGAACTATTTTCCACAGAAGATCTTGCAGCAAATCATAGAGCATTCAGCAAAAGCAGCAAAAAGGTGCCTCCCGGAACTCGGAAGGCACCTTTTTGCTGCGCGCTGGACATGGTAGCACCTGCTTCATTCTGCCATCCTGCAGATTAACGTTTGCTTCGAACGTGCTTTGATTTACGCAGCTTGGGTTCGGAGCCCGGCGCCTGCCGCATGATCCATTTCAGATAAGCGGCAATCTGCGGGTCGCTGCGCAGTCTCTCCAGTGTCGTAAGGCCAAGAACAACGAGATCGCTGTTGGTATACAAGGCATGAATCTGCCGGTGGCAAGCCTTACACAGAAGGGCAGTCGGGAGCAGGCTGCCGCCTTTCTCGCGGGGGATCAAATGATGAACGGTAGTTGCAAGAGGAGAACGGCCGCACAGCTCACACGTGTCCAAGGCCCGGGCAGTCATATCTTAAGGCCGGACGTCAAAGAATTCACAGCGGCTGCGCGAGTAATAGGTTAGATCACTGACCCGCGACTGGATCACAACATCCGAATCAGTGAACCGCACTATAGTAGCGCCGGAATTCACCAGATGGTCATCCTGGAAGACGCGGACGGGCAGCTTGCGGTCAATCGCTTCCTGCAGATCCTGGTCAGTGAGTAGTGGTCGGTTGATGGGCATGGATATAAATCTCCTTTAGATAGGGATAACTGCTGCTTCAGCAAATACGATCAGTATACCCGTCTGCCCGCCAGAAATCCACTTAACACTTACTTGAGCAGATCCTTCACTTTATAAGTACAGGAGGACGGGATGCCTTGAATGTCATATTGAAGGGTTAGAACTTCATCCTTCCTTGCGGCCTCCACGGAGAAAGCCTGCGCTTCCCGGTTGGTCAACTGCACCTCAAGGGACTTGTTTTTGCCGGTTGAATAATTTCCGTAAGACATCTGCACAACGTTCCCGTTGGTCTCTTCTATAGAGACAGCTCCTCCAGAAGTAGCAGGGGTCGCTACAAAACGGACTGTCGTATAACAGCCTGCGTCTCCGGAAGACAAGGCCCACCTGCCTTCGATATCTGCTGCGATGCCTGAGCGTTTCGTGTATCCGTACCAGCCCAGCGCGGCGATCAGCACAATAAGCACGGGAACTATAATATTCAATTTATTCATCGCTGAAGCTCCTTCCCTGGTAAATAATACATTATTTACTCGTAGGAAATGGATCTTAAGCTGAGCTATCCAAAGGTCACCTCTCCAATTTTAGCATTATATCATTTGATAGATTTTAGTTCGACCAATGAAGGAACTGGCTAAATGCGTTTGGTGCGATAAAGAGGTGGCAAGAGAGCGGGAGTTAAGCACCCCCATATGTATGACATCCAACCAGCGGCAACCGAATGTGTCGTCATTGCTGGAATCATGTTCGCGAGGTCTACAAGGAATCCTGGGGTGAGGACATCGGAGAGTTCAAACCGATTCAGAGGAAGGCTAAGGCCTGAAACTACAACCCTAGTGCAGACCTGTGCAACACTAATTGCTGTCGGGTAGAAACAGTTTGAAATGCGCAGGTGGTCCACCAAACACCGCGGTCCACTTGCCATCCACGCCGGGAGCCGGGGGCGACAAAGGTTACAGCGGCTTATGCCGTCATTGATAGATTACAATGGGAATAAAATTGCGGAGCTAGAACAAGTCGTAGAGGCACAAGAAGGTCGCATATCCGCCTTGGAGAAGCGTCTGAACATCTCCGGCAAGGAAACATATGCTAAGGACTACAAGAAGGCCGTACAGGCAGCTAACGACGGTGGAATCATCACTATATCGGCTGACAAGTCAAGCATTGAATTAAATGTAATCACAATGATGGTGAATGCAAGGCTGGCGAATAAGGCGTTAATTTCATTTTTCAAAAACTTTAAATCTGAGGTGGAGTAATCATGAAAAGCAAATGGCGTAACTAAGGCATGTGGGTATCCTTGACGGCAGCTGTGCTGCTGGGAGTCCAGACGGTCGGCATGGAGCTGGCCCCGGAGAAATATGACGAGGTTACTGCGGCCGTCAGTGCTGTCCTATGTGTGCTAGTAGTGCTGGGGATCGTTAGTATTCCAGAAACTGGTAAAGAATACACAGAGAAAGAATAAATTTATACACCCACTGGCTACGGCTGGTGGGTGTTATATATAACGACAATCTAATTTGATATAAAAAATACATATATTTGAATATTAAATGCAAAATATGTAATTGACATTTGTTAAAAAAGTATATTTATAGAATTAAAAGAAAATAATTTCAATAAAATTAACATAAAAAGGATTAAATATATAAAAATGTTTGTTGTTTGGTTTTTGATTGATGTAATATAAAAATATTCCAAACATAGAAAGAGAGTGCGAAATATGAAAATGAAGAAAATTATGACAACTGGTTTAGCTGTATCTCTATTTGCTGCTTTAGGTTCACCTGTTTTTGCCGAAGATACTGGTAATTCTCAAGTAAGTCCATCTACATTTGAAGTTCGCCAACCCCTTAATACTGAAACAGCTATTGAAAATTCCCAAGATGTTATTGAGAGTTCTTCAAATGCTTTTACCGAAAGTAAAGTTCTAACATTCGATGAAATGGTTGCGGTAATGGTAAAAGACAAAGGTATTACTGCCGAAGAAGCCACTAATTTAATAGTGAATGGTGGAAATACGGCGAGTAGAATGACCCAAGAGGCTAAAGAAGCTGCTGCTAGATTAGCGACGTATAGAACTCTTAGTTCTCAGATTAATGCTTGGACCAATTACAAACCAACTTTAAAGTTTTATTGTGAGACTAGTGAGGGCGGCTCTTTCCATGGAATTGTAAAAGTTCTTAACACATCATTGGATCGAGCTTATAATGGCATGTCTAAAGGATTTAATGGTACTGTTTTTATACATCTAGAACATGCAAATAAAATTCATTTTGTTGTAGATGGAGACTTTTTCAACAACAGCACCTCAACTGTTGGCTTTGATATGAGTCTCGGAGTGGGTGAAGCTGCCAGTATTGGGTTTAATGCTTCGTCAACTTCTAATCAATTCGGATACATGAATTATTCTGGTGATCTTTACTGGTAATAAGAATAACTAATTAAACATACAAAAAACATGAGGGACAATTAAAACAATCCCTCATGTTTTTTGTTATTACTGGACGAAGAGAAGTTTTACAACAATAACAGTCGGAGAATACTCATTAAATTAAACACTGCCTCAATAAGTTAAGGTATAGGTCGTTTCAAAGAGTAGGGTTACTTCGTTGACCTTGGCACATATGATTATACTCTCAATAAAAAAACAAAAAGTTCAATGCTAGCAATATTACGTTTTTTTCCAGATTAGTGTTGTTAAGTAAGGGGATTGGAAATATAATATTCATATGTTCGTATCATTACATTACTTTTGAAGAGTGAAAACGGGAGGGGAACATTTGTGAGTAAGGTCGTATTACTAATTTCAAGTGTCGTTGTAGGTGTGCTTATAATGATATCACCAGGATTTATCACTGGGCATACTTTCGGCTCAACACAATACCAAGGTAGCCTCTATATTGCTGAGTTTGTTGTAAGAAGTTTGGCTTTAATTATTGGATTGATAGTCATATACGATGGAATTAAATCTTTTTTCAAAAGACAGGAAAATATATAAAACAGAGTTTAGAAATACTCTACCCATTACGTGGTAGGGTGTTTCTAAACTTTTCTTTATCGTTACACGAATCGCAAGCACCGAAGCGTGCAAGTCCGAAAGCATCGGCAACGAAAAGCCCGTCATCCTTAACAGGTCGGCGAGCTTTTTTTATAGTGAATAACAAAATAATCTATTTTAAAATTTTGAATATTCATCATATAATGCAAACAAGCTTCCTTGTGTTGGAGGCGATTTTTTGAGTTGTGTTCCAGTTCAATTTACACGTTCATCGAATGCTTTCTCAGAATGAGCTGAATCGGCTGAGTGGCCGCAGGCTGTAAACCAGTAATTGATTCGGATGAATGGGGGCTGATTGACCAGGCGCTCGGGTACTCTCTTTCGAAAGCGGAGCAGATCACAATTATACTATTTGACCCTTACATGATGTGATAAGAGTAGTTACATAACAAAACCCCGGATCGTTATTCCGGGGTTAAATCTATTCACACGCCACTCCGTCACCATCTTTATCAAGCTTTCTGGAGTATCCAGGCTCTCCAGCATAGATCGGCGCAGCACCGGCTGCTCTCACGGCAGAACAGTTCTTGTAGTAAACATCTTGAACTGGTTGCGGGGTTGCTTTTGGTTTCGGTTTTTTAGTAGCGGTAGGCTTCGGTGTTGCAGTGGGCTTAGGTGACGGTTTAACTGTGGGAGTGGGCTGGATAGTAGCTTTAGCCACAACGGTATCATCATATCCTTTATCAGTTGCGTAATCTTTTAAGCTCCATATCCCTAATTTTGCTGCTTGAGCTTTTTTCTGGATAGACCTGAACTGATCAACATTTTTCACATTCGGCTGAAAGACAGCGACTCGTGCAAGACCTTTCTCCAGCAGCAATTCATTTACCATTTTATCATCAACATAGGCGTAAGCAAGGATACGTCCGTACTGGTCACGTTCGGATACATCGAATTCAAGTCTGACTGTATTATCCATAAGCAACTTTGTTGTAAACGCACTCGCCTCTGGCCCGAAGGGCTGTACAGGTTTTGTTTCAGGAGTGTCGATTAGGATGAGCCGCACCTTTTCAAACTTTCCATCTAATTTGACTGTGAAGGTATCACCATCAGTCACTGCGGTGACCTTTGTTTCAATGGTTTTTGCATTCATAGACAAGCTGGCAAGTTCAGCGTTCTTCTGAGTTGTTTCAGATTTAAGCACATATGTGTCGAGAACTTCTGTGTGTTCATCAGTCTTATTAGTAGCTTGTTCCAAGGGAGAGGCTTTTGGAATTGCAATAACGAACAAAATAAAAAATATAATAAACATAACAGCAGAATACTTGGTAATTGTTTTTCGATTTCCCCAGCGAACAATGGCCGGCTTAAACATGCCAACGAACCAAAAAATAATTACAGCAAGTGAGGCAAGAAGAAAGTTCATCCCTAAGGCTTCTCTCAAGGACATGCCTGTAAAAATAGCAATTTCTAATAAAGCGATGATTCCGATGGAAATTAGAAGCTTTTTTGATCTGAACATTAAAATCCCCCTTTGTACGTCTACCTTTTAAACTATCGGTAATTTACAATGATTTGTAAATACTGTAATGATAAAAACTCTCCAGTTTTAGAATCGTAAGTATTTCCACCATAAATCGGCAATATGCCTCCTCAAAAAAAACCGTGGCCTACGGTACACTAAATCTTGTAAAAGAAACCTTTGAGAGGGGTACAGAGGAATGAAAAAAACAAAGAACCTGGCGCTGGCGCTGGTCTCCATCATGCTCATGAGTTCACTCGCAGCATGCGGAGGAAATAACAGCGGCGGCAACAAGTCTGCCGAAGGAAATACGGGTAACAACCCGGCAAGCACAGCATCACCCGCAGCTGAAGGAGACAAGACAGAGCCCGCAGAGAAGGTGGAGCTGTCGTTCTGGACGCTGGGCAACGTGAACTATGAAGAGCTGGCTGCTGCTTACACCAAGGAACACCCTAACGTAACCATTAAAATTCAGAATACCGGTGACCAGACGGCTCACCACAACAATCTGACCACAGCACTCTCGGCGGGTTCGGGCGCACCTGACATTTTCCAGCTTGAGATCGGTTTCATGGAACGCTTCCTGGGAGCCCAGGACAAATTCTACAACCTGAATGATCTCGGAGCCAAAGACATCCAGGCCAACTATCTCGACTGGAAATGGAAGCAGGCTTCCTCCATCGACGGCAGCTTCCAGCTCGGACTTCCGACAGATATCGGCCCGACAGTAGTCTACTACCGCACTGACCTGGCTGAAGCAGCTGGACTGCCAAGCGATCCTGAAGGCTTCGGCGCAGCCATCGATACGTGGGACAAATTCGCCACTGTAGCAAAAGCATTCAAAGACAAGACAGGCAAGTATTTCTCCGACTTGACCGATCTGACGTACAATGCGCTTCGTGACCAGTCGGCAGACGAGATCTACTTCAGCAAAGCGGACGGCAGCTTCATCGGCGATACCAATCCGCAGGTGAAGAAAGCGTATGACTTTACCGTTAAAGGCATTCAAGAAGGCTGGATCAGCAATGTAATGCTCTGGTCGCCTGAATGGGGCCAAGGCATGAACGATGGTTCGTTCGCCGTCGTGATGGGCCCGGCCTGGATGGCCGGCAATATCAAGAGCAACGCGCCGGACTCTTCCGGCAAATGGAAAATCGCCCAGCTTCCTGAGGGCGCTGGTAACTGGGGCGGTTCGTTCATCACGCTGCCGAAGGAAGGCAAGCACTCTAAGGAAGCTTATGATTTCATCCAGTGGCTCGTGAACAAGGATAACCAGCTGGAATCCTTCAAGACCAAAGGCCTGATGCCTTCTATTCCTGCCCTGTACGAAGATCCTGCGTTCGTAGATTTCAAGGATGACTTCTTCGGCGGACAGCAGACGGCGGTGGAATTCGGTAAAGCGGCTAACCGCGTGAAGCCGGTATACTACGGACCGCTGCATGACCAGACCGATACCTTCTTCAAGAATGCGCTGAAAAACGTACTGGAGAAGAAAGCTGATCCGGCCAAAGAGTGGGACTCTGCTGTGAAGCAGGCAAAAACGCTTGCAGAACGCGGCTAACCTGTAATTCGCGGGGAACAGGCTTCCCCAAATGTCCGGATTCACGGAGTATTCCCTCTGTGAATCCGGATTTAGATATGAATTCCCTGGAGGTGTGACATGGCAGAGCCCGTAATTACGAGTCCGCATGCCGAGAGCAAACGACCTTTCCTCACTGAACAAAGACGGAGCCGCTTCACTGCGTATACTTTCATTTCACCGTTCTTTATTCTGTTCTCGATATTCGGACTATATCCAATTTTCTTCACATTCTATTTATCGTTCTACAAGTGGGATGCCTTAGGTCCAATGAAATACGTCGGCTTCAAAAACTTCGAGCTGATTACCTCGGACCCGACCTTCTGGATCTCCTTCAGTAACACGCTGATTATGGGGCTGATGGGTACTGTGCCGCAGGTTATTCTGGCGCTGCTGCTGGCGGTGCTCCTGCATTCGGGGATGACCCGGTTCAAGAAGACCTTCCGCATCCTCTATTTCATGCCGAATATCACTTCGATCGTGGCCGTTACGCTGGTTTTCAGTACGCTGTTCGGCAATAACGGTATGATCAACTGGCTGCTTAACGGAATCGGGGTAGAGAGCATGGCCTTCAACTCCGGCTGGTGGGGGGTCAAAATCGCCATCTCCACCATGGTCATGTGGCGCTGGACGGGCTACAATGCGATCCTGTTCCTCTCGGGCCTGCAGAGCATTCCGATGGATCTGTACGAATCCGCCAAAATCGACGGAGCTAACCGCAGACAGCAGCTTTTCTCCATCACGCTGCCGTTGCTTAAGCCGTTCATTATCTTCGTATCCCTGCAATCTACCATCGGTGCCCTGCAGCTCTTCACAGAGCCTTATGTCTTCCTCGGCCAATCCGGCACCGGATCTACCCGGCAGGAAGGGATCACGATGGTCACTTATTTGTACAGTGAGGCCTTCCGTAACGGCTTCTTCGGCACGGCGGCGGCTACAGCGGTTCTGCTGTTCCTCGTTACGATTCTGTTCTCTGTCCTCAATATGCTGATCTCAAGAGGCGGCAGAGAGACTGGAGGGAAAAAAGCGTGAGTACACTGCGTATGTTCAGAAAAAAACCGGATGATCTCGGCTTCTTCGGCAAGCTGGGCTTCTATCTTCTGCTGATTCTCGGAGCACTGGTCTCCATCTTCCCGTTCTATTGGATGTTTGTGGTCGGGACCAATGACAAGGGAGCCGTGTTCCACGTACCGCCGCTGCTCACCATAGGAGACCAGTTCTTCGAGAACTTCAAGCGGGTACTGGAGAAATCGGACTTCTTCCAGGCGCTCGGCAACTCGCTGTTCGTATCGTCCATGGTGACGGTCTCGGTCGTATTCTTCTGTACACTGGCCGGGTATGCTTTTGCCAAATATGAATTCCCTGGTAAAAACGTGCTGTTCGTCTTCGTCATCGCCACCCTGATCGTTCCCCAGCAGCTTGGCGTATTGCCAACCTATGTCATTATGGCCAAGCTTCACTGGATTGACAGCTTCAAAGCACTGATTGTTCCGGCTATGGTCAATGCCTTCGGCATCTTCTGGATGCGGCAGTACATTTCGTCGGCTGTACCTACCGAGCTGATTGAAGCGGGGCGTATTGACGGGGGAGGACACTTCCGGATTTTCTGGAGAATTGCCGTTCCGGTCATTACACCGGCGATGGCTACCCTGGGTATTCTGAATTTCATGACGGTATGGAATGACTTCTTCTGGCCGCTGGTGGTCTTGAAGAACAAGGAGCATTTCACGATTCAGATTGCATTGCAGCAGCTGTTCACTACACGTGACGGTCTTGATTACGGGATGATTATGTCCGCTACCTTCACGGCCACGCTGCCGCTGCTGGTTGTCTTCCTGCTGTTCAGCCGCTGGGTGATTGCGGGACTGACTTCAGGCGCCATCAAGAGTTAACCGTCTGTCTATCTGGTAAGTAAGAGGATTTACAGAATGCTGTGAAGAATAATAATCAAGTGGAAACGGCTTTGACGTGCTTTTGAAGGACGGCATTCGTTTCAGCGAGAAATAGAAGGATAAGTTAGGGTGTGAAACAGATAAATTCTTCTATTTGGACATAGACCGCAGGAGGAAGGGACCCGTCATGAAGCTCCGCCGCAAAATCTTGTTCGCTATTATTCTTCTTGTATTCATTCCTGTGATTGTTATGGGGATTGTTACGTATGTGAATTATTCGAATGCCATGGAGAAAAAATCAAGTAATTTCTACTGGATCTCCCTGCTGGAGACGGACCGCAAGCTGAAGTTCGCCCTCAGTGAGATTTCATCGATCACCAATTCTGCTATTACACAGCCTGCGATCCAGCAGTCGCTGAAGCAGCAGAATTTCGTCCTCACCTATGACCGCAAGCAGGAAATCAACAACCTGCTGATTAACCATCCGATGATCACCTCGTTTAGCCTATACGGCAAAGACCGGCTGCTGTACCAATACAATGCGCCGATGTCTTTTGCAGATATGCACAAGCAGGTCTGGTTCGGAGCCATGGAGGCTGCCGAAGGGCGTCCTGTCTGGTCCGGTCCCGGAGAGAACGGCTCGGCCAGCGGCGATAAGCCGGTGCTGGTCCATGCCAGAGTGATTAAGGACTATTATTCGCTGGAGGATATCGGCTATCTGGTTGTATACGTGAAGCCGGATCTGCTCGATCAGATTTTCTGGGAGGCTGCGACCCTGAAGAAAGGGGATATTCTGCTGGTCAACAAGCAGGGCAATATCGTCTTTAACAAGTCCGGGGAGCATATCGGAGAACGGACAGATTTTCCTTTTTTGCAGGAGAATTATAACCAGGAGCAGGACTATTACATTGACAATTATCAAGGGGAGCGTTCTCTGATCACTTTCCTGCCTTCACATAACGCGGACTGGTATCTGGCTGCCATTACGCCGATGAACCTGATCTCCTCCGAATCGGTCTCCATCCGCAATATTGCGATTATTCTCGGCATGGTGTCTCTGCTGTCGGCCTTCTTGTTCGACCGTTATTTCATCCGCAGGCTCGTCCGCAGCATTAACAGTGCCGTGAACGGTATGAAGCGGGTCAAGCAGGGGATCTTCACCCCGATTCCGGTTCCGCTGCGGGCCAATGATGAGAGCGATTCCCTGATTGACGGCTTCAACCGGATGAGCTCGCAGATCAATGAGCTGATCGATCAGGTTCAGACTGAACAGGGACGCAAAAAGGAAGCGGAGATGCAGGCGCTGATGGCCCAGATCAATCCGCATTTTATCTATAATTCACTGGAATCGATTAACTCCATGGCGGTGCTGGCAGGCAACCGGGATATCAGCAAAATGGTCATCTCGCTCGGCCGGCTGCTGCGGATCAGCATTAGTCAGAATCAGGAGCTGATCCCGCTGCAAATGGAGTTCGAGCATGTCCGCCATTACCTGGATATCCAGAAGTTCCGGTTCGAGGACAAATTCTCCTATGAGCTGGAGCTGCCCGAGCCGCTGAAATACGTGATGACCCAGAAGCTGATTGTTCAGCCGATTGTGGAGAACGCTTTGTATCATGCCATTGAGCAGATGGAGGAGCACGGGACGATTACGGTCACCGCTCAGGAGAATGGCAAGGATATTATCATTATTGTGAAGGATAACGGGCCGGGCTTCGATCTGGAGGTGCTGATGAGCCAGTGGGATAAGGAGCGGAGCAATCCCAAGAAATACAGCGACAGCGGGGTTGGACTGAAAAATGTGCATGAGCGCCTGAACATCCGGTTCGGCAATCCCTATGGTATTCTGGTCTGCTCCTCACCAGGCTTCGGATCAGCCATCTGCATCCGGATTCCAAGGATACAGCCGTCATGAGAGGGAGAAACGAAATGAAGGACCAGCGGCATGTGCTTAGATGGTTGACCAACTGGGGATGGATTCTGCTCTATATTGTACTGATGTCCGGCGCCGTATGGTTCATTATGCAGGAGGACCGGGAGCAGATTGAGGATACCTCGCCTGAGAAAATCACACTGACCTTCCGGCATTTCTGGATCAAGGAGCATGACCGGCCGCTGCTGGCGATCTTCGAGGAGGTGGTGCGCAGCTACCAGGAGAGCCATCCGAATGTGAAGGTGAACTTCGAGGGGCTGGACCAGAATATCCACCGGGAGCAGAAGCTGAAGAGTGAGATGGTAACCGGCACGCCGCCTGATATGTTCGTTCTGTTCGGCGGGGCGGAGATTGAGCCTTATGTGCGTTCAGACCGGCTGATGGATCTGACCGATTTCACTGTAGAGAACGGTCTCAGCAATCAGTTCAAGGATCTGCATCTCTGGACGTTCAACAAGCATATCTACGGACTGCCGATTGAGGGCAATGCAGAACCGCTCTATTACAATAAAAAAATCTTCACCAAGCTCGGCATTGACACTCCGAATACGGTGGCCGAGCTGGATGCAGTGATGGCGAAGCTGAAGGCAGCGGGGTATATCCCGTTTGCACTGGGGAATGAGGACCGCTGGCCTGCGGGGATATTTGCCCATTATCTGATGGACCGCTACGCCGGACCGGACCTGATTCAGAAGCTGGTTACGGGCGAGGACATGTCGAGCTTCCAGAATAGCGGCTACCTGGAAGCGTTCCGGCACCTGAACAGATGGGTGGAGGCAGGCTATTTCAGTGAAGACTCTAACGATACCTCTACTGAGGGGGCGGTCCGCCTGTTCACTGAAGGCAGAGCAGCCATGTATCTGAACGGCAACTGGGATATCAATTTATTTTCGGGGGACAATGCACCTGACGATTTCCAGAGCCGGGTTGGAGTCATTCCATTCCCTGCGCGGGAGGCCGGGACAGAGCCGTCCATCGCCGGAGGGTATACGATCGGTATCGGGCTGTCTTCGAGCCTCACCGGAGCGAAGCGGACAGCGGCCCTGGAACTAATGAAGGGCTTTTATACGAAAGAGATTCAGACGCGGATTGTCTATGAGGGCCTCCGAATTCCGTCGATGCGGATTGCCTTCGACCCGGATAAGACCGGACCAGTCTTCGCCCAGGTGATGGATATGATGGAGGAGAACCAGCAGAGCTTCGTCCCGTATGACAATCTGTTATCGCCTGAAGTGAAGAAGACCTTCCTCAGTGTCATCGAGGAGATGATTGACGGAGGGCTGCAGGCGGAGCAGGCTTTGCAGCAGCTGCAGGACGCGTCCAAGCAGTATTGGAATCTGATCCGGAGTTCTTCGGGTCAATAAGCCTGGGGGGTGTAAGAGATGAAGGAGCAGCAGGAGAAATATAAGGTACTGCTCGTAGATGATGAGCCGATTATACTGCGCAGCCTGAAGGTTGCGATTCCATGGGATGAGCTGGGCCTGAGCATTGTGGGAGAAGCGAAGAACGGCGAGGCCGCGTTGCAGCAGATTCAGCAGACCGCACCGCACATCATTATCAGTGACATCCGCATGCCGGTGATTGACGGGATCACACTAATGAAGGAGGTGCTGCCGCGCAGCGCCAAGCTGATCTTCATCTTCATCAGCGGCTACGGGGAGTTCGAATATGCCAGGGAAGCTCTGCGGCTGGGGGCCTTTGATTATTTGCTGAAGCCGATTGACCATGACGAGCTGGTGGAGATGCTTAAGCGGGCCAGGGAGCGCCTGGACCGCCAGAAGGAGAACGAGCAGCTGATGCTCTCGGTGCAGACCCTGTCGCTGCTGGCCCGCGAACGCATGCTGGCTGAATTCACGCTGGGCAATCCGCGGCCGCTCCAACATCTCAAATGGCTGGAGAACAGCGAGCTGGAAGGCGAATACTTCATGGCCGTGGTCCGTCTCGACGACTACGCCGCGCTGACGGCGAAATGGAGCGCTGAAGAGAAGCATCTGTGGCTGTTTGCCGTGCGCAATATCCTGGAGGAGTGGTCGCTCGAGAACGGGGCGTTGTCCATCTTCCCGTTCTATAACGGGGAATGGATTCTGCTCTTCCCGGCCAGCCTGAATGACGGCAAGCGGGCACTCGGGGAGCAACTCATTGCCGGGATCAAGCGCTACTCCAAGCTGAACTGCTCTGTCGGCATCAGCAGAAGCACCAGCGGGATTGATCAGCTTAGCACGGTATACCCGTTAGCCTCCCAGGCTCTGTACCAGCGCTTTTATTCCGGTCAGGCCGGAGTCTTCCTGGAAGAGGAGACAGCGGCGGCTGGCAACCGTGAGGTGCAGTATCCGAAGGAGCTGGAGCTGTCCTTAATTGAGAGTATCCGCACGTTGAACCTTGAACGGATGCTGACTCTTTTTGACGAGATGTCCCTCTTCATTGAAGCCCAAAGTCTGCCCCAGCCGCTGGCGGAGCGTCTGATGATTGAGATGAGTGTGGTGCTGTACCGGCAGTTCGAGCATCTGAATACCCATAATGACTGGTCCATTGAAGGGCTGCTCAGCAAGCTGAACGGACTCGGCACACTGCCGGACATGATGAATGTTCTGAAGACCACCTTCCGCGACTGGCTGGAGCAGAGCCATAAGACCGCAGCCCGGGAGGACGGCCGGAGCATCATTGAGAAGGTCAAACGGTACATTGAATCCAACTACCATAAGGATCTCAGCATCGAGGAGGTATCCGAGGTGGCCGATCTCAGCATCAGCCATTTCTGCACCCTGTTCAAGCAAATCTCCGGCTACACATTCCTCGAATTCGTCACCCACTGCCGGATGGAGAACGCCAAATACATTCTGCGCAGCAGCAATGTGAAGGTCTATCAGGTCGCGCCGCTGGTCGGCTATCAGGACCCGAGATACTTCACCCAGGTATTCAAAAAAGCGACTGGCAAGACCCCCACAGAGTACCGTGAGGAGCATGTGAAGCAGGCTTAGCCTTACCAAACCAAGTACAGCAATCTCAACGGAGTACAGAAATATACATAGACAAAAGGTACGTACGTATAAGCGCCTAAGCAACTTAGGTGCTTTTTTGTCGTTTGCTGAAAGGGATAAATACCTCTGAATGCGCCGGAAGCGGGCAATACGGGGAGGAATAACCAATAAAAAATAGACAAATCACAATTAAATCTATAATAAAGTAGACAAAAATAATTAAAGTCTATATATTATTAAACAGATTAGATGTACATCTATTTAGTCTATTTTGAACGATGGAGGATGTTAACGTGTTAAGTAACAAGTATGTACGGATGATTATGCTGTCGAATGTGCTATTGCAGCTCGGGGTGTGGGTGCGGAATTTTGCGATTCTGCTATATGTGACGGAGATTACGCAGAATAATCCTTATTATGTCTCGCTCATTTCAGTGGCTGAATACGGTCCGCTCTTTCTGTTTGCCATCATCGGGGGAACCTTCGCAGACCGCTGGCGGCCCAAACGTACCATGATCGTAAGTGATTTGCTGTCCGCGTGTTCCGTCTTTGTTGTGCTGCTTGTGGTCATGTCAGGCTCCTGGCGGGCTCTGCTGTTCGCAACGATGGTGTCGGCCATCCTGTCCCAGTTCTCACAGCCTTCGGCGATGAAGCTGCTTAAGCGGCATGTGCCTGAAGAGCAGTTGCAGAGTGTAATGGCTATGTTTCAGTCGCTTACGGCGTTCTTCATGGTCATTGGTCCAGTCATCGGCACCTTCATCTATAGTCATTACGGCATTGAGGTCTCGCTTGCGGTGATGGGCGGGATGTTCCTCGGCTCGGCGCTCATTCTGGTCAAGCTACCCGTTGATCATGAGGAGAAGACCGGACAGACCCGCAGCGGGTTCTTGGCGGAGATGATATCCGGACTGAATTATGTGCGTGCAAATCGGGTGCTGAAGAATCTTGGAGTAACCTTTGCCTTCGCCGGGCTTGCCGCCGGACTGGTTCAGCCGCTAGGCGTCTTCATCATTATGGAGAATCTGGGCAGAGACAAAGGCTTCCTGCAGTGGGTGATGATGGCGAATGGAGGGGCGATGCTGCTCGGCGGAATGTTTATTATGAGTAAAGGTAAAACTATAAAGCCGCAAACAATGTTATCCCTAGGTCTCTTGGTCAGTGCGGCAGGAACGGTAGGAGTCGGCTGGTCGCATCACACGGCGCTGACGTTGGCGCTCCATACGGTTAGCGGCTTCTTTTACCCTTGTATCCATATTGGGATCAATACCCTGCTGCTTCGTCATACGGAGACTGCCTATATGGGCAGGGTGGGCGGCATTATGGGGCCGATGTTCATGGGCTTCATGGTGATCGGAATGTCTGTAGCCGGCTATGCCAAAGGCATGCTCTCCCTATCCGCCGTCTTCACCGGGAGCGGCGTGCTGTTCCTTATTGCGGTGTTGATCCTGCTGCCGCTGCTCAGATCGAAGGAGGCGGGGAGGCAAGCTCTCCAGAGTCGACTATGACATTTGTCATATATCAGAGTTGATATTTATGACTTACGGGGATGACACTACTTTCTTTATACTGGAAATATAAGAAGTATCCTTGAATGGATGCATCCGAGGAGGAACCGATCCCGATGACCAACAACCAGATACCCCAGCTCTCTACATTGAAGAAAAGCGTAGCTCCTTACGAGAAAACAGACCTCAGCACAAGCATAAAACAGCTCATCAATACGCTTGGGCCGCTGGTGCTGCTATGGACCGCCGCTTACTTAAGCTTATCCGTGTCCTATTGGCTGACGCTGTTGTTCGCTATTCCGGCTGCCGGCTTTGTCATCCGCACCTTTATTATTTTTCATGACTGCTGTCATGGGTCGTTCTTCAAGAACCGCAAGGCCAATGATATTGTCGGTACCATCACCGGCGTGCTTACCCTGGTCCCTTACCGTCAGTGGAAGCACAGTCATTCGATCCATCACGCCGGAAGCAGCAATCTCGATAAAAGAGGCATCGGAGATATCTGGATCATGACAGTGGACGAATATATGGCTGCCAAACCGCTGACGCGCCTGTATTACCGGATCTACCGCAACCCGCTGGTGCTGTTCGTCATCGGACCGATTGCCGTATTCCTTATCCAGTACCGGTTCAATGCCAAAGGGGCAAGACGCAAGGAACGGATGAATACGTACCTGACCAATGTGTCCCTTGTTGCTCTATATGCTGCGCTTATTCTGCTCATAGGCTGGCAGGCGTTCCTGCTGGTGCATCTGCCGATTGTGTTCGTATCCGGCTTCCTCGGCATCTGGCTGTTCTATGTGCAGCACCAGTTCGAACATACCTACTTCGAGCATGATGAGGAGTGGAGCTACGTGAACGCCGCCGTAGAAGGAAGCTCCTATTATAAGCTGCCGAAGGTACTGCAATGGATTACCGGCAATATCGGATTTCACCATGTGCATCACTTGAGTCCGAAGGTGCCGAATTATAATCTGGAGCTGGCCCACAATGCCAGTCCGCCCTTGCAAAAGGCGACCACCATTACACTCAGCACAAGTCTCGAAGCTCTGAAATACCGTCTGTGGGATGAGGAACGCAAGGTCTTTGTCAGCTTCAAGCAGTTGAAGCAGCGGCTGCGCATGAACGAGCCAGCGTTATCAGAGGGGCTGAAGGTAATCAAACCGGGGTTCCAGAGCGAATAGAAGCAGTAATACGCCAGAAAAGACAGATCCGGAGCCCAGGCTGCCGGGTCTGATCTTTCTTTTGGGGATATCAGCGGGGATGTATGTTAAAATGGGGGTATAAACTTGCTGGCAAAAAGGATGGCTAACATGCAGAAGTGGCATCATATTTTTCATAAAAGCACGGGACTGAGCCCTTATGTGTGGGTTGTTTTTTACATTCTTCCCTTCTATTTCATCTTCCGCTCCTCCTCGGCGAACCGCTGGGTTTACGGGATTCTGATGATTATGGTCTTCTTCGCCTGCTATGTGCTGTCGTTTAAGGCCAGGGGCTGGGTGGTCTATTTCTGGACCAGCGTGCAGATGGTCGTCTCAATTACGATGACGCTGCTGTTCGGGTACATGTACTTTGCGCTGTTTCTGGCTTTTTTTATCGGGAATATTCAGAAAAGGACGGCCTTCTTCACCCTCTATCCGATCCATCTGCTGACAACTATTGTAGCGATTAACTATGAGCTGATTATGCGCAATCCCGTATTCCTCTCGCAGCTGCCGTTCGTGCTCGTCAGTATCATTGCTGTGGTGCTGCTTCCGGTCACAACGTATAACCGCAACAGGCACGATAAGCTGGAGGAACAGCTGGAGGATGCCCATAAACGGATCTCCGAGCTGGGCATTATGGAAGAGCGTCAGCGGATCTCCCGGGATCTGCATGATACGCTGGGACAGCGTCTGTCGCTGATCGGACTGAAGAGTGACCTTGCGGGCAAACTGATTACCAAGAATCCGGCGCAGGCGCTGATCGAGATCAACGATGTGCGGGTGACAGCCCGCAGTGCGCTGAAGGAAGTCCGGGAGATGATTACGCAGATGCGGGGCATCCGGGTTGAAGATGAGCTGGTACGCATCCGGCAACTCCTCCAGGCGGCGGAGATCGGTTATATGCTGGAGGGTGACCCCGTTCTGACCCAGACCTCGCTGATTACCGAGAACGTGCTGAGCATGTGTATGAAGGAGGCGGTAACCAATGTGGTCAAGCATAGCGGGGCCTCGCTCTGCCGGATTCAGATCGAATCCTCGCGGACTGATCTGATTATCAGGGTGAAGGACAACGGCGGAGGGATCGAGAGAACCAAGCTGTATCACAAGGGGCATGGCCTGCAAGGGATGAGGGAGCGGCTGGAATTCGTCAACGGTTCAATGGAAGTGATCCAGGATCAAGGAACTACACTAGTCATTAAGGTGCCGAATGCGTCGCAGCAGCCGGACATGGAGGTGAACGCACAATGATATCCATCGTGATAGCCGAAGACCAGCGGATGCTGCTGGGAGCCTTATCGGCTCTGCTGGACCTGGAGGATGATATGCAGGTGGTCGGTAAGGCAGGCAACGGGGAAGAGGCCGTGAAGCTGGTGAAGCAGCTGCAGCCGGATATCTGTATTATGGATATTGAAATGCCCGCCATGACGGGCCTGGAAGCGGCAGAAGCTCTGAAGGGAGAAGGCTGCAAAATCATGATTCTGACCACCTTTGCCCGGGCAGGGTATTTCGAACGTGCGGTCAAGGCCGGAGTGGATGCCTATCTGCTCAAGGACAGTCCTAGCGAGGAGCTGGCGCTGTCGATCCGCAGTGTCATGGACGGCAAACGCATGTACGCGCCGGAGCTGATGGATGAGGCCTATAGTAAGGAAGCGAATCCGCTGACCGAGCGGGAGAAGGAAGTGCTGGGGCTGATTGCCGACGGCAAGAATACGAAGGAGATCGCCAGCCAGCTCTATATCACCACTGGAACGGTCCGCAACTACATCTCGGTCATTCTGGACAAGCTGGATGTGGGCAACCGGATCGAGGCGATTACGCGCTTCAAGGAGAAGGGCTGGTTTAAATAAAATATCCCTGCGGGGAAGCTGGAACGGCGGCTGTCTTTAGGAGGGCCGGCCGTTTTTTTGTTCGACTATAGAGTTTACATAAACCGCTTAGAACGGAGCTTGACTAGAAGCCAATATAGGACTTATCACCCATCTTTCATCTGAAAGCGATTACTCTATTGGATCGGCCGTCAAGATTTGCTAAAATAAATGCAAACATATGATCCTGTTTGTAGTTGTTTCATGTGAAGTTGGGTAATGAATACTTGTGCCCCGTATGCACGTTCATTCATTCTGCTTACATCCTAATTCAGCCGGGAGGAATCTAATTTGCCAGAGCTAACATCCACGTACGTCGATTCACTTGCACCCAATGCTGCTGCGATCAAGAACGGCCAAGGGCTGGTCCGCAAGAAGAGCTTTGTGGAGCTCCATCAGTCGGAGAACGGAGAGCTATTGTTCGGAAAATGTGCCGGGAGCGGCAAAACGCCCTATGAGTGTTCGGTGGACTTCATCACAGCAGACAGCCCGGTCTTCCGCTGCACCTGTCCCAGCCGCCAGTTCCCCTGCAAGCATGCGCTAGGTCTGCTCTATGCCTATACCGAAGGCCAGACGTTCACGCCTGCCCCGGTTCCCGAAGACATCGCATCGAAGCGCGAGAAGGCCGAGAAGCGGGAAGAGAACAAGGTGAAGCAGGCGGCAGAAGGAGCAGACCCCAAGCCGAAGAAGGTCAACAAATCCGCGCTGAAGAAAAAAATCAACGCACAGCTCGAAGGGCTTGATCTGCTGGAGAAGCTGGTGCTCTCCTTTGTACGCAGCGGCCTGTCCACGATTGACAAGTCTGCGGCCAAGACGGTTCAGGGGCATGTGAAGCAGCTCGGGAACTATTATCTGTCCGGGGCCCAGATTGAGCTGCGCCGCTTCGCAAATCTGATGTTCAGCGGCAAGGATCAGGAGCAGAACTATACATATGCGGTGGAGCAGCTGACACGGCTACACGCATTTATCAAGAAGGGCCGGGCGTATCTCCAGGCCCGGAGCGAGGACCCGGAGCTGGCGCTCGATCACGAATCCACTATTGATGAATGGCTGGGCCATGCCTGGCAGCTTAGCGAGCTGAAGGAATACGGGCTGGTGAAGGAGGGGGCGGAGCTGCTGCAGTTGTCCTTCTACAGCTACAACGATGCGGCCCGTCAGGAGTTCGTAGACCTTGGCTTTTGGCTGGACCTCTCTGCGGAAGGCGGAGAGATTCGCCGGACATTTAACTACCGCCCATACAAAGCGGCGAAGCTGATGCGCGAGGAAGACAGCTTCTTCGACATTGCCGTAGTTCCTCAATTGTACACCTATCCTGGGGACATGAATGCCCGGATCAGGTACGAGTCCATGTCTCCAAGACCCGTGCAAGCTACAGATCTTGAGCGGACGGCCGCCAAGGCTCACCGTTCTTATGTCGAAGTGTTCAAGAAGGTGAAGAACCAGATCAAGAATCCGCTGAGCGACAAGCAGCCGGTCATGCTGCTGCATGCCGCAGCTCTGGGCGTTACAGAGAACGGCCAGTATGTTATGACCGACGGGGAAGGAACAAGGCTGCTCCTGGAGGATCTTCCATCGGTCCCGCAGGGCACGGTGGAACTGCTGCCGTTCCTTCCGGCCGGCGCCCGCGAGGACTGCGCGGTTCTGGTCATGTTCGAGCATGACCTGGACCAGGGACGTCTGCGCGCCCAGCCGCTAAGTGTCATTAAGGACGAAGAGATCACTCGTCTGCTGTTCTAGAGTACTTCACCTATCCACTATCCACATACTTTATTCATATGGGAGGACAATCCATGAGCACAGCGTTATTACAGGAGCTGCATCAGGAATTCAGAAGACTGTATATTGCCGGGAGCGAGCTGGCGGCAGGGGATTTTCGCCTGAAGCGGCTGCTTCCGCAATTTCAGCAACTCGGCGAGCGGTCACCGGTGTTCAAGAAGTTAGGCGAGGGAATCGCTGCGTTGCTTGAACCGGGCAGCCCTGACGGACCTGCACCGGGCGTTCAATTGCAGGAGCATACCCTGCTGCTGGAGTCCGTGCTGTACACCCAGGGAACGACAGCCGTGGGGGGAACTCCCGGACCCTTGCCGGTACGGAATTTCACGCTGCGCACGAATCAGCCATACCGGAAGCTTGCGCCTGTGCTGGAAGCGCTCACCACTACCGGAAGCGGCAGGTATGAGACCGTGCTGGATGCTTATAAGGAAGGGGTCTTTCAGGATCTGCGTCTGCTGCCGCTGGCAATCTCTGCGCTAAATGACCCTTATTCGGAGCTGGCTGAATACGCAATGAACCATATTCTCCCCTCCTATGGGCCGGAGATTGCCGGATACCTGCTGGAGAGCTTCAACCCGGAAGGGGGGCGGAGCGAGGTCCGCAAGCTGGAGGTGATCCGCAAGGTCGGCGCTGACGAATATCTGGATAAGATCTTCCAGGCCGCCGGAAATGGCAGTGAGGAGATCCGGGCTGCGGCTATTCAATGCCTCGGCGGCTATGAGCAATACTTGGATCATCTGCTGGAGTGGTCCACCGACAAGAAGAAAGCCATCCGTGAAGCAGCCTATACAGCGTTGGCGGCAGGCGGTTCGGAGCAGGGCGTGGAACGGCTGGTGGAAGCGTTCACCAAGAAGAAGGACCGCGAGATGCTGGGCAGAGTGCTGGCAGGCGGGCATTCTGCAGAGGTAAGTGCCAGACTGGCGGCATTATTCATGGAGGAGCTGCAGGCCGCGCCGCAGACGAATGCCGACAAGAAGCTGACGGAAAAGGTGTGGGATGAGCTTCTTCCCTACATGACCGCGCTTCGCCACGTGCGCAGCCCGCAGCTGGATGAAATCTACAGCTATATCCTTCAGGAGTATGCCCGTTTCTCCCCGCTGGGCTGGATTCCGCTCATTGACCACGCGGCCTGGTATAAAGAGCGGACATCGGATGGAGCAGCGCTGGCTGAGCTTGAAGAGCTGGATAAGCGGAGCGCGCGGTTCTTGCCGAATTATTTCCGTGTCGCCCAGCAGTCCTTGAGCCCGAAAGAGCTGTACAACCGGTTCGGCGGAAGCTTTATGGATAAATTGAAAGCATTGGTGGGCAAAGAGGCCAAGGATGCGGCTCAGCGCTCGCAATTGCTGATTGATACGATTGAGGAACAGGTGGTGGATATCCGCCGGAGGAATTACGAGGTGGAGTGGGATGCATCAGGAGTCAGACAGCCGTACAGCAGGGAGTTGCTGTCTGCCGAGGAGATTGCGGCAGACTGGGACCCCCGCTGGCTGGACTGGTTCATCAAGCAGGACGCGGTGAATTTGGCCAGTGCCTTTGCCCGGCCGGGTCATCGGGGTGTACAGGACTACCTGCTTGGCAAGCTGCAGGAGCCGTATAAACGCCGCACTTATGATTATATTCCTAATCTCTTCAAAGGCCTTGAAAGGGCGGGAGTGCCGGAGCCGGAGCGGCTGGAACTGCTGATGACCGCCTTGGAGAATAAGAATGTCCACACGCCTTATACGTTTGAGTTCTATGTATTTAAACTGATGGAGCGCTTCCCTGCCAGCTATGCGGACCGGCTGGAAGCGGTCATTCCTAAATATAGATATGAATGTAAGCAGCAGCTGGAATATGTATTGAACAGCCTGCGGAGTGCCAGCTAATACCTGATGAGTCTGGATTCACAAAAACGTTGTATCTAAGGAGAGGTGTACATGTCAACCGAACAAGATCAGCTTCAGGATTACATGCGTCTGCCGGCCGAAATCCTATACCAGGAGGAGCTGGAGGCTCTGCGCAGGGAGGACACTGGACGTATTCCTGCCGGCTGGCAGATGTCACCGCGCTCTGTCCTGACCTTCATCGCTGGCGGCAAGGCGGGCAAGACCGTAATTACCCCGAAATATATCGGGAACACCCGGCTGATCGAGATGGCGGTTGCCACGCTGGTCACCGACCGGGCGCTGCTTCTGATCGGGGAGCCGGGCACGGCGAAATCCTGGCTATCCGAGAATCTGGCGGCGGCGATCTACGGCAACTCAGGCATGGTTGTGCAAGGGACGGCGGGAACAAGCGAAGAGCATGTGCGCTATTCCTGGAACTATGCCATGCTCCTGGCGAACGGTCCAACGCCGGAGGCGCTGGTCAAGAGCCCGATTATGCGGGCGATGGAGGACGGCGGTATTGCCCGGTTTGAAGAAATCTCCCGCTGTGCCTCTGAGGTGCAGGATGCGCTGATTTCGATTCTGTCGGAGAAGACGATCTCCGTGCCGGAGCTCGGCAAGGAGACCAGTGCCCGCAAAGGCTTCTCGATTATTGCCACCGCTAATACCCGGGACCGTGGAGTCAATGAGATGTCCGCAGCCCTGAAGCGGCGGTTCAATATCATTGTGCTGCCTGCGCCGTCGGATCTGGAGACGGAGCTGTCTATTGTGAAGAAGCGTGTCGCTGAGATTGCCTCTTCGTATGAGCTTCAGGCTGCCGTTCCGGCGGATGAAGCGCTGCTGAAGGTGGTTACGATCTTCCGCGAGCTGCGCAGCGGCATGACCCTCGACAAGAAGGAGAAGGTTAAGACTCCAGCCGGTGTGATCTCGACCGCAGAAGCGATCTCGCTGCTGACGAACAGCATGGCACTGGCGGCCAGCTTCGGCAGCGGAGAACTAACTGACAGGGATCTGGCAGCGGGACTCCAAGGGGCGATCGTCAAGGATGACGACAAGGATAAGCTGGTCTGGAAGGAATATCTGGATAATGTAATGAAGAAAAAAGGAGCGGACTGGCGCGGACTCTATCAAGCCTGCAAGGAGATGAACGAGTGAGCAGGGCAGCGGTTGCCGGCGTTCATGTCTTCGGGGTCCGGCATCTGTCTCCGGGCGGTGCCAGGCATGTCCTGGAATACTTGAACGAGCTGCAGCCGACCGCCGTGCTGATTGAGGGGCCAAGTGATGCAAGCGGAGAGATCCGTCATTTAACTCATGCGGTTACGAAGCCTCCGGTGGCTATTCTGGCCTTCACCGAGGATCTGCCCGTGCGGACGGTACTCTGGCCGTTCGCTGTATATTCCCCGGAATATCAGGGGATGAAATGGGCACAGGAGCATGGAGCGGAAGCAGAGTTCATCGATCTGCCTTCCTCTGTAACCCTTGGGCTACAGGATGCGTTGCGGCAGGATGCCGGCGGCCGCCCGGAGCTGCAGCCTGTGGCTGACGAGCAGGGGGAGCCGGCAGAAGAGGAGATTCACGAGCCGGAGTCGGTATACAGCCGGATTGCCCGGCTTGCCGGTGAGCACGACTATGATATGTACTGGGAGCGTAATTACGAGCATAACTCCAGCAGCGGCGCTTACCGCGCCGCGATACTGGCCTTCTCTGCCCAGATGCGTGAGCTGTCGGAGGCCACGGAGCGCGCAGAGCAGCCGCGGGAATATGCGTATAACGCGTTGCGCGAGTCTTATATGCGGCGGCGGATTCAGCTCAAGATTGACGAAGGACATCTGCCGGAGAAAGTTGTCGTGATCTGCGGTGCATACCATGCCGCTGCGCTAGCCGATCCCTCGGAGGGGATGAGCGATGCGGAGCTGGCGTTACTGCCTACACGCTCTACCAAGCTGACGCTGATGCCATATTCCTACTATAAGCTCTCCACTATGTCGGGCTATGGTGCAGGTAACGCGGCTCCCCACTACTTCCAGATGATGTGGGAGCTGATGGCCTCCGGCCGCTCTGAGGAGCTGCCCCATCTCTACCTGTCCTCTGTAGCCCGGCAGGTACGCGGTGCAGGGACACACCGCTCGACGGCCGAAGTGATCGAAGCGGTGCGGCTGGCAGAGTCGCTGGCCGCACTGCACGGCGGAAGCGCACCTACGCTGCGTGATCTGCGCGATGCCGCGCAGACCTTGCTCGGTCACGGCGATCTGGCCGTTATCGCCGATTCGCTGGCCCGGATCGATGTCGGTACGAACATCGGGAGGCTGGCCGATGGCGTCAGCCAGACGCCGATTCAGGATGATCTGAACCGGCTGCTGAAGCGCTACAAGCTGGAGAAGTACAGATCGACTGTAGCCAGCGACCTGGCGCTGGATCTGCGCGAGAACCGCCGGGTGTCAAGCAGCGAAGCGGCTTATCTTGATCTGCACCGCTCCGTACTGTTTCACCGGCTGGAGCTGCTCGGCATCCACTTCGCCCGCAATGTGCCAAGCGGCCAGTCCGGGGCGACCTGGGCAGAGCACTGGATACTCCAGTGGGCGCCGGAGGTGGAGATTGAGATCGTGGAGTCTACCCTGCTAGGGGAGACCGTTGAGGTAGCGGCAGCCTACGTGCTGCGCGAGAAGCTGCTGGAATGCGGTTCGATCACCGAGGCGTCTGCGCTGATCGTCACCGCCTGCGAATGCGGCATGACCACGCAGATGGAGGAGAGCAGCCGCGTGCTGCAGCGGCTTGCGGTAGACAGCCGCGATGTCGTTTCGATTGCCACAGCGGCCAGAGAGCTGGCCAAGATCATCGGCTATGGCGACATCCGCAAGGTGGATACGGCCCCGTTCATACCGCTGCTGGAGGAGCTGTTCCGCCGGGGTTGCCTGTTCCTGCTGGATGCCAGCGGCTGCAATGATGAAGCGGCGGCGCTGATGATCGGCGCGATGAATGACCTGAACAACATCTCGCTGGAGCATAGCGAGACTGCAGATACCGCCCTGTGGCTGCAGGAGCTGCTACAGCTGGCGCAGCGGGATGACCGCAACCCGCGGCTGTCGGGCTTCGCCTGTGCGATCCTGATGGAGCGTGGAGCCATCCCTGCCGGGGAGGTTGCGGCGGAGGTGTCGCGCCGCTTGTCTCCTGGGATACCGGCGGACCTCGGGGCAGGCTGGTTCGAAGGCCTGTCCATGCGTAACCGCTATGGACTGCTGTCGCGGATGAGCCTGTGGGAGCAGTTAAATGACTATATCAACGCCTTGGAGGATGAGGAATTCAAGCGTGCTCTGGTCTTCCTGCGCCGGGCGTTCAGTACCTTCTCCCCGCGTGAGAAGACGATGATCGCCGAGCTGCTGGGCGAGCTGTGGGGCGTGAACACAGAGCAGGCTGCCGAGATTCTGACAGGAGAACTGAAGGAGGAGGAAGCCAAAATGCTGGATGATCTGAATGATTTTGACTTCGGGGATCTGTAGATGGGTGATGAAGAGCTGAAGGAAGAGCTGAAGCATGATGACCAGAACAGCGCCCTTACACGCTGGCGGCTGATTCTGGGGCAGGAAGCGGAAGCGGCTTTGCCCGGATACGGCCAAGGGAGCGGCCGGACGCTAAGTGAGGAAGAGCTGATTATGGATGCAGCGCTGGCTGCTATCTATAATGAGACAGGCGCAGGCAAGGCAGACGGGGGTGCCGCTGCCGGATCGAAGGGCAGAGGTGCAGGCTCGGGACATGCCGCGATTAACCTGTCCAAGTGGCTCGGGGATGTGCGTAATTTCTTCCCGGAGGATGTGGTCTCGGTCATTCAGACCGATGCGATGGAGCGCAAAGGCTGGAAGCAGCTGCTCTTCGAGCCGGAGCTGTTGGCGGCGGTGAAACCGGATATCCAGCTGGTCGGTACATTGCTGGCACTCAAGGGCAAAATCCCGGAGAAAACCAAAGATACCGCAAGAATGCTCGTCCAGGCGCTTGTGGATGAGCTGGTCAAGCTGCTGGAGACCGATATCCGCCGTGCGGTTACCGGAGCGCTTAACAAGCGGCAGCATTCTCCGCTGCCTTCACTCAGCGGGCTGGACTGGAAACGGACGATCGAGCGCAATCTGAAGCACTACGATGCCGAGCGGCGGATGATTATCCCCGAGCGCTTCTTTTATTTCGACCGGGCACGCCGCAGCAAGGAATGGACGGTCATTGTGGATATTGACCAGAGCGGCTCGATGGCCAGCTCTGTGATCTGGGCGTCGGTGATCGGCTCGATCTTCGCCAGTATCCCGGCGCTGAACACGCGTGTCGTTGCTTTTGACACCGAGGTGGTAGACTTGACGGAGCAATGTGCGAATGATCCTGTTGACATGCTCTTCGGCATCCAGCTCGGGGGCGGCACGGATATCCATAAGTCGGTGAAGTATTGCGAGCAGTTCATCGAAGAGCCGAAGAAGACATTGTTCATTATCGTATCGGACCTGTATGAGAACGGCAATCAGGCCGGGCTGGTCCGGCGGATGCGCGAGCTGCGGGAATCTGGAGTGCGGACCATGACGCTCTTGGCCCTCTCCGATGAAGGTAAGCCTTCCTATGATGAACGGCTGGCCGCCCAGCTCGCCCGTGATGGAACGCCTTGCTTCGCCTGTACTCCGGCACTGCTGCCTGTCCTGGTGGAGGGGGCGCTGAAGGGCCAGGAGCTGGGTGAGCTGGCGAAGCGGCTCGGGATGACACGGTAATTTTATGAGAAGAGGAAACACTTACTTTAGAATCACATATTGTGTAACATGCCGCTATCCTTTATAATCGGTTATTAAAAAGCACCTTTCGCTAGGCGCTGCTTGAAAGGAAATGAATTTCATTATGTCGAGGAAGCTCAGAGCGGGTATTGTTGGCGGTACCGGTATGGTCGGCCAGCGTTTCATTGCACTTTTGGAGAATCATCCATGGTTTCAGGTAACAGCGATTGCGGCGAGCGTGAATTCAGCCGGCAAGTCCTATGAGGAGTCTGTTCAAGGCAGATGGAAGCTGTCCACTCCTATGCCCGAAGCCGTCAAAGGCATCATGGTTCAAGACGCCTCCAAGGTGGAGGAAGTGGCTGCGGATGTGGATCTGATCTTCTGCGCCGTAGATATGAAGAAGGAAGAGATCAAGGCGCTGGAAGAGGCTTATGCGCGTACCGGAACTCCGGTGATTTCCAACAACTCGGCACACCGCTGGACACCGGATGTTCCGATGGTGATTCCCGAGATCAACCCGGAGCATCTGGAGGTCATCGCCCAGCAGCGCAAGCGTCTGGGGACAGAGACCGGCTTCATCGCCGTGAAACCTAACTGTTCCATTCAGAGTTATATGCCTACCCTGAATGCGCTTCATGAGTTCAAGCCTTCCAAGGTGGTTGTAACCACTTATCAGGCGATTTCAGGTGCAGGTAAGACCTTTACAGACTGGCCGGATATGGTGGATAACGTGATTCCTTACATCGGCGGAGAAGAAGAGAAGAGCGAGCAGGAGCCGCTGCGGATCTGGGGTAAGGTAACCAGTGAGGGGATTGTCCCAAGCACGCAGCCGGTAATCACCACACAGTGTATTCGTGTGCCTGTTGCTGACGGCCATATGGCGGCTGTCTTTGCCTCCTTTGAACAAAAGCCTTCCCGTGAAGAGATTCTGGAACGGTGGAACAGCTTCCAAGGGCGTCCGCAGCAGCTCGGTCTGCCGAGCGCGCCTAAGCAGTTCATCACGTATTTTGAGGAAGAGAACCGTCCGCAGACCCGTCTGGACCGTGACATTGAGAACGGCATGGGCATCTCCGCAGGGCGTCTGCGCGAGGATTCACTGTACGATTACAAATTCGTCAGCCTGTCCCACAACACGGTAAGAGGCGCTGCCGGCGGTGCGGTATTGATCGCTGAATTGCTTAAGGCCGAAGGATACATTCAGCCCAAATAAGCATCTCTATGCTCTTGGATGGATACCCGTTACGCAGCCTGCCGGAGGTTCTCCGCGCAGGCTGTTTGCAGTTGGACCTGACAATCCGCCCGAAATAATGGTAAGATAGAGTAATGTACGACGAAAACTGAATATTGACGGAGTGATATTGTGGCAAAAAGTAAAGGCGGCGGCACAGGCAGAGGAACAGGCAGCAAGGGCTGGACCCGTTGGAATAAGACGGCAAAACCCGTGAAGCCGGCCAAAAGCGGCCCTCCCGGAACCCCAGGCGCCAAAGGGGCCAAACCAGTCAAGCCAGCTAAGAGCGGCAGCGGCAGCAACAAAACCGGAGGCGCTAAATAAGCGGACATCTGCCCATTGATAATTACCAAATATAAGGGTTATAGGTTGGAGCAACATCTGATTTGTATGTGAATCAGGTGTTCTTTCATATGTAGGACCTGAAAGCGGGCACTTCATGAGAATTAATAAATATATCAGTGAGACTGGTGTTTATCCGCGCAGAGAGACGAACCGGCTGATTGCCGACGGAAGGATCACGATTAACGGGAAGGTCTGTGCGCCTGGAGCAAGTGTGGAGCCTGGAGATGCGGTGGCTGTAGACGGAATTACTGTGACTCCAGACCGGGAGGAGCAGGTCTATCTGGCGCTGAACAAGCCGGTAGGCATTACCTGTACTGCCGCCCGGCACGTGAAAGGGAATATAGTAGATTATATCAACTATCCCTCCCGGATTTTTGCTGTCGGCAGACTGGATAAGCACTCGGAAGGGCTGATTCTCCTGACCAATGACGGGTCGATTGTCAACCGGATGATGCGGTCTGAGCATAGTCATGAGAAGGAGTACCGGGTGAGCGTGGACAAGCCGGTCACGGAAGACTTTTTGGCGGAGATGTCAGCGGGTGTAGATATTCTGGAGACCCGGACCAAGCCATGCCTCACCCGGCGGATCTCGGACAGGGAGTTCATGATTATTCTGACCCAGGGGCTGAATCTGCAGATCCGCCGGATGTGCAAGGCGCTGGGCTACCGTGTGCTCCGCCTGGAGCGGGTGCGAATTATGCATATCACGCTCAGCGGTCTTCCGCAAGGGCAGTGGAGACGGCTAACGGAGGAAGAACTGGGGGAGCTCCACACACAACTGGATGGTTAACCGCAATTCACATACTAAGGTACAGGCTTCCGAAGCAGGCTCTGCGATGGGCACATAGGAAGTCTTGCTGCCACGACACGACATTTAGGAGGATCACATGCGGATTATAAGCTTATTAATAGCCTTAGCAATCATAGCGGGTTGCTCAAGAACAGGGGATGGCGGATCAGCAGATCCGTCCGCAGCGCCAGCCGCTTCCCCGGCAGCGGATCTCTCAGCAGTACCTGGAGGGCATCAGGAGGAAGACGCGGCTGCCGCAGCGCTCGCGGAAGTGTCCCCTGAAATAGCGGATGAGTATTCGGGCTTCGTACATATGGATGCGGTGCAGTTGAACGGGCAGATTTTTCAGGTATATTACTGGAACAAGGGAGAGTTCAGCTACACACAGTTCGCCATCGTCAAGGAGGGCAAAATGGTCTTTGACAGCAAGAAGGCCGGGCTTACCCTGGAAGGCGGCGACATTTGGAATGAGGAAGAGCAGCTCTGGGCCGAAGCGATTGTGCAGAACAACCGGAATACCTTCTTGTTCAGTCTGATGGATAACCGTCCCAAGTACGCGTCTATTGTGGTCGAAGAAATTGACGGCACGATGCAGGTAACCGTTAACGATCTGTTCAGCGTGAATTATGAGGATGTGGATCAGGACGGGAGCGAGGATCTGCTGGCCAGCCCTTATCCGGGGCAATCCCCTCTGGGTCCGGCGCTTATGGGCATCTACCAGCTGGAGGGGACGAATTATGTGCCGGATAAGCTGCTAACCAAGCGATATGCGGTCGATCAGCTTCAGCTCAGTGAGCAGGAGTATAAAAACAATCCGTCCGAGCAGACGTTAGAGCAGCTGCTGAACGCCTACCTGATTCTTGGACAACGCAGTGTCGCGCTGACGCGGTTCGAAGAGTTCCATGAGTGGGCCGGACAGCTTGCCGGTGACGGCGGTTATGTGGACGAATATCAACGGCTGCTGCGCAGCACGGAGACCGCTGAACAAATCAGCGGCTGGATGGACAAGCTGAAGCCGCTGCGTATAACGCGATAAGCCGGAGTGATCGCGGACAAGAAGAAAAGGGATTCCTAGGGCAGGTGATGCTGCTCCGGGAATCCCTTTTCATATACGAATGCGCCTATTGACTTATGAACCTTTTTCATATCATGGACAATATTCTGGGAGATAAAAGAGTTCAAATAATTCTGCAGCACGCCCAGCAGTCCTGACACAACCGTTGTAGCCAGTGAGGCGGCAACGAGCAGGAAGAGCAGCTGCAGATTCTTGTCCGGGAGCGCCCGGTCAATGATCTGCTGAATCAGGAGGGGAGGGAGCAGCCCCAGCACTGCGGATATGCACAGCACGGACATCACCAGCAGCGTCTGCTTCCAGTACGGCACGAAATATTTGACGATGCGTAATAGCAGCGCTTTGGATATCTCCGGCTTCGCCTCCTCCTCATCGAACTTTAATTTGCCATGCCCGAAGCCTCCTCCGGGTCCCATGCCTCTGAAGCCTCTTGACAATAGGGTCACCAGCTTTGCTCAAATTTTAGGGATACTATATATGTAAAAATAATCCTGAAACATGTCTGTCATGGGCATTATACGCCTGGATTTTACGGATGTAAATGCTAAACTGGATAGGCTGGCATGAACCGGAGAACGCGATTGCTGCCTTAAGCTTGGGAGGAGAGAAGCAGAATGATTATTGTTGCACAGGGATATGAAAATAAAGGGCTCCGCTACACGGTGAGATCCGCCTCACCGCAAGATGCCCTGCAGTTGTCCGCGCTGAGGCTGAAGATCGACGGGGAGACGGAGAATTTAGACCGGGTTCAGGGGGAAGGATTCATCGGCCCGGAGGGCTTCCGGTCGCTTATAGCGGCGGATACGGCCAGCGGCACGAACCTGTTCCTGGTTGCCGAGATTCAGGACAGGCTGGCGGGCTTCGCCAGATGTGAAGGAAGTCCGCTCCGCAGACTGGCCCATCAGGCCGAATTCGGAGTCGGAGTGCTGCAGGAGTTCTGGGGATACGGCATCGGCCGGAGCCTGCTGGAGCAGTCTATTGCCTGGGCGGATGCCATCAGCCTGGAGAAGCTGAGCTTGAAGGTTCTGGAGAGGAATGACAAGGCGATCCGGCTCTATGAGAGCCTGGGCTTCGAGGTTGAAGGTGTCCTGCGCAGAGACAAGCGGCTGGCAGACGGACAATTCTATTCTACTATTGTTATGGGCAGATTACGCGGGGACAGCGCAGAAGATTAATGATCTCGGATCTCGGCGGACAAAGGCCGAATGTATGCGGAAAACCGAACACAATGGGTGTGCGCCCTGGCTAAACCTATATGTCACCAGAAAACGGGCGGATGGACAAGTCGGGTATGGTCTATGCGTGGAATGAGGCACCAGCATTGCTCCACCAACATCGTTCCACCCGCAGCGTGCCTGGTTTGAAATTATGAAGAAGGAGCAGTGACGAGCTGCGCGAATCTCCGCGCAGTCTCGCGTATATCCTCAGCTCCGGCAATGGCCGAGATGATGGAGAGACCATCTGCACCCGCCCGGATGACTGGCGGGGCATTCTCCAGGGTGATGCCGCCGATTCCCACTACGGGAATGCTCAGGCCGCTTCGTCTTAGCTCTTCAATGACAGTAGTTCCCCGGACGGCCTGGGCATCATCCTTGGAAGTAGTAGGATAGACAGGGCCGACTCCGAGATAATCGGCGCCGTCCGCGATAGCCTGCCGGGCTTCCGTCAGATTATGTGCGGAGACTCCGATGATCTTATGCTCACCAAGCTGCTGACGGATCAAGCGGGCCGGAAGATCATCCTGGCCGACATGTATCCCGTCCGCATCCAGCGCAGCGGCAAGCTCCAGATCATCATTTACGATGAACGGGATGCCATTGTTCCGGCAGATTTCCCTGAGCTGCCCTCCAAGCTGGAGCAGCGCAGCACCCTTGAGCGCAGAGGGACCTTTTTCCCGGAACTGGAACAGAGTGATACCCCCATCGGCAGCAGCGGTTAATGTATCCTCCGGCGAGAGGCGGCAGTTCACACTGCCCATAATGAAGTACAGCTTCAGCAGTCTGCGCATGTCCTCGCTATCTATCCGTGTCATAGCAGTATCCCCCTTGATCTCATCCGGTTCCCATAAGCAAAATGATTCGTCGGTCCCTGCCCGGCCCCGATGTTCAGACTATCCTCAATTGCCGCTTGAATGAAGGCCTTGGCGGTAAGGACGGCTTCAGGCATGGAATGGCCCAGCGCAAGACCTGCCGTCACCGCAGCCGAGAAGGTACAGCCGGTTCCGTGAGTATGCTTCGTCGCAATCCGCGGGCTGGACATATACTGGAATTCCCGTCCGTCATAGAGCAGATCCACTGCCTCATCTCCTGAGGAGTCATGTCCGCCTTTCAAGATAATGTACTCGGGTCCCATCTGATGAAGCAGTTTTGCCGCCTGTTCCCGGTCTTCCCGGCCCTCAATCTTCATACCTGTCAGCATCTCTGCTTCAGGAAGATTGGGGGTGATGGCAAGCGAGAGAGGAAGCAGGCTTGTAATCAGCGCCTGCACTGCCTCCTGGAGCAGCAGCTGTGAGCCGCCCTTGGCGACCATGACCGGATCGATCACCAGCTTCTGCTGCCAGCCGTACTGCTGCACTTTACTGGCCACCACGCGGATAATGTCACTGCTGAACAGCATACCGGTCTTAATGGCATCCGGCGGCAGATCACTGCCGATCGAATCCAGCTGGGCTGCAACGGTCTCCGGCTCCATCGGATAGACTCCCTGGACACCTAGTGTGTTCTGGGCGGTGAGTGCAGTAAGTGCGGACATGCCGTACACTCCCAGCTCCTGAAAAGTCTTCAAATCCGCCTGAATCCCGGCCCCGCCGCCGCTGTCGGAGCCGGCAATGGTCAATGCTTTGCGTATGCTAGTCATCTTGTTCTCTCCTTTGGTATGTGCCATTTAGGCTTCGAGCAGCTTCAGCCTTGAACGGCTGCTGTATTGCTCCGGGGTCACCAGCGACAATTGATTCAGGAACAAGGTCTGGAAGCTGCCGGGACCTTGGACTTCAGCCGCTTCAGCAGCAAGCTCTGCTGCCACACCGTAGAAAGAGAGGGCTTCAGCAGCAGCCTCAAGTACCTCCCCGCCGCTTACGGCAAGAAATGCGCCTACCACAGCACTGAGCAGGCAGCCGGTTCCGGTCACCCGTGTCAGGATGGAGTGGCCGTTGCTGGCGATATAAGTGCGTTTGCCGTCTGTAATGATGTCTTCCCTGCCGGTGATAATCACGACACAGTTCAGCTTCAGTGCCGCCTTATTGGCTAGAGCGACTACATCGCCTTCGCCTGCTCCGGCATCTACGCCTTTGCTGGCCCAGCTCTCCCCGGCCACATTGGCAACCTCGGCCACATTGCCGCGTAGCGCAGTAAGCTGAAGCTCACTGACCAGCTTAGCCGTAACGTCCGTGCGGTAGGCGGTAGCCCCGGCTCCAACGGGATCAAGCACGAGCGGCACATGGTGGAGGTTCGCAGCCTTCCCGGCCTCGATCATGGAAGCGATGGCGGCTTCATGAAGTGTGCCGATGTTCAGCACAACCGCCCCCGACATGGCGGCGACATCCGCTACTTCTTCGATGGCATCGGCCATGAACGGCGAGGCTCCCAGAGCCAGCAGCCCGTTCGCTGTGAAGTTAGCGACTACGATATTCGTGATATTATGCACCAGCGGGTTCGCTTGGCGTACTTTGGACAGATAAGACATATGAATTCCTCCTGAAGATATAATTTAAAAATTAATAAAGGCATTTTTAACATCCACTTCTCCAGTCAGCAGGCCGTTCTCGCTCAGCCACTGGTTCACCTTCTCCCATGAAGCGCTGTCCTGATAGCCGAAGGGCTGGGAACCGGCATCCATCAGCGGCAGCAGGATCTCCAGACTGCGCTGTTCAATCGCTTCATCCAGCGGTGCGGTGTCCTCCTGATGAGCAAGCAGCAGCTTCAGCGCTTCATCCGGGTGACCGGTTACATACTGCTGGCCTTGTCGTATGGCTTCCACGAATTTGTGATAAAAGCCCTGTGAATCCTGCAGTCCCTGCTCACTGGCGACCAGCACCAGCTCATAATAATCCGGGACCCCGTAATCCACGGGATTGAAGGAGCGGACCGGATAGCCTTGCTGCTCCAGAATCAGCTGCTCATGGTTAATGAACCCGCCCATAATGCCATCCACCCGTCCGGTGGAGAGAGCGGGAATCAGCTCAAAGCCGACATCTACCAGCTTGAGGGAAGAAGGGTCCCCGCCGTCGCTCTTGACCATCGTGTTCAGCATGGCTTCATATAACGGGACGGAGGAATACCCAGCCTGCTTGCCAGACAGCTCTCCCGGGCGGTTAATGCCGCTGTCTGCGGCTACCATGAGATGATTCAGCGGGTGGCGCACCAGCGCAGCGATCGACTTGACCGGAATCTGCTCCCCCCGTGCCATCAATACCTGCGGCTGATAACTGAGTGCCAGATCCACCTTCCCCGCAGCAACAAGCTTCAGCGCATCATTGGTATCGGCCGGCATCTGAATTTCAACCTCAAGGCCTTCCTCAGCGAAATACCCTTCAGCCTCTGCCGCATACAAAAAGGAGTGGACTGCATTGGGATACCAGTCGAGCATAATCGTCAGCTTTTGGGCGGCACTCTTAGTCCCTGCCTCAGAGGTTGCGGTAGTACCAGCCGAGGAGCCGGAGGCCGCCGGATTGTTTGTATTGGCGCAGCCTGCCAGGACAGGCAGCATACAGAGCACCAGAGCAGACAGCAGCATGGCTGGCTTTGAAATCGTATTGTGCAGATAACGGGTATAGCGGATAGTAGTCATGAATAACGTCCTCTTTTCTTCAGAATAATCTTCTCCAGCGCGGCGACTGCCAGAAACAGCAGAATACCGAGTACGGATAACAAGACAACAGCGGCGAACATCTTGGCGCTCTGCAGATTCCCGGCCATTCTGCGGCTGAAATAGCCCAGCCCCTGGCTGCCCCCAAGCCATTCCCCGATCGTTGCACCAATTACACAGTACACAGCCGACAGCTTCAGTCCGGAGAAAAAAGAGGGGAAAGCCAGCGGAACGCCCACCTTCCCGAGAATCTGCCAGCGGTTCGCGCCGTACGTCAGCAGCAGGTCCCGGTAGGCATCCGTGTTCTTGGACAACCCGTCATAGGTGCCAATGACCACCGGGAAGAAAGCGGTCAGGAAGACAACGGCGACCTTGCTCCACAAGGTATAGCCGAACCACATGATGAACAGGGGAGAGAGGGCGATCAGCGGAACCGTCTGGCTGATAATCAGTAGCGGGTACAGCGCCTTAGCCAGCGGACTGAACAGGTGCATGGCGATTCCCAGCAGACTGCCGCAGACCACGGATAGTGCGAAGCCTGTGAGTACTTCAAGCAGGGTAGCAGGCAGATGCACCCCGAATAACAAGCGGCGTTCCTCCAGCAAGGCCTTGCAGACGGCAGACGGAGCCGGAAGGATGAAGGGAGGAACCAGGCCCAGCCGGGCTACAGTCTCCCAGACCGCAAGCGTCAGCAGGGCGAGCAGGGCCGCCGGACCGTAATGCTGGAGCAATCTTCTAGGAGCGGCGGTTCTCATATAGCTTCAGCTCCAATTCCTGGCGCAGGGCGGCGAACTGCGGTTGATAGTTCAGACTGTGATGGCGCGGACGGGGGAGACCGGCTGAGAATTCCTGCATCCCGCTGCCCTCTCTGCCAGTCATTAGATAGATTCTGTCACTGAGCAGGAGCGCCTCCTCCAGATCATGGGTGATGAACAGCACCGTCTTGTCCAGCTCCGCCCATAACTCCAGCAGCCAACGCTGCAGCGAGCGCTTCGTAATGGCATCGAGCGCCCCGAACGGCTCATCGAGCAGCAGCAGGTCATTCCCGGCTGCCACGGTGCGGAGGACCGCCACGCGCTGGCGCATCCCGCCGGACAGCTCCTGCGGATAAGCCCCTTCAGTCTCGTCAAGGCCGAAACGGTGTAGCAGGGTACGGATCTCGGCAATAGCGGCTGCTTTGGGCCGGCTGCGCTTAAGCTCCCAGGGCAGCAGACAATTGTCCAATACGGTGCGCCAAGGCAGGAGGAGATCCTGCTGCGGCATGTAGGCCACACTGCCCAGCCTCTTCGCTGCTGTAGCGGACTCGGCTCCGTTCAGCGTAATCCTGCCGCTACCCGGCTCCAGCAGACCGGCGATGATTTTGAACAAAGTGCTTTTGCCGCATCCGCTCCCGCCTACAATAGAAATGAATTCGCCGCGCTGCACATTCATGGTTAGCCCTGAGAAGACGGGGGTCCGGGACGAACCGGTCCCGAAGGCATAGGACAGATTGCTAATGTTGATCATAAGACTATGTACGAACCTCCTCGGGTTAGATTAAATAACAGCTACGAGAACAACAAAAAGCCCCATTCATTCCCGGAGGCGATGAATGGGGCGGAAGGTACAGTCAGCTGCGGCCCTGTGACGGGAACCACTGTTACATTCTGCTCCACTTCCCTCCGCTGGTATGATCCAGATCAGGTTCAAAGGGTCCGGAGCTTAAGCTCCGTCTCAGTCGGCCGACTCCCCTAGTGAATAATGTTGCTATTGAATTCGTAATTGCTACTTAATATACCACAAATCTCCCTCTTGTAAAGAGCAGGCGGTCAGCGCTTTGCCAGACCGGTCACGAACAAAGTGACGATGCCCCTGGAGATGTCCAGCTTGGAGGCGTGGTGCCGCTTCTGCTCATACAGGTACAGATCGGGACTGAGGACAGAGATTAAGGCTGTGGCCGCAAAGGCCGGATCAATGTCAATTATCTCACCGCCCGCCGCAGCGCGCTGCAGCAGCTCTGTCATCATCACTCCCAGCCGCTGGAAAAAAGGATGCTCAAACTGGGTCAGCTGCTTCTTGCCGGTGAACTCGGCTTTGATCATATTCAGCAGCTCGGCATACTGCTCAATGAAATCAGCAATCTGCTCAATGCTGCTCTGCAGCTGAGCAAGAGCCGGGGCTTCACCGGCACTGGCAGCGACCTGCTGCTCCAGCCCGGACAGGAATTGATCTGCGCTGCCCTTCAGCAGTGCAGAACAGATCTCACCCTTGTCCGTGAAGCGGCGGTACAGGGAGCCTTGCCCTATGCCTGCCCGCTTGGCAATGCTGTACATGCTGACCGCCTCAAGTCCGCTCTCGGTGAACAACTGGCGGGCAGCTTCAAGAATCCGCTGTACATAAGGATCGGCGGACTCGGGCGGAGCGGAGGCTATGGGTTGCGGAGCTGACGGCGGGAGCTGTGCAGCATCGGTGTCTGGCTTTTTCATGAGAACCCCTTTCAGAAAAGAATTGACACTACGGACAATTGTCCGTAGACTATGAATTACACTTACGGACAGTTGTCCGTTCACTCATTATATAGAACAATCTGCCCGCAGGTCAATGTAGAACGCGGACAGCTCAGGAGGAGAAGAGACATGGATCAGACCTTGAAGCAGGAAGCCGATTTCCGGCTGTCCAGTATTCTGGTTCCGCTGCTGGCCATTATTGCAGGAGTATTTATGGTTGTGCTGGACAGTACGGCGATGAATGTAGCCTTGTCCAGGCTGGTGGTTGATTTCAAGACGGATTTGCATACGCTGCAGTGGGTAGTTACCGGATATATGCTGGCTCAGGCTTCCGTTATTCCGTTGTCAGGCTGGCTGTCAGACCGGTTCGGAGCCAAGACGGTCTTCCTGACGGCGGTAATTGTGTTCACGATAGGCTCAATTCTGTGCGCTACACCAAGCAGCGCCGAATGGCTGATTGTTTTCCGGGTCATTCAGGGACTGGGCGGCGGCTGTGTGCTCCCTGTCGGGATGGCCTATGTGTACAGACTGGCTCCCAAAAGCAAAGTTGGCGTTGTCATGGGTATTATGGGCATTCCCGTCCTGTTCGCACCGGCTATTGGTCCGGTATTGTCGGGCTGGCTGGTTGAATACCATTCCTGGCGCTGGATCTTCCTCATTAATATTCCGATTGGCATCATCGCTGTACTGATTGGACTGCGCAAGCTGCCGAATGCGGCGAGGAACAGCGTACCCGGCATGGATAAGCTCGGTATGGTTCTTGGACCGCTGGCTTTTGCTTCGTTAACCTACGGGGTTAGCCAGGGCGCGCAGAGCTGGACCTCTGAGAAAACGCTGATCGGGCTGCTGCTGGGCGCTGTGGCGCTGATCGCTTTTGTCATCGCTGAACTGCGCTCCAAGACACCGCTGCTGGAGCTGCGGATTCTGAAATCCGTTGATTTCACGACAGGAATCATCGTGCAGTGGATTGCCCAGTTTGGCTTATACGGTGCACTATTTTTGCTTCCGCAATTTCTGCAGCAGGCCCGCGGTTTCGGCGCATTTGATACCGGTCTGACGCTGCTGCCGCAAGCCATCGCTTCCGGGTTGATGATGCCGATTGCTGGGATCCTGTTCGACCGGATCGGTGTGCGCTGGCTCGTGGTCTGCGGTCTGAGTCTGGTCTCCGGCGCGTTATTCCAGTATTCCCATGTGGATCTTACCACGCAGAGCCGTGACCTGATCCTCCCGCTGATCATGTGCGGGGCTGGAATGGGCATGATGATGATGCCGATGAACACGCATCTGCTCAACAAGGCGCCAAGCCATCTGGTGAACCGGGTAACCTCGCTCACGAACTCGATGCAGCAGGTAATTACTTCGCTGGCTGTCTCGACTCTGGTGACGATTCTGACTGCAAGAACAACCGCGCGCGGTTTAGAGATGCAGGAAGCGGCAGCTGCTGCCGGGAAAAGTACCACAGGCGCTTCACAGCAAGCGTTGCTGCTGGCCAAGCAAACCGTATTATCGCAGGGCTTCGCGGACACGTTCCACATTATGATGTTTGTCGCGCTTGGCGGTGCGGTCCTTGGACTGCTGCTGCGCCGGGGCCGCCATTCCGGAACTGAACATTCTAAGGAACAGGCAACGCCGGAAATCATGCACGTATAGTAATGCCCATATAGAAGCAGAGCTTATGTTGCCAAAGAGCAGCGATTCTCCTTTTGCCGGAGGATCGCTTTTTGTGTTGATTTCTCTTCTGGATATCCTGATGCAGGAGCAGAAATTGGGGCAAGCTAAGCTATGGAAAATCAATATAACACAAATCCGATGAATATAATCGGAAAAAGTTGTTGACGCAGGTAACACCCCGGTGTTACGATACATTTTGCCGGTAAATACGGTGCCTAAAGAGAAGATACGAGAGGGGATTCATCGAATGAAAAAACTAAGTCTAACTATTATGCTGCTCCTGACCATGGTCACGGCTGCGGCTTGCGGAACCAACAATACTGACAAGACAGCAACGGGCGGCAATACTCCGGCGGAACCCACGGCTGCGGTTACAGAGGGTGCAGCTTCAGGGGAGCAGAACAGCCTGGAGGCCGTCAAAGCCAGCGGCAAGCTGCGCATCGGAACCGAAGGAACCTACGCACCGTTCACCTTCCATGATGCGGACGGCAAGCTGACGGGCTTCGATGTCGAGATCGCCGAAGAAGTGACCAAGCGCCTCGGTGTGAAGCCGGAGTTCATTGAGACGCAATGGGACGGGATTTTTGCCGGGATGGATGCTAAGCGCTTCGATGTGATCTTCAATGAAGTCTCGATCACCGATGAGCGTAAAGTGAAATATGATTTCTCCGATCCGTATATTGTCTCCAAGGCTGTGCTGATCGTCCCCGAGGATAATCAGGATATCAAGACCTTCGCTGATCTGAAGGGTAAAAAAGCCGGTCAGTCCCTCACCAGCAACCTCGGCAAAATCGCCACAGACAACGGTGCGGAGATCGTATCTACCGAGGGCTTCAATCAGGCGATTGATCTGCTGACCTCCGGCCGGATCGATGCTACCGTGAATGACGGCTTGTCCTTCCTAGATCTGAAGAAGCAGAAGCCGGATATCAAGATCAAGAAGGTGGATGAGATTGCCGAAGGCTCGCATAGTGCCGCAGTCTTCCTGAAAGGGAATGACGAGCTGGTGCAGGCTGTGAACGAAGCGCTGACCGCTATGAAGAGCGACGGAACCTACCTTAAGATCTCCGAGAAGTATTTTGGCGCTGACGTATCGAAATGATGGATGACCGCCAAATACAAATATTTCTCGATTCACTGCTGCCTCTGTTTAAAGCCGGGGTGGCTTTTACCCTTCCGCTTGCGGGGGTATCCTTTATTCTGGGGCTGCTGCTGGCGGTGATTACTGCACTTGCCCGGCTGTCCTCCTTCAGGCTTCCAAGGCTGATCGCCCGTTTCTATGTCTGGGTGATCCGGGGAACGCCGCTGCTGGTGCAGCTGTTTATTATTTTCTATGGACTACCCGCCGCCGGGATTGTGCTTGATCCGTTCATCGCCGCTGTCATCGGGTTCACGCTCAGTGTCGGGGCCTATTCTTCGGAGATTGTCCGGGCTGCTATTCTGTCTATTCATAAAGGCCAGTGGGAAGCCGCGTTCTCCGTGGGGATGAGCCGGAAGCAGGCTCTGCGCCGGGTGATATTGCCTCAAGCTGCCCGCGTGTCGGTTCCGCCGTTATCGAATTCTTTTATTAGTCTGGTCAAGGATACTTCGCTTGCGGCCAGTATTACTTATGTCGAGATTTTCAGAAAAGCCCAGCAGATTGTGGCGACATCCTATGAACCCCTGCTGTTATATTGCGAAGCGGCGCTGTTCTATCTGCTGTTCTGTTCCGTATTGTCGGCGCTGCAGAATTACTTGGAGAAGCGGCTGGACCGGTATTCGGCCAGTTAAGGTTAAGGAGGCACACGCATGATTGAAATACGCGATTTACATAAGTCCTTCGGCCCGCTTGCGGTGCTAAAAGGTGTGGATCTCACCGTTGAACACGGCCAGGTGATGGTCATTATCGGACCTTCCGGCTCCGGCAAAACCACGCTGCTGCGCTGCTTCAACCTGCTGGAGACCCCCGACAAGGGCAGTCTTACGCTGAACACGATTAAGCTGGATTTCACCCCGGGCGCCAAAATTCCACAGCGTACCGTACTGTCCCTGCGCCAGCAGACAGGAATGGTGTTCCAGTCTTATAATCTGTTCCCGCATATGACGGCGATCGGCAATGTCATGGAGGGACAGATCACGGTGCAAAAGCGTTCCAAGGAGGAAGCGCGCAGCAAGGCGCTGGCACTCTTGGACAAGGTGGGTCTGGCAGACAAGGCAGATGCGTATCCGCATCAGCTGTCCGGCGGCCAGCAGCAGCGCGTAGCGATAGCCCGCGCCATGGCGGCCACGCCGGAGGTGCTGCTGTTCGATGAGCCGACCTCGGCGCTTGACCCTGAGCTGGTCGGCGAGGTGCTGAAGGTCATCAAGCAGCTGGCCCGGGAAGGAATGACAATGGTCATCGTCACCCATGAGATGAAATTCGCGGCCGATGTGGCCGACCGGATCATCCTGATGGACAACGGAGTTATTTTGGAGCAGGGAACCCCCCGGCAGGTACTGGAGCAGACGAAGAACCCGCGCGCCCTCCAATTCCTTAACCGGTTGAGCGGGGAAGAGTGATTGCGGACGTAGTATATTAAGGCAGACCGGGAGGGGAGTCCTGGTCTGCCTTTTTATTGTTTTGTAGGAAATTATAGTTACTGTCTATTGCGGATAAAGTGTACATAGATTTGTGGAAAAGTGTTCTTGGAATGATACGTAGAGTGACATTGATACTGAATGTGACTCAATGCTGGAGAAGGTATGCTTAAAACCGAATACAATGCAATGGGCTGGTACAGCAGCATATGGACCGAATGTATGTGAAAAACAGTATACATTGTGCTCGTAAGTATGCACACGGTCTGAATATATGTGAAAAACAGCATACATTGTGCTCGTAAGCATGCATATGGACCGAATGTATGTGAAAAACAGCATACATTGTTTTCGCGCGAAGGTAATCTTATTCATCCGTTAGGATGATTTTGTTCATGGGAATCTACGTATAGTTCACCGGAACCTTCCGGAGGTGGGCGGCGAACGTAAATGAAGAGCAGAAGTGCACTTGAATCTGTGTTTGTAACTCCCCCTCTTAAACAGCGGAGCGGGCTCCAAAGCGTCGCCGTAATTTATACTCCATTACAAATACAATAAAAAAAAGGGGGTCCTCATCAGAGCTCCCTCGTTGATATTTCCTCATTTATAAACTAATTTGCCTGAGTAGAAGATGTGATCCTGCGTATGAATCTGGATCACTGTGCTGCCCAGTTTGTGATTGTCACGGTAAGCGGTAACTTCCAGAATGCCGTCCGTGGCTGCGGGTTGGGAAGAGCCGTCTGCTATGGGACTCCAGTAGATTGTGTCACCTGATTGAACTGCGGCAGCTTGCCGCTGTGGGAGTATCTTGGAATCGGCCGGATTCCATAGGAGCAGTTCTCCTTCGGAGGCTTGCAGCTCAATCCTGTCGGCACCTTCAGCAACAAGGGTTAAGGGAAAGCCCGGCACACTGCTCATGAACATAGAATACTTGCCCAACGGAAATTCGACATCGGGTTGTACCGCTACCGGAACGCCGTCTGCTGCATAAGCTGTCACCATGAACCCATTGAATAGTACAGCGGGATTCGCCTGATTTGTACTGCGGACAAGGAGCGGTCCGAGGGCGGCCAGAATGAGCAAAAGCAGGCAAGACAGCGTAACGGCAGTGAACCTCCGGCGAAGGCTCCAGGCCGGGGACTTTGATACGCTTGAATTCACACGGACCCTGCGGATAATGGATTGTTTAAAATCATACTTATGTTTCATCATCGTCGAAATCCCCCTTGAACTTTGTCTTAGCGGAGAATGTTTCACTACACAATAAGCCTACGTATTTCCTGTCAAAAAAACAAGGCTGCCCCCTAGCCGTAACGGCTTCCGGGACAGCCTTTTATCTATCATACGCGGATAAAGCGGTATGAACGAATCCAACTTTCCTTTACTTCTGTGTGCCGCCATCGCTAACGGACTTCAGATAGTCCAGCGTGTTATACAGCATAACTGCTGCTTCAGCGCGGGTAATGGTGCTTTTCGGATTGAACTTACCGCTGGCATCGAGGGTAGTGATCTTGTATTTCAGCGCCCGCTGAATGCTGCCCTGGTAGGAAGGGTCCAGCGCGTCTGCATCTGCAAGTTCAACCGGGACGAGGTTAATCATCGGCAGGTTGCCGGCCTTTTCCACGGCTTGAACCAGCATACTGGTATACAGCTCTTTGGAAATCGGCTTGGCCGGATCGATATTAGCGGGGATATTCACACCATTATAGTGCGCATTGATGAAGGCTTCTGCGTACCAGGCATTATCTTTTACTTTGGAGAAGAGCGCACTTGCCTGGGGAGCCTTATTGAAATCAATTGCCGCCAGGCTAAGCTGGAGACCGCCGGAGATGAACTGTACACCTTGTGCAGTGGATACTATTGCTCCGGGAAGAAACTGGGTATCCGAGATGCCTTTAATGAGGCCCTTTTCCTTTAGTGCATTGATTTGATCCTTGCCGCTTATACTGCCGATATCCTTGAAACTGCTGCCTGCTGCAAACATCTGCCCGCCGAGCGAGAAGGAGAGAAGGGTGGCTGCGGTTAAAGCTGCGATAGTGTATTTTTTCATTGTCATTTGAATTCCACCTCTATTATAGGGTTGGGCCGTTTGGCCTGTATCAACTCCTCTAACGAAGTGAGATCAGAAAAGGTTGCAAGCGTATCAATCCCGATCTGCGGGACCGGTAAGCTACATCACTTCCTGAAATAAAAGATTGCGGTAAGGGTACTTGCTGAACCTGGTTTTGAACAGCAGAGCGATTCCGCTTTCTTCAATCGTAACGGATTTCAGTGACTTGGTCTTCACCAGCCTGCGCACCATGATCCTTACCGCCCGGGTATCCTTACGCCGGATGGCGGCAGCCATAGCTTCCGCGAAGCTCCGGTTAACCGCAAGCTCGCGGTACAACGGGATGATGGAACGCGCTATGCAGCGGTGGGCGTCTGTATTGAAGGTGAACTGGGCGGTTCCCGGCGGAATCGTCGTGCCATTGGTATAGAAGGCAACCGGCAGCGGAAAAGGGAAAGAGATGAAATAACCGATCCCGTTCGTTCCGTAATTCTCCGCGTCTGCAAGTGCGGGGATACTGTGGAGCAAGCTGCCCATCAGGTCCAGGTCGGCAGTGACAATCGCGGTTGTCCATTGCCTGGCATAACTGCGGTTTCCGGCAATTTTCCGGTAGAACGGCAGCATGGCCGCAGCTACGCCGCGCAGTACACGGGCTGTTACAAGCCGCTGCGTCTGCTTAGGTTGTACTTTCGCCATCCGGATCATCCTCACTTTTAAGAGATTAGTTTATATAGAGTATGGGAATTGCGCACAATTCGGAATGGGCAACCACGGTTTCGGCAGAAATATTATCTATGCGTGGAGCGGCAGAGGGGGGCTATTGTGAGCAAGTGATGTTATACTGGTGTCAGGACTTTTCTTTGACGGGCAAGTTTGTTATGCTTATATCGTAACGATTACTAATTATTCTGCAGGAATTGTTCTACTTCCGGAAAGGTGGGAACCCGGGTGAACCGAGTGGCAAATATCAGCCAGCAGTTTGCGGCTCATAATTATAAGCTTACACCACAGCGTGAGGCGATAGTGAGAGTGCTGCTGGATAATGAGAAGGATCATCTAAGCGTGGAAGAGGTATATATGCTGGTCAAGCGCAGTTACCCGCATTTGGGGCTGGCGACGGTCTACCGTACCTTGGAGCTGCTGTGTGAACTTCATATTGTGCAAAAAATGAATTTCGGCGACGGCGTCGCCCGTTATGATCTGCGCGACGACGATCATGTGCATATGCATCATCACCTGATCTGCAATGTATGCGGTAAGCTGGAGGAGATCAAGGATGATTGGCTGGTGGAGCTGGAGGCGCGGGTAGCCCGTGAATACGGCTTCAGTGTGACCGATCACCGTCTGGATTTCAAAGGCACCTATAATAGCTGTCAAAAGAACGGCTGCAAGGGCGACAAGGACTGCCGCGCCGTCTCATAAGCTACATCTGCAACGCACAGAAGGCGCAGGGCTGAAGTTCAGCCTGCGCCTTCTTGTTGTATACGGAATCTGCAGAATACCGCTGCTAGGAGCGGTTCGGCACGAAGGATTTGATCCAGGTTCCGAAGCTGCCGGGATTGCGGGTCTGAACCAGGATCACCCCTTCGCCGCGGAACCGGCAGACCAGGGCCTCGCCGCTGGTTAAGCTGTTCAGCCAGCCGGAGGCTGCTTTTTCCACCTTGTAATCCATATAGTCCGGCCAAGCTACAAGGTGTCCGTTATCGATGATCATCTCTTCGCCCGGTCCGAGGTTAATCGCGTGAATCGCTCCGAAGGAGGAGAGGAAGACGGTACCTCTTCCGCTGATTTCGAGAATGAAGAATCCTTCGCCGGAGAACAGGCCGCGGGTCAGATTCTGCATCTTGGTATTGACCTGAATGCCTTGGGTTCCCGCCAGGAATCCGTCCTTCTGTACGATCAGCTTGTACGACCCATCCAGCTCAATGGCCTGTACATCTCCGATGGAACCGGGTGAGAGCAGCACCTCACTCTGCCCGCGCGTGGCGGTCAGCTCCTGGAAGAAGAATTTCTCCCCGCTCAGCATGCGGCCCAGGCCGCGCATAATTCCGCCGTCCACGGTGCCCCGCAGCTCCACATTCGGTGACATGGCGACCATCGCCCCCATCTCCGCCTTAACGCTCTCGCCCGGCTCCAGCAGGACCTTCAGCATGGCGAAGGCGCCGTCATACAGCACATCATATTTCATATAGTACTCCTCCTCATTTTTGCGGTTATTTGTTATGATCACAGGTATGTATCTTGCTCTTCAAGGATACTGTACCAGATAGTCCAACTGCAAGCTGCGCAAGGATCAGAATAATATGTTAGAATGGAACAGACAGTGCAGCCGCACTGAATATAGGATTGACAAGGAGTGTCGCCGCTTATGGCACGGACAAGAACGCAGAAGGCGCTGCTTAAGGCAGAGCGCTCAGGCACATGGGTTGCAGAAAGAAACCGCAGACTCAATCAGGATTACGGGGCCATCTCCCAGCATGTCAGAGTTACACCCGGCAAACGCGAGCAATTGAATAAGGTCAAACACAAGGAGCGGATCTTCCATGATGGCGCTCCTTTTGCATGTCTGGGCATAACTGCATAATGCTTAAGCCTGTGCCCTGCTGTGAATACGGTACTCCTTGGGCGACATGCCGAACCGGCTGCGGAAGATCCGGTGGAAATAGGTATAGTTCGCAAATCCGCAGGTCTCGGAGACATGCTCCAGCGGCATGGGGCTGAACGTAATCTTTTCCCGGGCCATATCCAGCCGTACATCATTTACATATTTGACAATCGTGGTGCCGAACGCTTCCTTGAACAGATGAACTGCCCGGGAGACCGAGATATCCACATGTGCGGCCACATCCTCAAGCCGGAAGGCGTAAGAGGCATGCTCTTCAACGTACTGCTTCATCCGGTAAGCCAGATAAGCCTTCGGTGAGATCGCGGGCTGATCGATCATCAGCCGGTCAATCTCCATACAGAGAATCTGCAGATAACATGAAGAGATGTCCGGTGAGGAGTCCGACAAGCGGCGCTGCTCCAGCACAAGCTGGCGGAAGAGGCTGAGAATATGATCGTTCATCGGCAGGCGGAGTACCGCCGGACGCTGCTTGCGTCCCCACCATTCTTCAATCCATGGGCCGCTGCAAAAGATATGATAGTCGCCGCTCTCGATCCTCGGCTTGCCGACAGGATAGACTTCTTTGTCGATACTCAGATAGTAGGGGTCATTCGGTGCGAACAGCATGAGATCACCGCTCTCAACGGTCGTAATGGCGCCGTTCTCCCTGGTGCGGCTGCGCCCTTCAGTCTGGAGCCGCAGCAGATAATACTGTACGCCCTCGCTGCGTGACATATGAAATGGTTTGCGGTGGAAGGAGAATCCGGCGGATAGAATGTGGCAAGCGGCAGATGTTGTCATGTGTCCCTCCTAGTCTAATAAATGATAAGCAGATTGTTCATGTTTTAATCATATTATTCATTTTATTATATACGCTTTCATATTACCATGTACCTAAGCGAAAAACATAAAAATGATGTGGAGAAGGCCGTATTGCGGCGCTAAACGCTACATTTACAAACTCTGGAAACAGTGGATGAAACCAAGAGAACTCGTCGTTCTCCAATGTTTACAGCCCGTTTGTTCAGGTGATGTACTTCAGGGAAGATAACCGGGAGTGCGGCGGCAGCAAGAACTGGATAACTCCGGATCATATAAGGAGTGGGAATAATAATGCTTAAGGTTGGACTACAGCTGTACACACTAAGAGAAGAACTGGAACAGGATTTCGAGGGAACTATACGTAAGGTAGCCGAGCTGGGCTACAGCGGTGTGGAGTTCTTCCACTATTTCGGCCGTACGGCCGAACAGGTGAAGGCGCTGCTTGAAGAGACAGGGCTTGTTGCTGTCGGAGCGCACCGCCCGTACGATGCGATGCTGAATGATACGGAGCAGGAGATTCGCTTCAATCTGGAGATCGGCAACCGCAACCTGATCGTGCCTTATCTGACAGAAGAACAACGGAACTGGCAGGAGGTAGCGGCGGGTCTGCGGACCATCGGCGAGAAATGCCAGGCTGCCGGTGCTGTTCTGTCTTATCATAATCATGATTTTGAATTCACGGAGAAGGTTGACGGCCAGCCAGCCTTTGATTATCTGTTCGAAGCGGTCCCTGCTGAGCAGCTTCAAGTAGAGATGGATACATGCTGGGTGTATTTTGGCGGATATGATCCGGCAGAATATATCCGTAAGTACGCAGGACGCCTGCCGATCATTCACCTCAAGGATCTGAAGAAGAAAGAAGACGGCTCACCGGAGACTGTAGTGCTGGGCGAAGGTGAAGTGGATCTGGCTGCGATCATTGAAGCAGCGTCTGCGGCTGGTGTGGAATGGGCAGTGGTGGAGCAGGACTTCTGCAGCCGCTCGCCGCTTGGTAGTGTGGCTGACAGCCTGAACTGGATCAAAACATATGAGAATCAAGGAGGAAGTATTCATGTCTAACAAACTCAAAATTGCTATTATCGGTTGCGGTGGTATCGCAAACGGCAAACATATGCCAAGCCTTGCCCGTCAGGAGAATGCCGAAATGGTGGCATTCTGTGATATCGTGGAAGAACGTGCCCAGGAGGCTGCCAAGACCTACGGCTGCGAAGGCGCTGCCGTATTTACCGATTTCCGTGAGCTGCTGGCAACGGGCGGATTCGATATCGTGCATGTCTGCACGCCGAACGACAGCCACTCCGAGATTACGGTTGCAGCACTGGAAGCCGGCAATCATGTATTGTGTGAGAAACCGATGGCCAAGACCACTGCACAGGCGAAGGAAATGCTGGATGCCGCCAAGCGTACTGGCAAGAAATTGTCCATCGCCTATCAGAACCGTTTCCGCGCAGACAGTGAATATCTGAAGGGGCTGTGTGAAGAAGGGGAACTCGGCGATATCTATTACGGTAAGGCTATTGCGCTTCGCCGCCGTGCGGTTCCAACCTGGGGCGTGTTCCTGGATGAAGAGAAGCAGGGCGGAGGACCGCTGATCGATATCGGTACCCATGCGCTGGATCTGACCCTCTGGCTGATGAATAACTACAAGCCGCGTATGGTAGTAGGTTCTACTTTCCATAAGCTGGGCCAGAAGAAGAATGCCGCGAATGCCTTCGGTCCGTGGGACCCTGAGCAATTCAAGGTTGAAGATTCCGCCTTCGGCTTCATTACAATGGAGAACGGTGCTACAATTGTACTTGAAGCCAGCTGGGCGCTGAACGTATCTGAATTCGGTGAAGCCAAGACGATGCTTGCCGGAACGGAAGGCGGAGCCGATATGAAGGACGGGCTGCGTCTGAACGGCGAACGTGCCGGCCGCCTGTATGAGACTAAGGTGGACCTGTCCTCCGGCGGTGTAGCCTTCTACAGCGGAGCTGCGGAGAATGAAGCAGACCGTGAAGCCCGTCTGTGGCTGGAAGCCGTAAGAGAAGACAAGGACCCGGTGGTTCTGCCGGAGCAGGCCTTCGTAGTTACCCAGATTCTTGAAGCAGTGTATGAATCAGCACGTACCGGACGCGCCGTATATTTCGACGGAAGTTCTGACAACTAAGAGCATCTCCGGTTCACGCGACTATCAGACAAACAGGAGTGGAATCCATGAGTTCAATCAAACATACTGTAGCCATCGTTGGTTACGGCGGAATGGGAAGCTACCATACCCAACTAATCAAAGAGAGTGACCGGGTGGTAGTGACCGGCGCTTTCGATCTGCTGGAAAACCGGCGCGCCTTGGCTGAGGAAGCAGGCTACACCGCTTATTCCAGCTATGAGGAATTGCTGGCAGATCCGGCAGTGGACATCGTTCTGATTGCTACACCGAATGATGTGCACAAGGACATCGCCCTTCAGGCTTTTGAGGCGGGCAAGCATGTAGTCTGTGAGAAGCCGGTTGCCATGTCCTCGGCTGAATTCATCGAGATGCAGGCTGCTGCGGAGTCGGCCGGACGGGTGCTGATGGTGCATCAGAACAGACGCTGGGATGAGGATTTCCGCGTAATCAGGGAGATGTATGAGCAGGCGACGATTGGATCACTCTTTCAGATTGAATCCCGGGTGCACGGTGCTAACGGGATTCCCGGCGACTGGCGTCATGTGAAGGAGCAAGGCGGCGGGATGCTGCTCGACTGGGGCGTGCATCTGCTGGATCAGCTGTTGTTCATGATTGACAGCAAGGTGAGCAGTGTCAGCAGCAGCCTGAGCTTTGTCCTCGGCAATAATGTGGATGACGGATTCGATGCGGTGCTGCAGTTCGAGAATGGGATCAGAGCCATCGTGGAGGTAGGGACAACCAACTTCATCACGATGCCAAGATGGTATGTGAAGGGCACCGGGGGAACCGCTATTATTGAAGACTGGTCGCTGAGAGGCAGAATTGTAGCCCCCAACCACGAATCGGAAAAGATTGAACCGACACCGATCCGCGCAGGTGTAGGCTTGACAAAGACCATGGCCCCGCCTTCAGAAGGCTCGACCGTCCTTGAAGATCTGCCTGCGGCATTAGAGATGCCTTCCAGCTTCTATGATAATCTGGCTGCTGTTATCGAAGGTGCGGCGGAACCGATTGTCAAGAATGCCGAGGTACTTCGAGTGCTGAAGCTCATTGAGGCGATCTTTGAAGCTGCAGAGCGTAATGAGACAGTTAAGAATTTCGATATCTACGGAGCTTAAGCTAAGCTTCAATACGACCCAAGGAGAGGTGGAATCTGCAAATGAAACTTGGAGTATTTATGGTGTTGTTCGGCGGCCGCAAGCTGGAGGATGCATTGGATTATGTGGTCTCCAAAGGACTTAAGGCTGTTGAGATCGGTACCGGAGGGTACCCTGGAAACAGCCATTGCAATCCCAAAGAGCTGCTGGAGAATGAAGCGGCCCTTCAGGAATTCAAGCAGCAAATCGAATCCCGCGGCTTGATCATCAGCGCCCTAAGCTGCCACGGCAACCCGCTGCACCCGCAGAAGGAGCTGGCGGACAAGGACCATGAGGTGTTTGTAGACACCGTGAAGCTTGCACAGAAGCTGGGCGTCAAGGTTGTGAATACCTTCTCCGGCTGTCCGGGCGATCATGAAGGCGCGAAATATCCGAACTGGCCGGTTGCCCCATGGCCGAACGATTACCAGGAGATTCTGGCCTGGCAGTGGGAGAACAAGGTAATTCCTTATTGGACAGAGCAGGCGGCCTTCGCCACTGCACATGATGTGAAGATTGGTCTTGAGCTGCACGGAGGCTTCTCGGTACACACTCCGGCTACCCTGCTGAGATTAAGAGAAGCTGCCGGGGATGCCATTGGTGCGAACCTTGACCCGAGTCATATGTGGTGGCAGGGAATTGATCCGGTACAGGCGATTCATATTCTCGGCCGTGAAGGCGCGATCCATCACTTCCATGCGAAGGATACCGTTATTGATCCGGTGAACGTCAACAAGTATGGCCTGACGGACATGCAGTCTTATGCGAATATGCTGGACCGCGCCTGGCAGTTCCGTTCCGTAGGCTACGGACACGATGTTAAGGTCTGGGCAGATATGATGAGCGCACTGCGTCTGGTAGGCTACGACTTTGTAGTCAGCATCGAGCATGAAGACGGCCTGATGTCCATTGAAGAGGGCTTCTCCAAAGCCGTAGACAATCTCAAGCAGGTGCTGATCGAAGAGCCGCTGTCCGAGATGTGGTGGGTTTAACCGGTGGAGAGCTTCACTAAAGTCCAATTGAACGACCGGCAGCTGAGTCTCTTGACTGCCGCAGCCTTTGGTACAGATATCCAGATCGCCAGCAGCAGGGAGCTGACCGCTGGATTCTTTAATACGGCCTATGATCTAGAGTTAAGCGATGGCCGATCGGTCATTCTTAAGGTGGCTCCGGACCCGGAGACAGAGACTCTAAGCTACGAGAAGGATATCATGCGTGCTGAGGTGGAGGCTCTCCGACTGGTACGTGCTGCTGGCGGTGTGCCTGTGCCGGAAGTGTACAGCTATGACGACAGTCTGCAGTTGGTTCCGTGTCCGTATTTTTTCATGGAGAAGATTGAAGGGCAGCCGTATAACGAGGTGAAGGAGAGTCTCACCGAGGAACAACGGCATTCCATTGAATACGAGCTGGGTCAGTATCAGCGGAGAATCAATGCGATTGAAGGGCCAGCCTTCGGGCTGTTCGGCAAAGAGCCTGACGGGAGCATACTCACCTGGAGGGAGACCTTCCGGTCCATGCTGCTGAATGTGCTTCAGGATGCGGTCAGACTGGAGGTGCGGCTACCGGCTAGTCAGCAGGAAATAGAGCAGGTGCTGGAGCTGTATTTGCCGGCCCTGGACGAAGTGACGCAGCCGCGGTTGGTACACTGGGATCTGTGGGGCGGCAACCTTTTTGTACAGGATGGGGTAATCGTATCGATTATTGACTGGGAGCGGGCGATGTGGGGCGATGTGCTGCTGGAGTATTATTTCCGGCATTTCGAGAGCTCGGCAGCGTTCTATGAAGGGTATGGGTCGGCTTTTACCAGCCGGAATGAACTTCTGCGCAAGCAGCTATACGACCTGTATCTGGACCTTATCATGCTTATAGAATGTTATTCTCGCCAGTACAAGGATGAGAATCATGTGAACTGGGCGCATGACAATCTTGCAGAGTCCTGGAAGCTGTTCTCGGGTCTGGTACTATAGGATACACAAGAGGCCGGATCTCTTCTGAGATTCCGGCCTCTTGAGATTGTGTACAACAGACCAGATGAATGTCAGTCAGCAATCAGTAGCTGCTGTTACGGATGGCAACAACCGGATCGGTGTCAGCCTCATAGTCAACGCCGCCGGATTCGAAGCCAAACAACTGAAAGAACTCGCGTCTGTAACCGGCCAGATCGGAATATTCGTAGACGTTCTCCGTGCTTAGCATGGGCCAGATGCGGTCCACTTCCGTCTGTACAGCATGGCTCATCTCATGGTCATCTATCCGGATACGTCCTTGCCCATCTACCGGAGTCCCTTCCGGGTTGTACAAGAAATCTTTATACAGCCGGTAGGCCTGTTCTATGCAGCCTTCGTGCAGTCCCTGTTCTTTCATGACCTTATAGAGGACTGAGATGTAGAGTGGAACAACGGGAATCGCCGAGCTGGATTGGGTCACCAGGCCCTTGCTGACGGCTACATAAGCGCGGCCTCTGGTGGTTGATAACTGTGCGTTCAGCTGCAAGGCAGTGGCTTCCAGATGATCTTTAGCCCGGCCGATGGTACCGTCGCGGTAGACAGCCTGTGTTAGCTCCGGACCTATATAGGAGAAGGCGAGAGTGACCGCATCTTCTGCCAGAACACCGGAATCCCGGAGCGCTTCAATCCATAGCTGCCAGTCCTCTCCGCCCATCACATGAACTGTATCATCGATTTCAGCTTCGGTTGCCGGTTCAATTTGTACAGTGCTCAGTTCTCCGGTATGGAAATTGACCGTTGTATTGGTATAAGGGTTGCCGATGGGCTTCAATACAGATTGATGAACTGCTCCGGTCTGCGGGTCTGTTCTGCGCGCAGAGGCTACGCTATAGATGACCAGATCAACCTGCCCCAGCTCGCGGCGGATCAACTCTACGGTCCGTTCCTTCGTTTCAGTTGTAAAAGCATCCCCGCATACGCTGTAGGAGCGCAGGCCGGACGTATAAGCCATCTCCTCGAACGCTGCGGAATTATACCAGCCTGCGGAGGCCGTCCGCGTCTCACTGGCTATGCTGGGTCTGTAGACACCAACGGTGGCAGCTCCTGCACCGAAGGCTGCTGCAACCCTGGCTGCAAGCCCATACCCGGTGGAAGCCCCGATCACAAGTACCTTGCGGGGACCGGTGAATTGTCCTTGGCTCTGTACATAGTTCACTTGCTGCTGTACCTGATGCGCACAGCCTGCGGGGTGGGCAGTCGTACAGATGAACCCGCGTGTTCGGGGTTTTATAATCATAGTAGTGTTACCTCGCTTTCCTGGGTGGCCATAGGATATAATTTACTTTATCGAGTGTTATCCCGCAACTTTCCCGGCAAAGAGGCGAATATTATGATGTTGAACTGGCTTCAAATACATATGGACGTAATAAGCCTGCTGTGGCTGCTGCCTGTAGTCTTTATGTTTCATGATTTTGAAGAGATTCTTACAGTGGAGGCATGGGGGAACAAACACGGTCCAGCTATAACAGCGTCGCTTTCCCCCGCATTGCGGAAGCGGATGGCACCTATGATGGGCATGACCACCAGGGATTTTGCCATGGATGTGCTGTTCGTGTATATTCTGATAGTAGGGGTAACCTTCGTTGCGGTATTTTTAGAGTTCTACTGGCTCTACTTAGCTGTCCTCGCTGTGTTTCTGCTGCATGTCTTCACACATTTGGCACAAAGTATGGTTCTGAAGCTGTATACCCCGGGTGTTGTGACAGCCGTGCTTTTGGCTTTTCCGTATTCCTTGTATGCTTTTTACCGCCTGCTGCATGAGGGTATTGTCAGTGAAGCTGACATAGGCTGGTCGCTGCTGCTGCTGTTGATTCTAACACCGCCGCTCGTATGGGGATTGATGAAGAAGCGGACAAGGCATAAGCATAGCGAAGAATGATGATTGTTGACGGTGACGTTTTCAGAAAAATCTTGACGTAAGCCCCTAAAGATAGATAAAATAATAGTATTGCGTGTTTTTTGGAATCACTATCATAACTTGAAAAGAAACAGAGAGGGTGACAGGATGGAGCGCCTTTTAGAGGTAAAAGACCTGGCTATATCATTCAGAACACGCGGAGGAGAAGTTCAAGCAATCCGTGGTGTCAGCTTTCATGTAAATAAAGGGGAGACACTGGCGATTGTTGGCGAATCCGGTTCCGGTAAGAGCGTAACCTCGCAAGCAGTCATGAAGCTGGTTCCTCAGCCTGCGGGCGAATATAAGCGCGGACAGATCCTGTTCGATGGACAAGACCTGATCCGCAAGAGTGAGAAGCAAATGCAAAAAATCCGCGGTAAAGAAATCGGAATGATCTTCCAAGATCCGATGACCTCGCTGAATCCGATGATGAAGGTCGGCCGGCAGATTACGGAAGTGCTGTTCAAGCACGAGAATATTACGAAGGATGCTGCCTACAAACGTGGTGTTGAATTGCTTAATCTGGTAGGGATTCCGTCACCGGAACGCCGTTTCCAGCAGTATCCGCATGAATTCAGCGGCGGGATGCGCCAACGTGTTGTAATTGCTATGGCACTGGCTGCTAACCCTAAGCTCCTGATTGCCGATGAGCCGACAACTGCGCTTGACGTAACTATTCAGGCCCAGATCCTTGATCTGATGAAGGACCTGCAGAAGAAGATTGATACAGCGATCATTTTCATCACCCATGACCTTGGGGTTGTGGCGAGAATGGCTGACCGTGTAGCGGTTATGTATGCCGGACAAATCGTTGAAATGGGTACCGCAGAAGAGATCTTCTATGACCCTAGACATCCGTACACTTGGGGCCTGCTGGCTTCCATGCCAAGTCTGGAGAGCAAGGGTTCGATGCTCACAGCTATTCCGGGCACACCTCCTGACCTGATCAAGCCGCCTAAGGGAGATGCCTTCGCCCTGCGCAGCACGTATGCAATGGCGATTGACATGGAGAAGGAACCGCCAATGTACAAGGTATCGGATTCCCATCTCGTGAAGTCCTGGCTGATGCATCCGATGGCACCAGCGGTGGAGCCGCCGGATGTCGTGAAGAAGCAGCGCCGCGTGTTGAGCAATGCCTATCCAGAGCCGGTACTTGTCGGCAACAGCAGCGAATATTAAATTTGATTGATTAGATCAGCGTCAGGCCCTAATGGGCCTGGCGTTTTTTTGTTATATGGGGGATTATGCTTCATATAAAGATAAAACAAAACTAACTAATATAAATAAAAGTGTTGACTAAATCTCATTTGCCCAGCAAAATGTAAGGGTATACATAGGGAGGTTATGATGAGATGAGAAAAAGATCCTTAACGGCATTGATATCCCTATCCCTGCTGTCGGCATGCAGTGGAGGGAATCCGGAGGGGCCGCCGGAGTTCGGGAATGTATCTGTACACGATCCCTCTGTGATTAAGGTGGAGGATACGTATTACGTGTTCGGTTCGCATCTGGCGTCGGCCAAATCCAATGACCTGATGTCCTGGACGCAGATTTCTTCCGGCGTGACGGATGATAACGTGCTGATACCGAATGTAACGGAGGAGCTCAGCGAGACGCTTAGCTGGGCCCAGTCGGATACGCTGTGGGCACCGGATGTCATTCAATTGGCAGACGGCAAGTTCTACATGTATTACGATGCCTGCAAGGGGGATTCTCCGTTGTCCGCGCTTGGCATTGCCGTAGCCGATGAGATTGAAGGTCCTTACAAGAATAAAGGCATTATTCTGAAGTCGGGAATGTCCGGCATCGGGGATGATGGAGAGGTCTACGATGCCACGGAGAAGCCGAATGTGGTGGACCCTGATGTGTTTTGGGATAAGGACGGCAAGCTGTGGATGGTCTACGGCTCCTACTCGGGCGGAATCTTCATCCTGGAGCTGGACCCGGCTACGGGCTTCCCGCTGGAGGGCCAGGGCTACGGCAAGAAGCTGCTCGGAGGGAATCATGCGCGGATTGAAGGGCCATATATGCTATATAGCCCGGAGACTGATTATTACTACCTGTTCCTCTCCTACGGAGGGCTTGATGCGAATGGCGGCTATAATATCCGTGTCGCCCGTTCCAAGCATCCGGCTGGCCCGTTCGAGGACTCGGAAGGCAAGGCTATGCTGGACGCGCAGGGGACGCCTGGGGTATTGTTCGACGATCCGGCCTACTCACCCTACGGAGTTAAGCTGATGGGGAATCATGAATTTGTGAATACAGACGAAGAAGCCACGGGATCGGGTACAGGTTATTTCTCCCCGGGACATAATTCGGCGTACTATGATGAGACAAGCGGGCAGTATTATCTGATTTTCCACACGCGGTTCCCGGGTCTTGGGGAGCAGCATGAGGTGCGGGTTCACCAGATGTTCATGAATGAAGCGGGCTGGCCTGTTGTCGCACCCCACCGTTACGGCGGCGAGAAGATAGGCAAGTACACGGCCAAGGAGGTGGCGGGTGCTTACAAACTGGTGAACCACGGCAAGGAGATTACGGCTGAGCTGGCGGAGTCGCAGATAGTGGAGCTGAACACAGACGGGACGATTAGCGGGTCAGTAACAGGTACATGGGCCTTGAGCAATGATCATATGGCGAAGCTGACGATAGAGGGTGCGGAGTACAGCGGGGTGTTCCTGCGGGAATGGAATGAAGCGACCTCAAACGTGGTAATGACCTTCACGGCACTTTCAGCGGAAGGCGTAGCAGTCTGGGGAAGCCATGTGTCACCGGAGAAAAAGTAAACTGATCCACTGAGCAGTCACAGCCAGCATCGTATCCTTAACCATTACAAACAGCGGGTCTCCCCTAGAATGGGCGATCCGCTGTTTGCTGTACATAGGAATTAACTGATATTACGCTTCATACTTGCGCAGAACGATTACAGCGTTATGGCCGCCGAAGCCAAAGGAATTGGAGATCCCGATCTTCAGATCCGCTTGGCGGGCTACGTTAGGAACATAATCCAGGTCGCAGTACTCGTCCGGCTGCTCCAGATTAATCGTCGGTGGGATCAGTCCTTCTTGCAGGCTCTTGAGCAGAGCAATGGCTTCCAGACCACCGGCTGCGCCTAGGGCATGTCCGGTCATCGATTTGTTCGCCGTGACTGGAATCCGGTAGGCTTGCTCTCCGAACAGCTTCTTGATCGCCAGGGTCTCCGAACGGTCTCCGACGATCGTGCTGGTTGCGTGCGCGCTGATGACATCTACCTCTCCGGGACTAATTCCAGCCTCGCTGAGCGCCAGCTTCATCGCCTGGTAGGCTCCTATCCCCTCAGGATGGGTGGCTACCATATGATAAGCGTCCGAGCTGGCGCCATATCCGGTGACCTCGCCATAGATGACGGCATCTCTGCACAGGGCATGGGAGAGGGACTCCAGGATCACAATAGCTCCGCCCTCCGCGATGACAAATCCGTCCCTGTCCTGGTCAAAAGGCCGGCTGGCCCCCTGCGGCTCCCCGTTCCGGGTAGACAAGGCGGTCGCATTGCCGAAGCTGGCCAGAGCAATCTCGGTCACCGCCGCTTCCGCCCCTCCGGCGATAATCACATCGGCTCCGCCGTAACGGATCAGGCGGAAGGCTTCTCCGATAGCCGTGTTCCCGATGGAACAGGCGGTCACCGGCGAGAGTGTCGGCCCCTGCGCCCCGAGCTTGATGCTGATCATCGCTGCCGCCATATTGGAGATCAGCATCGGGATCAGGGTAGGGCTTACCCGCTCCGGTCCCCTGGATCGCAGCAGCTCGCCCTGGTCCATTAACGTCTGGATACCGCCTACGCCGGAGCCTACATAGACGCCCAGCCGTTCCCGGTCCAGCTCCTCCAGCCGGAGACCGGAGTGCGTCCAGGCTTCCTCTGCGGCAGCAAGCGCGAACTGGCTGAACCGGTCCATCCGCCGGGCCTCCTTGCGGCCGAATCTGGCATCCGGGTCGAAGGCTTGCACCGAGCCGGCAATCTTGGTTTTGAAATGGGTAGTATCAAAAGAATCAATCGGCGTAATCCCCGATTCTCCTGCCGCCAAACGGCTCCAGAACTGGTCCACGGTATTGCCAAGCGGGGAGATGACACCCATTCCTGTAATCACGACACGTTCCATCTTCTATTCCTCCTGTTAATCTGAATAAGCTTATTTTTTCATGTTGTTTATCCTATTACAAGTTGTAGTTTATACTAGTATAATTACTACTACACTAACAGGTAGATGAACTATATGGCAGGAGGAAGCATGATGTCCAATCAGAACAGGCTTCAAGCATTATCGGAATTTCTGAAAGCCAGACGCGCGGCCATTACCCCGGCAGCGGCGGGGCTCCCGGAGGGCACCCGCAGGCGGACGCCTGGGCTTCGGCGCGAGGAAGTGGCGCAGCTCTCTGGAGTAAGCAGCACCTGGTATACCTGGCTGGAGCAGGGGAGGGATATTAAAGTATCTCCATCCGTTCTTGATTGTATTGCCGCAGCACTTCAGTTGACGAAGGATGAGCGGAGTTACTTGTTCGCTCTGGCGCTGGAGAACGGGCCGGGAGTCTCAGATTATACCCAAGAGGAGCATTCGGTGATTCATCCGTCCCTGCAGAAGATATTGCAGGAGCTGAAAACCTGCCCGACAATCATCTCGGACCGGCACTGCGGCATTGTCGGCTGGAATGAGGCTGCGGCGCATGTGTTTCTTGATTTTGCCAAGCTGGCTCCGCAGCAGCGTAATATGATCTCACTGCTGTTCGAGCGCAAGGAGTTCAGGCGGCTGGCGGTGAACTGGGAGCAGTTCGTCCGGGGATACTTATCGATCTTCCGCGCCTACTATGGGCAATACCTGGAGGACCGCTGGTACGATGAATTCATTGCGGAGATGAAGGGGGGGCATCCGGAATTCAATCATTTATGGGAAGAGAGCCGGGTCAGCTCTGCACCGGATGTTGTCCTGGAATTCCGGCATGCCAAAGCCGGCAAAATGTTGTTCCATCTCACCTCGTTACAGGTGCAAGGCGCTGCGGATCTGCGCTGTAGCATCTACACGCCAGCTGGTGACTCTGGCACAGAAGCCAAGCTGAAGCAGCTCATGGAGCCTAAGTAGGGCAGGCGATAGATTTTTCTTATGGATTCATAAAAAACAATAAATATGCAATATAGATTTTGCAGTTTATACTCCTAATATGATGAATTTCTTCCTGCGGGAGCGAAAAAGGGGCAAAGGTTAATGGCTAAAGTAACGGGATTAGAAGGCGTAGTTGCCGGAGAGACAGAAATTGGATTGGTAGATGGAGAGAAAGGGTATCTGGTGTACCGAGGATATTGGGCCAAGGAGCTTGCGGTGAGCAAAATTTATGAGGAAGTCGCTTATTTGCTCTGGAACGGACACCTGCCTGACGCGGAGGAGCTGGCGCAGCTCAAGGCGCAAATGGCAGCGGAGAGAGTGATTCCTGAATATCTCTGCAAGATGCTTGATCTGTATCCGGCGTCTGTCCCGCTAATGCTGGTATTACAAAGTGCAGTGGCTGCACTTGGGGATGAGGAGAATGCTACCTGGCCGCCCACACTGAAGCAGGCAGTGCGGCTGACGGCAATGCTTCCGTCGATTATTGCTTACAGGTACCGTAGCCTTCAAGGCTTGGAGCCGCTGCAATCGCTTCCTGAGCTTGGCCATGCCGCGAATTATCTGTATCTGCTCACAGGCAAGCTGCCGGAGGAGGCTCATGTGCAGGCGCTCAGTGCCTATCTGATCCTCTGCATGGAGCACGGAATGAATGCCTCGACCTTCGCCGGGCGGGTGGTATTGTCTACGGAATCTGATATCTGTGCGGCCGTAGCCGGATCGATCGGGGCCATGAAGGGTCCGCTGCATGGCGGCGCGCCGTATGAAGTGATATCGATGCTGGAGGAGATCGGAACGAAGGAACGCGCGGAGCCTTGGCTGAGAGGGAAGCTTGAGGCCGGGGAGAAGCTGATGGGCTTCGGGCACCGGATCTACAAGACCAAGGACCCTCGGGCTGAAGCGCTGCAAATTGCAACACTTACGATGATTGGCAAGGATGCCTACTTTGATCTTGCACTTCATGTAGAGGCTACAGCGGTTGCGCTGCTGGAGGAATACAAGCCGGGCCGCCGGCTGTTCACCAATGTCGAGTTCTATGCTGCGGCTATTCTGAAGGCGCTGCAGCTGGCGCCGGAGATTTTCACGCCTACATTCACTGCAGGAAGAATTGTCGGCTGGACGGCCCATCTGCTGGAGCAGTCGGCCCATAACCGGATTTTCCGGCCACAATCTACTTATATCGGACCTATGCCTGAATCAGAGACAGTCTGATAGCAACAGCTTCTCTCTTGAACATGCAAAAGCACCCCCGGCCGTCTATCAGCCAGAGATGCTTAACAAGGGAATGTTAATGAGAGAGTATGAGGGGATACTCTTACATTAGATTAGAAATCAGAGGTTGCCACTTCGATTGTGCCGAAGACTGCACCGGCAGCTGTGCTGAGAAGTCCAGCGACAAGCAGTGCATGAACAGATAGAGTGAGACTGTTAAATGCAGGGATAAGATAAGTGACCACAGGCGCATTTACCCGGTAAATAACAAGATCCACGGGGAACCCGGAATTGTTGTTTACCGTCACTGCCGCGTTGATGCCACCTGCCAGATTTTCATAGTAAGATTTACCTACAGAAGCTGGCAGGTTGAAGAATTGTTGCGGTAACAAGATAGCCATTGTAATGACCTCCTTTTCCTTGTGATAGGATAGTATATTCGGCAAAACTATGATTGCTGTAACGTATGTCATGGGAGATTCACACATTTCAATAGGATGCCGGCAGGTTCATAGACAACCCGAATCTATGGTACACTGGATCTAATCTAGTGACAGGTAAGGGGAAATGACAACAATGAAGCTGGTGTCCTGGAATGTTAACGGTCTGAGGGCTTGCGTGAATAAAGGGTTTAATGAGTATTTCCGGGAGGTTGACGCAGATATCTTCTGTGTACAGGAGACGAAGCTCCAGGAGGGGCAGATTGTTCTGGACCACGGGGAGGAATATGCTCAGTACTGGAATTATGCGCTCAAAAAAGGATATTCGGGTACGGCTGTATTTACCAGAATCAAGCCGCTATCCGTACGATATGGACTGGAGCAGGAGACGGAGGATGAGGGGCGGATTATCACTCTGGAATTCCCGGATTTCTATCTGGTGAATGTGTATACGCCGAATGCCAAGCGCGATCTGACGAGGCTGGATTACCGGATGGAGTGGGAGGACCGGTTCCGCGCCTACTTGCTGAAGCTGGATGAGCATAAGCCGGTTGTCGTATGCGGGGACCTGAATGTGGCGCATCAGGAGATTGACCTGAAGAATGCAAGATCGAACCGGGGAAATTCAGGCTTCACAGAGGAAGAACGCGGCAAAATGACCACGCTGCTCGCAGCCGGCTTCGTGGATACCTTCAGATGGTTCTATCCTGAGCTGGAGGGTGCCTACAGCTGGTGGTCTTATATGCCTAAGGTCAGAGAGAAGAACGTGGGCTGGCGGATCGATTATTTTCTCGCTTCAGAGCGCTTGACCCCGCGTCTGCTGGACGCCGGAATTGAATGCAATGTCCTTGGCAGCGATCACTGTCCGGTGGTCCTTCATCTGGCGGATACGGCGGAAGCATAGACAGAGTGTATATCTATGATATAAAAGAGGCTGTATCCCGGAGTTTGGGATACGGCCTCTTGTAGTTGTGTCAGCGGCTGAGCGGCGGCTTGCCAGGTTATTGTGACGCGCTGCCTGGCTCCAGCACCGGCGGTCGCCTGTGCTTCGTGGCTTGTTCGTAACTATACGCAATCCCTAGCAGCATAGCTTCACTATGGGCTGAGGCACAGAAGGTGATACCCTGCGGTCCCTTGGTAAGATAGCCGCCTGGTGCAACAACACCCGAGCAGGTGTAGCCGGCAGGAACTGTAATCAGCGGATAACCCGCTCTTGCTGCTACTTCACATCCGTGATCTCCGGGGAACAGGAGCGCATCCAGACCGTAATGCTCCAGGGCATAATCGATTCCCTGCTTACCGGCCAGTGAACGGGAAGACTGCAGCTGCTCGAGGTATTCCTGCTCTGTAATTTCATCTCCGGAGGTGTTTAGCCATTCCAGTGTTCCTTGGCCATATTTCAGCGCCTGTTCGCCATGCTGCTGGTTGAAAACTATCAGCTCTTGCAGAGAATGCACAGGAGCCGATTCCGGCAGGCTTCCCAGATAGCGGTTCAATCCTGGCTTGAATTCATATTGCAGAATCGTAGTCTTCCATTCAGTATCCTGACAGGGAAGCTCGACAGGGTCAATGATTTCTGCCCCCAGCTCTCTCAGGACCTCTATGGCAGATTCCATCATATCTAATGCTTCATTATCCAAATTACGATAATAGAATCGCGGAATTCCGATCCGCTTGGCTGCCAGTGCATGAAGCTCCAGACCTGCCGAATAATCCAGTACAGCTGAGGAAGAGTCAGCACTCCCGGCTAATACATTAAGCAGGAGTGCAGCGTCCTTGACCGTTCTGGCCATCGGACCGGCGCTGTCCTGGCTGGCGATTCCCGGTATAATCCCCTTGTTGCTGACCAGTCCCCAGGTAGGCTTAAGGCCGACCAGGGAGTTATGGGCTGCCGGGCTGATGATGGAGCCGGAGGTCTCCGTGCCCACGGCGATGGTGACAAGGTTAGCGGCAACCGCCGCCGCACTTCCCGAGCTGGAGCCGCCAATGAACAGCTCCCCCGGGCCGTAAGGGCTCAGTACAAGACCACCGCGCGAGCTGTATCCGGCCCACATCGCCGATGACATGAAGTTGGCCCATTCGGTCATATTGGCTTTGCCCAGAATCACTGCTCCGGCTGTCCTTAGCTGTGTGATAAGCTCAGCGTCTTCTGCTGCTATGCAATCGGCAAGCGCAAAGGCTCCTGCACTGGTGTGCAGCTTATCTGCTGTTCCGATGTTATCTTTGACAAGTACAGGAATTCCGTGCAGCGGTCCCCGGCTGCCCTGATCCCTTCGTTCCTGATCGAGCTTTGCGGCAATCGCAAGAGCCTCTGGATTCACCTCCAGTACGGAGCGGAGCAGACCGTCCAACCGGTTGATCCGTTTCAAATACCAGTCTACCAGTACCTCGGAGGTTAAGCTCCCTTGTGCCATTTGCTCCTGAATGCTGGTGATGTCTGCTTCTATTAACCACTCTTGCTCATCTGGAGCAGGGGGTATACGGGTGAAGTCGTTATTGTTCATAAGGGTGTTGTGCCTCTATTCATTGTTTACTGTATTATCTTGGGTCTCGCTTGCCGCTGCCTGATGCCGCTTCGGCCAGCTGATTACATTGCGGGTTCTGCTAAGCTCCTCGTAGATGAGTGGACGGTCGCGCTTAATCAACCGCTGTACCAGATGAATGAAGAATGCCAAATCTGCCAATAGGATGACCATTTTCGCAACAGCAGTCAGGGCTGTGCCGATGGAGACGAAGAAGGAGGAGTCTGGCATCAGGGAGTTCATTCCGCCTAAGACACCGTAGAGTAATCCGTATCGTGACCATACCCGCCAGGGTCTGGCCGGGCCGCCGTCTTCACTCCTTAGCCGGATACGTACAACCCATTTGCCGAAGGTGCGTCCGCCTGTGAACAGAGGAATGCTCAGGAAATAGACCATACTAACTGCCCACAGCGAAATACGCAGTGAGAGCAGATTGAGGAGAATGGTCACCGCGAGCAGCAGGATGGAATCCAGCAGGAAAGCAAGGGCGCGGCGGGTGTAAGTTACTTTTTTGGCAGAAAGGTCCTCTTGGCTGTCAAGCTTCTCAATCCTCGGCAGCAGGCCGGAGATCCATAGGGAGAGCTTGAATCCGATCATGCCGCCCAGCGTATTCGTGATCATGTCATCGACATCGAAGATCCGGTAGGGATGGTCGAAGAACCCGTAAATGCCGGTAATCTGGGTGATTTCGAACAACAGCGACAGCGCAAAGGACAGGATAATGCACACCACCCAGCGCGTGCGGAAGTAGTAGCCCAGGAACATACCGAAGGGCACCGTCAGCACCACATTGAAAGCGGCCAGCAGAAAATCCGTCTCCCCCAGCACCTTCAGGTAGCTTGACGGGTCACTGCGCGTAAGCTGCGTGTTATGCATAATATCCTGGATGAATTGCAGCGGTACGAACTGGAGCATGCTCCCGGAGGGGGCTGCATTATGCCTGGAATCAGGTAAGGGCAGCAGGACCAGGAAGAACGCGTTAAGCAGGTACAGCAGCAGCAGATACAGCACTAAGGCCCGGATTTTATTGATATAGCCGTGCCGGCGGTATTGCACAATCAGCAGCGGCAGGGTGAAGAACAGTGCCGCAACCGGAAAAGCCATGAATGCATAGGAAATCGGAAATAGATAAGTCTGAAACATGGGTTCACCTGCTGTCCGTTTTTTGTCATAACGACTTCATTATAGAGTTAAACATAACCTGTCTCAACAGAATTAATCATTCTAACCGTTCTTTCCTGCATAGACATGTTAGGAGAGGAGCGTGAGCACTGTATGGAAAAGAAGGTTCAACAGTATTACAAGCTCAAGGCGAAGCAGAAGGAGCTGGAAAAGGAGCTGGCCGGACTCCGGCAGGAGATCCTTGCCCATATCAATGAAGCGGGGCAGACTGAAGCGGTGTTCGGCAGCTACAAGGTCAAGCTGGTCACTCAGAACCGTAAGGAATATGATGACGACAAGCTCTATCAGACCTTATCCGACCCTGAGCTGTGGAGGCTGCTCTCCCGGGCAGACCCGGCCAAGGTGGCGAGCCTGACGAAGCTGAAAGTGATCGCAGAGGAGAAAATTGCCCATACTTACGATGTGAAGACCATTCAGCTGTTGCAGGTGGATAAGCAGTAGAGCAGCGTTGCCGGAAGCTTAAGCGTTACATCATGCTCAGCTTCCGGTTGTACATAGAACTTAGAGTACGTGCCATCTTCCCGGTCTTCCGCTATAATTATACAGAGAAAGAGAAGAAATGGAGGAAGAGAAGAAATGAAGGATTTTGAGCAGATGCTGGAGAAATACGCAGAGCTGGTAGTGAAGGTCGGTGTGAATGTGCAGCCGGGACAAGTGCTGATGGTTCACGCCCCGCTGGAGACAGCGGAGCTTACCCGGCTGATTGTAGGCAAGGCCTATGACGCAGGCGCGAAATACGTGCTTGTGGACTGGGACGATGAAGCGGTCACACGCATCCGTTACGAGAAGGCTCCTGAGGAATCATTCGGGTATTATCCGCAGTGGCATGCTGATATGCTGGAGGGATTCGCTGAAGAAGGCGGGGCTATATTACATATAAAGGTGCCGGACCCGGAATTGTTCCGCGGGATCGATTCGGCCAAGGTATCCACTGCCGTTAAGGCGGCTGCGGTTGCGCGCAAGAAATACCAGGCCTATACCCGCAACAGCAGAATCAGCTGGTCGCTGATCAAGGCACCGACACGTGCCTGGGCGGACAAGGTGTTCGCCGATCTGCCGGAGGAAGAACGGATTGATGCGATGTGGGAAGCGGTGTTCCAGATGAACCGTGTGAACAGCGAAGACCCGGTGGCCGCCTGGCGCAGTCACATTGGCGAGCTGAAGCAGAGCCAGGACCGCATGAACGCCAAGCGCTACAAAAGCTTGCACTACCGCGCTCCGGGCACGGATCTGCGTGTCGAGCTGCCGGAAGGCCATTTATGGCGGGGCGGCGGCGGGGAGAACGCACGCGGTGTCTATTTTGTAGCGAATATGCCTACAGAAGAGATCTACACGATGCCCCACCGCACCGGCGTGAATGGCACCGTCAAGAGTACGCTTCCGCTGAACCTGAACGGGCGGCTCGTCGACGGAATTACCGTTACCTTTACAGATGGCAAGGTTACAGCTTATGATGCTGAATCCGGCCGTGAGCACCTGACCTCCCTGCTGGATACGGATGAAGGCGCCTCCTACCTCGGAGAAGTGGCACTTGTGCCGTATGATTCGCCAATCTCCAGGCTGAACAGAGTGTTCTACAACACCGGAATTGACGAGAATGCCTCCTGCCATTTCGCGCTGGGCAGTGCCTATCCGGTGAATATTGAAGGTGGTACCTCCATGACCAGCGAGGAACTGATATCCAGAGGGGCTAACGTCAGCCTCACACATGTTGATTTCATGGTAGGCTCCGATGCGCTTGATATTGACGGAGAACTGGCTGACGGCACGATTGAGCCGGTGTTCCGTAAGGGGAATTGGGTGCTCTAGGTGTGACCTATATAAGACGCACTTAAGATTTAAACTTGAAGCTTCATCGTCACTGCGGTGAACATTTGGACTTCCGGCCGCTGCCCATCCCCAGATTTCTTGATTTTGAACCGCTGTTCGCGGGTGAAATCCGGTGACAAAGGCGGACGCTATCGCTCCTACAGTTCCAAATTTCCCCTCCGCTTCTTTTGCTTTTTGTTTATTTCTTTAGTGCTTTTTATATAGTTAGAAGTTAAATAATCTACAGAACTAAGTCATCCTATCGATGAATAGGATTACCTTCGCACCAGCACAATGTATACTGTTTTTCACATACATTCGGGCCATATGCCTGCTTGCGAACACAATGTATACTGTTTTCCGCATACATTCGGGCCGAGTGCCTGCTTGGGAGCACAACGTATGCTGTTTTTCACATACATTTGGTCCAACACACCTTCTCCGCAGCAGCAGGAAACTATAGTTTCCTAGTATAACAAGACAGGCCGCAACATTCCCGGCAGCGGGGGTTGCGGCTTTTCTGTTGAAATATAAGAATTTCATGGAAGTTATAAAATAATTGCCGCAGACTAAAACTGTTTGCATAACCTCTCCGTCTAATTCATGTAAACGTGATGGAGAGGAGAGGGAGAGATGACGATGTCCGGGGCAGAGATGAAGCGGGTCACTGCCGCTGTGCCGCTTGAGGAGACGGATTGGGCCAAAGCGGTGATGGAGCATAGCGACCAGCTATACCATATTGCTTACAGTTATCTGGGCAACCGCAATGACGCACTGGAAGCGCTCCAGGAGACCACCTGCCGGGCTTGGATAAAGCGGCGAACCCTGAAGGACCCGAGCGCGTTCAAAACCTGGCTGATCCGAATATTGATCTATGTCTGTATAGATGAGCAGCGGAGAAGAAAGAAGGCGGTCCCTACGGCTGCAGAGAATATGCAGCAGGGGGTCATGCAGAATAGTACGGATGCCATGGAAATGCAATGGGCGCTCTCGCAGGTGAAGGTGAAATACCGCCATGTGCTGCTGCTCAAATATTATAATGATCTGACCCTGGCCGAGATCGCAGTCCTGCTGGGCAAGCCGGAAGGGACCGTCAAAACCTGGCAGCACAAGGGCCTGAAGCAGCTTAGGGAAATTATGAAGAACCGGGGTGAATGGAATGGACAATAGCAGAGAAGAACAGGCGATGCTGTCCGATGCGATACGTATCCGTGAGGAGGTACGGGTGGATTGCGGGGGCAGTGAGGTCAGAGGGGCGGTTCAGGCGGGAATCGAGCGCGGACGCCGGAAAAGCTGGCAAGGCAGACTCACCAAAGGTTCCTTCCTCGGATTAGCCGCAGCCGCGGTTGCTGCAATAATTCTGTTCCTCATTCCGGTCATTCATGATGCTGCACCTCGTGCTGCCGAACCTGCCGGAGAAGTGAATTGGGGCGGGCTGGAAATGTTCAAGAGGCTATATGAATTCGATTTAGAAGCGCCTACACTGGATACGGCGATCCGGCACGGCTACATTCAGGAAATTAATCAAAGCGCAGCCAGCGGGAATTACCGGATTACCTTGAATGCGGTAACGGCGGATGAGAACAAAATCATCTTTTTGTATACAGCTAATGTCGCGGAAGGACAGGAGATCTATGGAATTAGCAGTGCGAGAATCAAGAATCTGGCAACCGGATACGATCTGGAGAGCGGCGGTCAGATTGGCGCTAATGCTGAGACTAACGGTTACGACGATTATCGCATTTTCTATGGCCGGGGCGTCATCTATCTGGACCGCAGCAAGCCATTCCCGGAGCAGGTTGAAGCCAATTTCCTGATTGCCTCGATGAATGAAGGAAAAATGAAAGATCTGGGGAAGAGCAAGGGTGTGAATTTAGCCGATGTGCATTATTCCCCGAGACTCAAGATCAGCTTCAAGCTGGACCCGAAATTCAAACAGCAGCAGACGGTGATTGTCCAGCCGGAGGAGGATTTCATGCTGGAGGGCATTCAAGTGACACTGGAGCAGGTTGAGCTCTCCCCCCTGATGATCCGTACTGTATTCAAAATTAAGAACGAGTCTGAGGTTACATGGCAGAACCGGCAAAAGATATTTGGCGTGGCATACGGGGAAAAAATTCAATCGATAACGAAGCATGGGACCACCGAGATCGGGTCATCGCTGGGCTCTGGCACCCATGAAGGCTTTGTACAGAATTTCGGCAGCAATCTGCTGGATAAGCCGGAATCGATGAATATGATGATGAAGACAGGTACAGGCAAGAATACCGGGGAGATTAAATTGCCCATTCTGCCGTGATCCTTATCTATTCACATCTCAAAAAAAGCCGAAACTTCCGATATCGGAAATTCCGGCTTTTTCGCTCTGTATATTACTTCGCAGAGACCAGTTCTAAATAGCTAACCGGGCCAGTGGACAGCTTGGTTTTGGTTTTGCCGTCATTGCTGTACCGGTACAGGCAGTCGTTATCCAGACCGTTGATATAATACAAACCGGGAATATCGTCTGTAATTACAGAGTAATCGGATTCTACACCAGCCATTTTGGTCAGGGTCGAATTGGCATTCAGGACGTAAGCATCCGTCTTGGTGAACAATACGGTGGTGAGCGTCGTTCCGTTCTTAACCGTTCTGACATCTTGAACATTCGTCAGTGGAAGAGGCTTGGAGGAGGTGACTTTGCCGTTAGCAAGCGTGCTAATGTAAGCTTTGCCTTTGGAATCTGCATATACCAGCTTATTCGCAGCAATCTCGCTGATGCTGGTCACACTGTTCTGGCTGAGCTGCAGGATCTTCCCGTTCTTATCCATCAGGAAGCCTTTGCCGGTGTTATAGTCCAGCTCATCGCCGGTGGCGTCCACTTTAATGCCTTTATTGAACAGAAAATAATGGTCGGACCAACTGCCGGCAGTAGCAGCATTGGATTCAAGCGGATTTTTGGCATTGGCTGCTTTGGGAGCTCCACCGCTTAGAGGCAGGGTGTAGAGCACCATGGAGTTCAGAGAATACTCGGTTTCGGCAGGTTTATTGTCAATCATAAGGTTAATACTTGTAGCGTAGGGATGATAAAATTTGCTCTTCTGAATTGCTCCGCCGGCTATCCACTGAATGACTCCACTCCCGTCGCGGGACCTCGAAGCAACCCACGTAGTGTTATTCTTCAGCGCATTATAGTAGATCCGCCCGCCTGAGACGTCGAAGGCCCGGAAATTCACATCGGCATTGTCTGCGATAAGGGTAAGCTGTGAATCATCGTCAGCGTCGGCCAAGGTGCGGTAGATGTGTCCTGTATCATCCAGGAAGTACAGATAGGGACCCTCGAACAGGTAAAAGAGGATATTCCGGTCCCCGAGGAAGCTGGTAATTAAAGCATCGGGATCGCTCAGAGACAGCCGCTGAATTCCCATACCGTCATCATAATAAAAATAAAGATATTTGCCGGTCGAGTCTAATCCGTTGCCGTCAAAATTCTCTGCGATCTTCTGTGTCTCACTTCCATCTGTCGTTACACGGTATAGAACATCATTAGAGACATAGTACACATAGGGTTTCGCAGAAGCTGCTGCTGCTGCCGTGTGTGACTGTCTGCCGCCCCCAACTGTACCGAGTGTTGCCAGTAGCAGTACGAGCAGAAGGACACCTGTTTTTCTGGATAGCAATTCTAAAGCCTTCATAGTAATTCTCCCCTTCAGCCAATGTGGTGAACATACGAGCAAATCCTGTTCTAATAAGATATCGGAGAAATTCACGGTTTCAAATATACTGCTTAAGCCCTAAAGAGCTTGCATGAAAGAGAAAATGAACCGTTGCGCTGGACTCATGGTCCAGTAGCATCAATGGGATAAGCAATAGATCAGAATGGCCTGCTGAAGATAGATCAGGCTTTTCTTGAACCCGAATCCGGCAAAATAAGGCGAAGCAATCACCTCTTCACTGACCTCCTCATTGCGGAAGAAGGGAGGACAGGGGTTCAGCAGCGCCCCGGGTCTTGTCTGCTTCATCCGGTCCAGTGTAATCTGATAGGCGCTGATATACTCCGGGGTCAGGAAATCCTTGGGCAATGAATCGGTAAGAATCACATCGCTCTCCGGTAACACGCTGTCCAGGCTCGTATGAAAGGTATAGCCCGGGTGATTGCCGCTGGCCATCTCATGACCTGGCGTGCATACATGATGGAAGGATAGATTGAGGGCTTGCGCCGCCTCCAGCCAAGTTCTTGATATATTACCGGGCGGTCCAACGAAGGTGTAGGTCAACTCCCGGTAGTTGTCCCGGAGGGTGCGCAGAGCATACAGGTCAGCCATAATCTCGCAGGGATGATTATGTGCGGTCATCGCATTAATTACAGGAACAGAGGCGTGTGCAGACAGCTCCTCCAGTTTGCAGAGGTCAGGGGTTCTGGCAATGATTCCATCCCCCCAGTTCTCCAGATAGCGGACGATATCGCCGGGCGCTTCTTTCTTGTTGAGTGTTTCCGGCGGAAAGGTAATGCAGGCCCCACCCAGATCGCTGATGCCTTTCTCGAAGCTGACCCGTGTCCGCAGACTGGTCTCCGGGAAGAAGAGAATCATGGTTTTGCCTGCTAGCAACGGTACTGATTTTCGGAGACGAAGCCGGTCAGTTAATTCGAAGATTTCCAGGATCTGCTCTGAAGTGAGCTGGTTGATTTTCAAAAAATGCATAGATGTATCCCCCGGTAGATGAGAAATCAGCAATAAATGCCGGTTGAATAAATATACAATAAACAGGAATAGTATACAACCCATTTTATGTTAAAAAGCACATTCTACCGGCAGTTGAATAAAAGGGATGCAGCCGTTCAACCAGCGATTGATAGGATTGTGTATGCTGAAATGCTATGCTGTTTTTGACAGTGTGCACTGTACATTTTATTATCTTGGAGGGATATCATGCTCGACTTGCGTAGAATTGGAGCTTATATATCGCGGCTTCGCAAAGACCAGGATTGGACCCAACTGGAGCTTGCCGATCAACTGAATGTAAGTCATCAGGCGGTATCGAAATGGGAGCGGGGCGACTCGCTGCCGGATATTGGAACACTTCCGCAGGTTGCGGGGTTATTCGGCTTAACCGTAGATGACATTTTGAATGCAGGAAACCACGCAGACCATCGGGAGCACCCGCACATGGGTCGGATCGTAGAGGAGATCGCAGGGAACAGGCCGGGACAGGTTGCAGAGATGGTCAATGCGGGTAAGCTGGAGATGGAAGAGCTTGTAGAGGTAGCGCCTTTTGTAAAAGCAAGTGCCCTGCATAAGGTTACAGAGGGCATAGACAGCAGCGCCCTTACGCTAGATGTAATTATGCGGCTGGCCCCGTTCCTTGGAAGAGATACATTGGATGAACTGATTCGTCAGGTAGAAGAGGACACCTTGGGCTGGCAATCTATTAACTGGCATTCCATTCAAGGGCTGGCCCCATTTATTAGCAGGGAAACGTTAGACCGTCTGGTTGACCAAGTTGCAGATGGCCCTGTCGATGCGAACCGGATTATGAGCCTGGCCCCTTTTCTGGACAGGGATAGAATCGGGAAATTATTAGGTGAATTCGAAGCGGATCAGCTCAACCCGGATCTTCTGGCAAGCCTTGCTCCCTTCATGGATCAAGGGACGTTGAGCAGAATGGTGACAGGCTTACTGAATAGAAGAAGGTAGACAGCAAAAGGAAAATAGGCAGGCAAAAAAAACAGAGCACCGGCGTATCCTCCGCCATGCTCTGTTTTGCGTTAAATATGGGCAGTGATGCTACAGCCCGAGCGTATTACCCTTTTCCAGCCGCTGAATCTGCTGTTCCCCGTTATCTGCCAGCTCCCGGAACTGGATAATCGTCTCCCGCATCTTGGGGAGCGCTTCTTGCTTGTAGGTGCTGATCGAATCCAAGGCAGAGAGGACGTCGGTGAAGGCCACCTTCAGCGTATCGACCGAAATACTAGTTTCGAGCGATTGCTTGTGAATGGCTGCACCCTGCTCTTTTAGCATTCTGGAGGTGCCGCTGATCAGATTGTCGGTGGTCTGGTTCAGCAGCTCGATTTTTTGGAGGACGATCTTCTGGTTATACAAGGCGCTGGCGACAGTAACCGAAATTTTGAGCGCAGATACCGTAACATTTCGGGCTCTGTCGACTCCACGGATCAGTTCCTTGTTGTTGCGGATGACCACCTCAATGGCCATAATGCCCTGTTGATTGACCACGAGCATCTGCTGCAGATCCATTACCCGCTGGCGCAGCGGGAACAGGACCTCCTCCGTAATGAACCGCACCTTATCCTCATCTTCATTGCGCTGCTTGGCAGCTTCAATCTGCTTCTCGATTTCCTCATCCATCAGGATGCCGAGCTGAATCTCCTTCTTAAGCCGCTTGGTCAGCTCCCGCAGGGTCTGCTGTTCAATCTCCAGTGTCGTATTGTCATTCTTCAGCACGGCTTTGCCTTTATCCAGGGATAGAATAATATCTGAGATGACGGCATCGGCCTTTTGATATTTGGCGAAATAATTACGCAGGGGGTGGAAAAACTTGCCGAGGAACCCGCTTTTGGCGAAATCGACCGCGCTGGGGTCCAGATCCTTGAGCTGCTGATGCAGCTCGGTTAATCCCTTGGCGACCTGACCGCCTTCATCCCCGGTCTTGGACAGATTGCCCACCGATACCTGAAGCAGGGAGTTCTTCTCCGACGAGGAGCGCATGGTGCCCATCCCGAAGCTGTCAATCGACTGCAGCACGGCCTTGCGTTTCTCCAGAGACTCGAAGTCCAGCTCCAGTATACTGGAGACATTATTAATCGCCTGCTCCTTAAGCTGGGTGACTTCCTCCGGCTCCGGCTGGACCTGCTCCTCGATGACCGATTTCAGCTTCTCGGGGCTGGGAATTTCCATGGTGAATGACATATGAACCCTCCTTCAGAATATAAAGTCTACATTTGCACGTTGAGCAGGTTTCCGATTTTGTATACTACATCCTCTGTGTCGGCGTTAATATTGGCTGCCTCGTTGATGCTGGAGATGCTCTCCAGAGCCTTGATATTAGCGTTGTACCCGATGGTGTATACCGGAATCTTGTACGTCTCGATCAAGCCCCGAATATCATCCAGGGAATGGCCTTCGTTGGTCTCCCCGTCGCTAAGCACGAAGATCAGAGGCTTCATATCCGGGTTCACCGCCAGCTCATCCTTCAGCATCTTCATCGCAACCACCAACCCGTCGAAGGTAGCCGTGCCGCCCACAGGCTGAAGGCTGTTAATCGCCCCTACGAACATGGACTGCTGATTGGTATCATATTTGCCGATAGGCAGGTTGATAGTCACATCACTGGAATAAGAGACAAAGCCGATGCTGTTGTCCTTGCCGAGGAATTTCTGGCCCTTCAGCAGGGACTCCTTGAGACGGTTCAGCGGCTCGCCAGCCATGCTGCCTGAGACATCGGCTACGAACACTGCCGCAATCGGTTTACTGCCGTTCTTTTTCTCCTTCCAGAGCTTCTGGGCCGAGGAGAGAATGGAGCCGTCAACCGGTGCCAGTTCTGAGACATAGTCCTTCAGGCCGTTGAAGCCCTTGTCCGCAGCCGTCTTCTGATACTTATCCTGCTGGACAAATTCGCCGAACTTCTTAATGATCGCGAGCTTCTCCGGCGGCAGCTGCCCAAGTGCATACAATGGGCTGTCATGTCTTACCCCAAATGGGGTGAACACATAGCCGCTGGTCAAATCCTTCGCATTGACGAAGGTCTGATACTCAAGGACGAAGGCATCCAGCATGCCGGATTTGGCCGCTTCCCGCATTTGCAGGGTGGTGGAGGCGATGAAGGGCACGTTGGCCTGGAACTTCTCGAAGCCTTGAACCGCCTTGGCTCCGAGCAGATCCGTACTGTCGAAGGTGCTCAGCGCGGTGACCAGGAAGTTCAGCCCCGTTGAGCTGGCAAAAGGATCGGTGTACCCCATCGCCAGCTCATTACCCGCAATGGAATCGGTAATTGTCTTCACGTTGATCGAGCCGTATTTGTCGACCAGCTGATCGTATTTCTGCTTGCTCATTACCACTCCGGCCACGTTGCCGGTCAGACGCTTCGTAACCAGCTCGGCCTGCACGCCGCTGGCCTTAACCATCTCGCCCCATAGCTCATTAGAGGGAGTGAAGGCGTCAGGCACATATTTGCCGGACCGGATATAATCAGCGGCTGTGCCGGAAGCGATGTTGCGGATTTTGACTGAGGCCGGTTTGCCGTCTATTGTAATACCGGCAGCGTTGAAGTCTGCGGCGACCTCATTCAGCCAGCCGTCATTGCCTGTTCCGGATTTCTCCGTGGAGGAGAAAATCTCGACGTAGCTGTCCGTGGTGCTCTCAACGGAGATGGGGAACTTGGAGATATCGGGCAACGAATCGCCGATGGACGCCGGATCAAGATCAATCTGCCCTTTTACAGGCTCAGCACTGGTCACGTTGATATCCTTATAGATGCGGTTCAGTCTTTTGTCGGCGTCTTCGGCAGAGATTTCTGTCTTGGATTTGCCCAGATTGGACGTTAAGGTAATACCGAAATAGACAAGTGCGAAGACGGATGCGGCGATAATGCCGAGTATGAACAGTGTTTTGCCTTTCCTCATCGGTTCATCTCCTTTTCCTTACTGATAGAGTTTCGTCTGCCCGATCAGGGCGGTCAATTCCTGCATGCATGGCATCTCTTCCACATTGGTATAATCTGCGCTGCCCAGCTCGGTAATCTCCAGCAGCAGCTGATCCAGCTTCAGCAGAATTTCCTCATTGGCCCCGAGGCAGCCTTTGACATAAGAGAGATATTCATTGTATAGCGCAGTTTTCTTCTGAATCAGGGCGCTGGAGAATCGGCTTGACGCGTTACCGGCACTGAACTTGGCAAATTCTGAGGCATCGAACACACTGAGCTTGTTGAGCAGCCCCCGGATATTCAGATAAAAGAGCTTCTCGACCTCCGTAATGACGGAATGAAACTTGCGGAAGCTGAGCTCAGCCGGATCGAACCTGCGGCCCAGCACTTGGAGCAGTGTGGTCTTCTTCTTCTCAATCCGCTCCATCTGGTCGAGGGCGAGGGAGATATCCTCCTTCAGCACCTTCACATTCCGGTGACGGCCGAGGCCGGCAATGTAATCCTCCCGCGTCTCTAATTGCACGCTGACGGGCGTGGCAGCCGGAGGTCTGAAGAGCAAGGTGTAACTCCCGTATAGGACGACCAGCAGACTGATGATTAGCAGGGTTACTGCCGATGCCGTTTCCAGCGGGCTTCCGCCGATCTCGATACCGAGCAGGCCGGGAGATAGAACGATGACATTTAAAATTACAACTCCGGCAATCATGCCGAGGAGCTTAACGGGCCCGGATCTGTTCAGGATCTACACCTCCTTCAGTTATGTATATTTCGGTAAACCATGGGATCATTCATGCCTCCGGGTGATCACGCGGTTCCCTTCACAATATTACCCATCTCACATAGAAATGATTGGAATAAAGGGCGGTTACACACTGATACGCAGCGTAACTTGTCTTTGTTTCAAATTTTTACTTTATTTATTCATAGAGGGCTGCCCTTGGATTGCTGTTCATTACAAATAAATGGAAGTATAATAGGAAGGTTAACAGAATCTATGAGAATAAAGTAAATTACAAGGGGGAAAAGCCATTGTTACTTCGTAAATCAAAGCTTCTCATCGCATCACTTCTGATATTATCCTTATGCTTTCCTGCCGGCAGCGAGGCCGCTGCTGCGGTGCCCAGAGCTGTAAGTGTATCGGGCGGCTCTGCGCATGGAATTGCGGCTTGGAGTGACGGGACGGTAACAGGCTGGGGAGATAATAAGTTCGGTCAAGTCGGGGACGGGACAAGTATTAACCAATACATCCCCAGACAGGTGGAAGGTCTGAGCGGGATTGTGCAGGTGGCGGCGGCAGGAAGAGTGTCTTTTGCACTCAGCAGGGATGGAGAGGTATGGGGCTGGGGCCTGGACTACAGCAGCTATATTGAGAATGATCCTCTGTTGAGGTATCAAAAACGGGGAGGTCCGGTCAAGCTGGAGGGTCTTCGGGAAGTATCCTCCATCACTGCGAATGGTAGCCTCGGCATCGCTGTAAAAAAAGACAGGACGGCCACCCTGTGGTACCCTTCCTACGATCAGCCCGGTGTGCTTCCGGTGCAGATTCACTATTTGGAGCTCAAGGCAGTTACGGGGATTAGATCCGCCCTAATTAACGGTAACGATGCGTTGTTTCTTACTGAAGAGGGCAGTGTGAAGCAGATGAGTATTGTTAACACAGTGTATAACCGTATCCGCTTGGAGAGTGATCCGGTCAGTGTAGCTACGATTGCTTCATCCTCGATAACCGGTATGGCAGCATCGCAAGGTGAGCTGTTCCTGCTGCGCAGTGACGGCCAAGTCTTGCGCTGGAACAGGGGGCTTAAAGCACCATCTGCCGTTGCTGGCCTTAATAATGTCTACAAGCTGGATACCGGCTTCTACCGGCTGTTTGCCTTGAAGAGAAACGGAACGCTCTGGCAATGGAACTATAATTCTGGAGTGCTGGCTAAGCCGTATCAGATAAAAAAAGGAAATCAAATCAGCAATATTTGGGGAAGCAGTGGAACCTTTGGTTTTGCTCAGCACAAGGATGGGACGCTTCTGGGCTGGGGCGACCGCTTCGACACGGGACTTGCGACCGGGAGGGGGACAGTGACCAAGGATCAAGCTGGATATATCCTGACACCGGTCCGACAGCCATTGATGTTCTTCGTCAACGGTGAGCCGTTCTCATTCTATGGCACGCCCTCCATCAAGGATGACAAGCTGTATGTACCGCCGACTAGTGTATTCAAGGCGCTTGGCGTACAGGTAAGCTATGGGACATTTAAAGCTGATCCGAAATATGGAAATGATCCATTCACAGGCTGGTCTTTTGTATACGGTAATAACATCGTTCAGGTGAAAGTCAGCGATCCGCTCGAATTGTATATCAATGGCAAGAAATCAGACCGCGAATTTACAATGAACAGGCTGCCGGATTCGGCACAATTCCCGCTGGAGGCAATATGTGATCTTCTCGGTATTGGCTTACAGTGGAATAAAAGTACGGGTGAAGTAAGGCTGGAGAATTGAAAAGAAAGAGGTCTATCTTTCCTAAATTTCAAATTTAAAATAATTAAGGCTTGACGTCAGCTCACTTGGCGTGTAACATATGAACAGTCGTCAATCAGGCAATACTTCACAACTCTATATTGTTCTCGTATAACCTCGCAGCCATTCAGATGTCACAGGGCGAGGGTTTCTACAGGAAGCCTATTCTTCCTAACTACGATGATAAGGACCATGAACCAGCGGTCCCTGTCCCGGAGTTAGGATTTTTTGCGTCTGGCGGTCCTTGACCTTGACGCAACATGATTCAGATCAAAAGATTCAGGAGGCATAATCAGAATGAAAGATATGAAATATTTAATCTCCGTACTTGTAGGCGCGATGAGCTACGGCATTTTATCAACGATTGTTGTATTGGCCTACGGGCACGGTTACAAGCTGGGAGAGGTGGTCGGCACGCAGCTCTTAACCGGCTGTATTCTCGCCTGGCTGCTTGCGTTATATACCAAGCTCAGAGCGAACCGCAACGAGCGCAGCACAGCGAACGTTACAGCACCCGCCAAGGCGGTTCCCACCCGGCTGACCTGGAAGCATAGAGTGTTCTTGATGATGGCCGGTGCGCCAACCGTGGTTACGGGTCTGCTGTACTACCAGTCACTCCGGTATATTCCGGCTTCGCTGGCGATTATCCTGCTGTTCCAGTTCACCTGGATCAGTGTGCTGATTCAGGCGGTAAGCAAACGTCAGCGCCCAGACAAAATCACGGTGCTGACGCTGATCCTGCTGTTCGGCGGAACCCTGCTGGCCGCAGGTATTCTGAATCAGGGAGCTGCTGAGTTCAACCTGCTGGGGCTGGTACTCGGATTATTATCGGCAGTCAGCTATTCCATGTTCATTATCTTCAGCGGCAAAGCCGTTCCTTCGGCCCATCCGGCCTACCGGAGCGCCTGGATGGTCACTGGCGGCCTGGTGCTGCTGTGCATCCTGTTCCCGCCGACCTTCCTGTTTAACGGTATGCTATGGGGACCACTGCTGCTGTTCGGCTTCCTGCTGGGCTTGTTCGGCGCCTTCATCCCGCCGCTGCTGTTCGCCATCGGGGTTCCGCATATCGGCGGCGGCATGGCCGGTATTCTGGGCGCCGTCGAACTGCCTGTTGCCGTCTTAATGTCTTCGTTCGTATTGCAAGAGCATGTAAGTCTTCTGCAATGGACCGGAGTGGTGCTGGTGCTGCTGGGTGTGGTATTGCCTGAGTTATATAAGCTGCGGTGGGGCAATGGAAATGCCCAAGCCGTGAGTTCGTCATCGGTCTGAGTTCAGGCGGAGAGAAGAGGAGTGTTCCCTGTGAATAGGGGGCGCTCCTCTTTGCAGGTTGATAGATTATGTAAGCGCAAACATTTTTGTTGCCAAAAGTGAAATTAGGTGCTATTCTGAATTTGGGATTGTTACTGCAAAGGCAAAACCCAAAACATGGTCACGTGTTTTGGGTTTTGCCTTTCTTTATGTTAAGGGCCCTGCGGGACGCCGAAAGGAACCTTAACCCGTCTAACATCCTGTAAGCAGTGCCAAAATGAAATTCGGGGTAAAGGAGGGCAGCTTGGTTGATTATCGAGAAGATTTTCAATAACAATGCCATTATTGCCAAGGATTCAGGTAAGGATGAATTGGTTGTTATGGGACGCGGCATCGGCTTCAAGAAGAGCCCGGGCGATCCGGTGGATGTCTCTCTGATCGAGAAGACCTTTGTACTGAAGCGAAATGACGCGTCCGAGAAATTCAAGGCCTTAATGGCGGATGCCCCCGCCGAATATGTAGCCTTAAGCTATGACATTATCGAGTATGCCAAGCAGACGCTGAAGGCCCGGCTGAGCGATTATATCTATGTGACCTTGACGGACCATTTGACTCATGCCTTAAGGCTTCATGAGCAGGGTATCCGCAATCACAATCCGCTTCTCTGGGAGATTCAGCGCTGTTATCCGAGGGAATATGCCATCGGGCATCATGCCATGGGGATGATTGAGCAGTATACCCGTATCCGCCTGCCGGAGGATGAGGCCGGGAACATTGCACTCCATCTGATTAATGCGCAAATGAACAGCTCGGGCAACAAAATTGCAGACCTTACCAGGCAGACCCAGCAGATTGATGACATCCTCAATATTGTGAAGTATTCCTATAACAACGAAATTGATGAGCATACGGTCAGCTACGAACGGTTCATCACCCATCTGCGGTATTTTTTCCAGCGCTCGCGCAAACAGGAGTCTGAGGAGTCCGTGGACGATTTTCTGCTCAAGCAGGTGAGGATGAAATACAGGAAGGCGCATCACTGTGTGCTCAAAATTGAGAAGTATCTGGACTTGAAGCTCCTGGATGAAGAAATCCTGTATCTAACGATTCACATTCAGCGGGTAACGCAAAGACAAACTGAATAAAACCACTTGGATTGTTACTGGTCATGCAGGCGAAACCAAATCAGGCAGGAAGCTGCCGGGATGGTTTCGCCTTTTGCATATCATTCATCAGGAAACGGGAGGACTTACTATGAAATATGAAGCACTAGCCAAGGATATTATTAAGCATGTCGGCGGCAAGGAGAATATCAACGGACTCAGCCATTGCGTGACCCGTCTACGCTTCAAGCTGAAGAATGAGGCGGTTGCGAATACGGATGTGCTGAAGAATATGGACGGAATTGTAACGGTGATTCAGAGCGGCGGCCAGTACCAGGTCGTGATCGGAAATCACGTATCTGAGGTCTATGCCCAGGTGATGACAGCGGGCGGATTACAGGAAGGCGGATCTGAGACAGCCTCCGGCGAGAAAATGGGTCTGTTCAACAGCTTCATCGATATGATCTCCGGCGTATTCTCGCCGACCCTTGGCGTACTGGCTGCGACCGGGATGATTAAGGGCTTCACCGCCCTGTTTCTAACCGTGGGACTCCTCACCAAGGAGTCGGGGACCTACCAGATTCTGAATGCGCTCGGAGATTGCCTGTTCTACTTCTTCCCAATTTTCCTGGGGTATACCTCGGCCAAGAAATTCGGGGCCAACATCTTTATCGGGATGGCCATAGGCGCTACGCTGGTGTACCCGTCCTTCGGCAGCATCACGGCGGCGGGCGAACCGCTGTACACGCTTTTTAGCGGAACGATCTTTGAATCGCCTGTGTACATTACCTTCCTGGGGATTCCGGTCATTCTGATGTCCTATACCTCCAGCGTCATTCCGATCATCATCTCGACTTATATTGGCTCCAAGCTGGAGGCCTTCTTCCGAAAAGTGACGCCGAGCGTGGTACGCACTTTCCTCGTCCCGTTCTTCACCCTGCTGGTCACCGTTCCGCTGGCGCTGATTGCCATCGGTCCGGTCTCCACCTGGGCCGGACAGCTGCTGGGGCAGGGAACCTTGTTCCTCTACAACCTCAGTCCGGTTATTGAGGGGCTGCTGGTAGGCGCATTCTGGCAGGTCTTTGTGATCTTCGGACTGCACTGGGGTCTGGTGCCGATTGCCCTCAATAACATGGCTGTACTGAAATCCGATCCGATTCTGGCGGCTTCCTTCGGCGCTTCGTTTGCTCAGACCGGTGCTGTGCTGGCGATTATGCTGCGGACCAAGAACGCCAAGCTGAAGTCATTGTCGATTCCGGCGATTATCTCTGGCATCTTCGGAGTTACGGAGCCTGCTATTTACGGAATTACACTGCCGCGCAAGAAGCCGTTCATCTTAAGCTGTGTCGCTGCTGCAGTCGGTGGCGGTATTGTCGGTCTGATGGGCACCAAAGGCTATATTATCGGCGGTCTGGGGATTTTCGGAATCCCTAGTTATATCAGTCCTGAAGGGATGGATAAAGGCTTCTATGGCGCGATTGCCGCCATTGTGATCAGCTTCATTCTCGGGTTCATTCTCGTCTTCTTCTCCGGGTTCAAGGATGAGGAAGCGGTGGACAGTAAGAGCGGCGGGACTGCCCGGAGCGTTTTGGTGAAGCAGGAGACGGTGGGAAGTCCGCTGAAGGGTCAGATCAGAGCCTTGTCGGAGCTGACAGACGAAGCCTTCTCTACAGGCGCAATGGGCAAAGGGATAGCGATTGAACCGCTGGAAGGCAAGGTATACTCTCCGGTTGACGGGGTACTGACCACCTTGTTCGCCTCCGGCCATGCAATCGGCATTACCAGTGATAATGGGGTCGATATTCTGATTCATGTCGGCAAGGACACGGTCAAATTGAAGGGCAAACACTTCACCCCCCGGGCCAAGCAAGGCGATACGGTCACTAAAGGCCAGCTGCTCATGGAGTTCGATGTTGCCGCGATCAGAGAGGCGGGTTATACGCTGACCACGCCTGTGATCATCTCCAATTCCGGCGAGTATCTTGATGTCATTGAGACAGACCAGAAGAGCATCGATTACCGGGAGAATCTGCTGACCGTCATGATCTAATCAGTAACCTAATCCAATCTCAGGAGGAACTAATATGAATATGAATAAGAATATGAGTGTGAACAATAGAAGCTTTCCGGACAATTTCCTGTGGGGCGGCGCAACGGCTGCGAATCAGCTCGAAGGCGGGTTCGATTCGGGCGGCAAGGGGTTAAGCACGGCGGATGTCATGACCGCCGGAACACATACGGTCTCCCGGAGAATTACTCCGGTGCTGGAAGCCGGAGCTAATTATCCGAGCCATGAAGCGGTGGATTTCTATCACCGGTACGAAGAGGATATCGCGCTGTTCGCTGAAATGGGCTTCAAGGTGTTCCGCATGTCGATCGCCTGGTCGCGGATTTTCCCGAACGGGGATGATGCCATGCCAAGCGAAGAAGGGCTTAAGTTCTATGACCGGGTGTTTGCTGAGCTGGCCAAGCACGGGATTGAACCGCTGGTGACGATCTCGCATTATGAAGCGCCTTACCATCTGGCTGAAGCCTATAACGGATGGGCGGACCGCAGAATGATTGATTTCTACGTCCGTTACTGCGAGGTGATCTTTAACCGCTACAAGCACAGCGTGAAGTATTGGCTGACTTTCAATGAGATCAACATCCTCACGATGCCGTTCGGGACATTCATGGCCGGGGCGATGAAGCCGGAGGGAAGTGCCGAGCTAACGGCATCCGCGCAAACTGACAATGAGCAACTAAGATATCAAGCGCTCCATCACCAGTTCATCGCTAGTGCCAGAGCCGTGAAGCTGGGACATGAGATTCATAAGGATTTTCAGATCGGCTGTATGATTGCCTACATGTGCTCTTACCCGCTGACCTGTAATCCCGAGGATGTGCTGCTGGCCCAGCAAAAGGATAATCTGAGTAATTTCCTCTGCTCCGATGTTCAGGTGAGAGGCGCTTATCCGGGCTTCGCGCTGCGATACTTCCGGGAGAATCAGATTGAGCTGCAGATGGAGGAGGGTGACGAGCGGATTCTTAAGGAAGGCTGTGTAGACTTCTACACCTTCAGCTACTATTCATCCACCTGCGTAAGTGCAGCCCCGGATCAGGAGGCGATTGGCGGCAATATGTCGCTGGGTCTGAAGAACCCGTATCTGCAGGCAAGCGCGTGGGAATGGCAGATTGACCCGCAAGGCCTGCGGTGGTCCCTGAATAATATCTACAACCGTTACGGACTGCCGATGATGGTGGTGGAGAACGGCCTTGGCGCAGTAGATACTGTAGAAGCAGACGGTTCTATCAAGGACATTTACCGGATCGAATATTTGCGGGAACATGTCCGGGCGATGGGGGAAGCGCTGGCTGACGGCGTGGACTTGATCGGATACACCTCTTGGGGCTGTATCGATCTGGTCAGTGCAGGCACCGGAGAGATGAAGAAGCGCTACGGCTTCATCTATGTGGATAAGGATAACGAAGGCAAGGGGACGCTGGACCGGTCCCGCAAAGACAGCTTTTTCTGGTATCAAAGGGTAATCGCCAGTAACGGAGCTGAGCTGGAGTAATCCGCGTCTGCCTTCAGCTCACTTTTACAAATATCTGTCTGCTGTTTCAGTCTGTGGTCCCTACGGTATATGATTATTAATAACCATTAAAGGGGATTTCCTATGATCATAAAAGGGATCGAAAACATGGACGGCGGCAATATAATGAGCCAGATTCAGCAAGGGGGCAAGTTCGTGATCTACACGTATTGCTTCTCTGTTGTCCTGATGACGTTCAGACGAAGCTCGGGCATCTATTTCATCAAGGCGGGCGAGGGCTCCGTCAAAAAAGGATTGAAGTACACCCTGCTGACGGCCCTGGTGGGCTGGTGGGGGATTCCCTGGGGGCCGATCTATTCCATCGGCGCGTTCATCACCAACTTCAAGGGCGGCAAGGACGTCACGAGTGAAGTGTTAGCGGCTCTGTCGAACCAGAATGCTTCATAAATAGAAGTACACATACGAGAAGCTGTCCCGCATGCCGTGAAATATGGCTGGTTAGGACAGCTTCTTATTTAAAAATAGAAGAATTTATATGTTGCACACGAGTCTACTCACTGGAATAACCACTTAATTATCTATAGCTCCTTATAATATGTTATAATGAATTTCGGATTTCATACTAAGCAGAATAGAGGTCGCCAGAGGATGAAAGTAAAAATTAACCGCAATGCAGCTAAAGTTCTAAAAGATATGCTGAACAGCCCGGAAGCGGAAGGCAAGAAAATCCGCGTAGTCATCACCCAGAATCACGGAGATCACGGACACTATGATGTGGCGCTGGATACACCTACTGAGCACGATGAAGTGGTTGCTACAGATAAGGATATCGAGATTCTGCTGGATACCCGCGAACCGCTGCTCGACGGCGTCTGGATTCAGTATTTCTATGTGCCGCAGGAAGGCTTCTTCATCACCAATCCGTCTACCGGATTCCTGGAGAAATAAGCAGCAGTTAACTATGATCTGTGTTGCCTTAAGGCGGCGCTGTCTGAATCAGCCTCACCCGGCTGGTAAGACGGTGCCGTTTTTTTGTGCTGGGCATTACCAGCAGAAAGCACTTAAAAGGGATTAAGAAGCAAAAAGGAACGGAGGGGAAATTTGGAACTGGAGGAGCGGTAGCGTTCGCCTTTGTCAACGGATTTCAACCGTGAACAGCGGATTGGATCAAGAAATCTGTTGACGGGCAGCGGCCGTAAGTCCAAATGTTCACCGCAGTGACGACCAAGCTTCAAACTAGATTGTAAGTCTACGCCTAAAAGTCGTTGCAAAAGTATGCATTATCGTTGAATGCCTATATTAGCGGGGCGCGGAATTTTTATTATACTGTTCTTGTAAGCGATTACACACATATAGCTGGGGGGAATTCTAGTGAATAAGAAAAAAGCAATGACACTGATGTCCAGTATTCTGATGATCTCTCTGCTCAGCGCGTGCGGAGGCGGTAACGGGAATGCCGGTGGAAACGCGGCGGAGCCGAAGGCCTCGGCCGCAGCAACGGAAGCTGCAGGAACGAATGCCCAACCAGCCAAGGATGCCGGTGCAGTGGATACATCCCAGCCTGTTACCCTGAAGATGATTTTCGTAGGTCCGAAGCCGGTTGATTATGATCAGGTATTCGGAGAGATCAATAAGAAGCTCAAGGAGAAAATCAACGCTACACTGGAAGCCGAGTTCCTGGACTGGTCCGACTGGGCGCAGAAATATCCGCTTAAGCTGGCGGCTAACGAGGACTTCGATCTGATCTATGCAGCCAATTGGGCAGGCTATAACGACCAGTCACTCAAAGGCGGGTTCCTGGAGCTGACGAACGAAATGCTGGAGAAATATGCACCTATGACCTGGAAGGCGATGCCTGAGGTGGCCTGGGGTCAGGCGAAGGTGAACGGCAAGCTGTATATGGTGCCTCAGAACCGCGGCGAAACCGTGGAGAAGCTGATTCTGTACCGCGAAGACCTGCGCAAAAAATATAACCTGCCGGAGATCAACAGTCCGGAGGCATACGCCAACTATCTCAAGACTATATCCGGTAAAGAGAAGGGGGTTACCCCATTCGTACCGGAGACCGGAGACTGGAAGCTGCATAATCTGGACCGCATCCTGCTCAAGCAGCAGAACGAATGGAATCTGTTCGACCTCGATCTGCCGATGGGCTTCAAGCTGGATGATCCGGCCGGCAAAGTATTTAACTTATATGAGACTCCTGAATTCAAGGAGCTTGTCTACTATTATAAAGATCTGGCTGAGAATAACGCCTGGTCGAAGAGCGCACTGAACAGCAAGCTGGATCATCAGCAGGAATTCAAGGCAGGCAAGGCAGCCTCCATCACCCACAATCTGGGTACGCTTGGCGCCTTGATGACCGATATGCGGGAGAAGAACTCCCCGTATGAGCTGGCTCTGGCCGATATTAACCCGGATAAGAAAAAATCCGTTGCCGTCTCTACGCAGAACGGCGTAGCGATTCACTCCACCTCCAAGCAGCCGGAACGTGCACTGATGATGATCGATCTGCTCCAGAACGACAAGGAGCTGCATGATCTGATGATGAACGGCATCACGGCGGTGCATTATAATCCGGTCGGCGAAGATAAATTCACGAACGCCGAGAAGAATGCGAACTATACCGGCTTCTCGAACTGGGGCTTCAACTCGCCGCTGAACCGGGATAACGCCTCCTTCCCGGATGAAGCGAACGCCCTGACTGACAAATGGGAGAAGGAGGTCTATCACTATCCGCTGGAGACCTTCGTCTTCGATAACAGCAAGGTGAAGACCGAAGTGGCCAATGTCGGCAATGTGATGCTGCAATACGGCATTCCGCTGGAATACGGCACTGTGAAGGACGTAGATGCGGGTCTGGCCAAGCTCCAGCAGCAGGTTAAGGCAGCCGGTATCGACACCATCATCGCAGAGGTGCAGCGTCAGATTGATGAATTCCTGGCGAATTCAGGCCAATAAGCCTGACAGCTTAGTTACACCTTATATGTACAATATGGCAGCGGTTCTCCCGTCTTGGGATGGAGAACCGCTGCTTTATGTTTTTATGCTCAATTCATACAGGTTTCATCTTTACCGGCCCGTCATTCAGCTTGTAGTACGGGCTGGCGGGATACTCTGCGGATTGTTGAACACATTCCCGGGATCATATTTTGCCTTGACTCTGCGTAATCTGGCATAGTTCGTTCCATAATAGACCGGCCCGGAAGGCTTGATACCCTGGTCAGGCACGTTGATGTAGCTTCCTACGATGAACGGCTGCAGCTTGCGGCGGGTGTTGCGGACGTAGAATATATTTTTGGCGGCCTCTGATTTCTTGACCCAGGAGCTGTTCCACTCCACGTAGAATTTGGCTTTACGCCAGTAGAAGGCTGTAGATTTAGGAGATTTACGGCTTACCGCCCCACCCCAATTGAGGAAAAAGAACCCGGCGTCCTTCCCCTCCACCTTCTCCAGGAACTCACGCATCGGCTTAAATGCCTGATCCGGGAACGGTTTCCTGCCGAAGGCACTGGAGAACTGGTTGCTGAAGCGCTGAGTCTGTACCGGATCGGGAGCTAACAAGAAGCTGACCACTTGCGGATAAGGCAGGGAACGGATCGTTTGGATCGTAGGCGTTCCTACACTTGTAATGGGCTTCAAGAGGCGGACAGCCTCAGCCTTAGATCCGAGGAACAGTCCCAGCATGCTGACATTTCCACCCTTTTTGGGACCGATGGATAATTCGCTGCCCAGTCTGGTATTCACGGAGGGAGCCCAGCGCTGCCAGGTCTTAAGGACCTTCTCGAACTGGCCCCAGGGCCAGGTGATGCGGAATACCGTTGCTGTGGCAGGAGCCGGGCGTACTTTGAATTTGTAACGGGTGCATACTCCGAAGTTCCCTCCGCCGCCCCCGCGGGAAGCCCAGAGCAGATCGGCATTACTTTTCTTATTCGCAATAATAATTCTGCCCTTGGCATCAACCATTTCGAGCTCCACGAGATTATCGCTGACCAGTCCCAAGGTACGCTGAAGCGGGCCGATGCCGCCGCCCAGTGTAATGCCGCCGATTCCAACGGTAGGACTGTCCCCGAAAGGCGCCATATACCCCTTCCGGGCAAGCGTATGGGCGATTCTCCCGACTGTATTTCCGGCTCCGACGACGGCTGTACCGGTTTTGCGGCTTAGCTTAATGCTGTTCATCTCACTGACATCAATGACGATGCCGCCGTTCACCTGGGACAGATTGACCTCCAGTGCATGTCTGCCGCCTCTGGGCCGGATGGGAATCCGGTGCTCGTTGGCCCATTTAATGGCGTTCGACACATCTTGCGTCTTCTGGGCGAACACGAATACTTTGGGGAATCTGTCGGTATGCGGGTCCCAATTTTTGCGTGCTGCCTCATAACCCGGGTCACCTTTAAAGATTACCCGTCCGGTAAGCTTTGTTCTTGAATTCACTGGTTTCCAGCTCCTTTTGAGCTAATAATAGAAATACATAGGCATAGGTCTGACTTTGACTAGGTATTGTATGCAGGGCGTTAGTCTATGGCGTGGGCTATAATGCGGCCTACAAATGAGAATTTCACACGAACACTATCTTTCTACTTCTTGCTGTAACGGCACAATACTAGTACAAGGACGGTACAGGCGTTTCTATTTGTCTATTGGCCGACAGCAGGAGTTAATTATTGCTAGATTGTACAGGTTTGTTGTTAAACACAGTGCATACATTAATCTGAAGGGGTAGATTAAATCTAGCAATTGTGAGGAGGAATAAGTATGGCGATTTTATCGACAGGTCCCATTGAGAATAGTCCTGCCGGCGGGGTCAGACCCTCTCAACTGGTAACGATCAAATTCGATAACCGGGACCCGCTAATCTCTTCGGTGATTCTGGTAGAAGGCTATGTCTTGAACGGAACCCGGACGCTGTATGCGCAAGAGGAATTCTCTATCGCTCCGAATGAAGTGATCACGAAGAACTACTTCGCCGATCTGAATGCATTTGAGTTTGTTTTCACGATCGACGATGCCGCTTCAGAAGTGATTCAAATCTCGGCATGGGGCAAAAATTCGGCAGGGCAGCTGGTTACAGCTCACCGCCTGGTATCCTCTGAAGTACTGGATCCCGCAGGATCAGTGGTTTTTGAATGGGGTGAAACGATCTTTTGGGCGGATTCGGCAGCTCCAGGGCCGGGCAGCGGATCTCCGTTTGATCCGTTTAACTCACTGCAGGCGGCCATTGATGCCGCAGCCAACAGTCCTTTAGCAGTGGCTATCGGTATGAGAGCACGCTGTATTGTGCTCATTGCGGCTAATTCAATTTTTGATGAAGATGTCGTCATCCCGCCTGCCCGGCACATTCAATTGCTTGGTCTGGGTCCGTGGGTACTTGGCAATTCGGATCTGGCGAATTTCGGATCATCAACTCCGCGCAATGTAACGATACAGACCGACCCGGCTGCCGAAGACGTATACAGTGATCAAGGACCTGCCTTTGTTGCGCGCCCGGTTACTGTGATAGGCACGTTTGATAACGGCACCTCCGTAAGCACCCATACGAACTATACGGATGGAGCCATTATCAGCGGCGACATTACTTTCCAGAATGTGGCTGTGGGGGATCCCTTTACAACTATAGAATTTCAGCTTCTGAATGCCCGGGTAGTCGGAGGTATCATCCAGGCGGGACACATGGGGAATTTAAATACCTATTTATATCATAGCCGCATCAATACAATGGTTCATACGGGACTTAATATTCAGCGTATGGTTGACAGCCAGTCGGACGGGATCATCAATGTCCGCGGATATTCCCATATCACGAATACAAATATTAATGGTGCAGTCACTGTAACACTTGCCTTGACAGATGTGCCGCCAACCGGGATTTTCAGCAGCCAGTTCGCCACCATTACTTGGACCGGTCCGCTCACACTGGATACATCGTCCAACTATTATTTTGTGAACAGCGGTTCAACGTTAATCGGCACCAAAACCGTCTTATTCAGCTTGGCTTAGGATTTCCTGTGTCATGTGTTGTGTTTCTTGCCACCGGGCTGCCCTCCGTCTACTTGGATCAGCATTCTGTTAAGGCCCGGTGCGCATGCTCATCTGCCGGGTTGCCGGGCTTCAACCAGACGGTCTTCACCTTGTGCGCTTTGTGAAGCGTCTGCTGCTGCTTTCCATAAATAACTGTGATTGATAACACTTTAATTATTTACATTTCGTGTAATGTATATATACTTAACATTTGAAGGATTCATATCTCCGGGTTAACCGGCAAGGGAGGATATTACAGACATGACTTCAACTATTAGAGTAGGGATCGTCGGATACGGAAATTTGGGCAAAGGGGTACAACAGGCCATTGCGCAGAACTCCGATATGGAGCTGGTAGCCATATTTACCCGCAGAGATCCGCAGCAGCTGGCAGACATCACAGGAACGCTTACCGAACACATATCAGCCGCCGAGCAGTACATAGGCAAGATTGATGTAATGATTCTGTGCGGCGGTTCCGCGACAGATCTGCCGGAGCAGACTCCGCAGCTGGCCCGGTTGTTCAATACGGTGGACAGCTTTGACACTCATGCCAAAATCCCCGATTTCTTCGCAGCGGTGGACAAGTCCGCCCGCGAAGGCGGCAGCGTAAGTGTGATTTCCACCGGCTGGGACCCGGGCATGTTCTCCATGAACCGGCTGCTGATGCAGTCGATCCTGCCGGTAGGCGAGGATTATACATTCTGGGGTACGGGAGTCAGCCAAGGGCATTCGGATGCGATCCGCCGGGTTCCCGGCGTCAAGGCAGGCGTACAATATACCGTGCCGGTCCAGGAGGTCATTGACAGCATTCGCGGAGGCGAGACCCCGGAGCTGTCCACCCGTGAGAAGCACCGCCGGGAATGTTACGTAGTGGCTGAAGCAGGAGCTGACCGCGATGCCATTACCCGGACGATTGTGGAGATGCCGAACTATTTTGCCGATTATGATACAACGGTGCAATTCATCACGGACGAGGAGCTTGCCGCTGAGCATTCAGGGATGCCGCACGGCGGCTTCGTCATCCGCAGCGGAGTGACTGGAGGCGGAAGCAAGCAGATTGCCGAATTCGGGCTGAAGCTGGACAGCAACCCGGAATTCACCGCCAGCGTCCTGGCCGCCTATGCCCGCGCTGCTGTGCGCCTGAAGCAGGAGGGCCAGACAGGAGCCAAGACGGTATTCGACATTCCGCTCGGCCACCTGTCCCCAAGATCTGCTGAGGAGCTGCGGCGCGAGTTGCTGTAGGCAACAATGAGAGGGATAAATCCCTTTGGTGAGGTCAAGTGTGACTGAAGGAGAGTAATGAGGTGCACAAGTGCACCTGAATTCACCGGACTCAGGCTAAATGAGCGAATGAGAAGCATTAGTGCTCCTTCACCCGTCGTTGGCCCCTGTATCTGCCATTCGTACGCATAAGACCAGCCAGGTGCGCCCAGCATAACTACTAGCGAGCACAGGATCACCAACCATCCATTTCCTAAACCTAAAAAAGAGGTGTCCCCAGCCAAATGGCTTAGGGACACCTCTTTTTGTATCAAAATATAAGAATTTATAAGTTTTACGCTATAAATTATCCTTCTATTTCTCGCTGAAACGGTACCGTCCTTTAAAAGGACGGCAAAGCCGTTTCCACTTGTTAAGTCTACAACAGTTACACGATACCCTGCGCCAGCATGGTATCGGCGACTTTCAGGAACCCGGCGATGTTGGCGCCGGCAACCAGGTTACCGGCGACGCCGTAATCTTCAGCTGCCTGAACGGTTCTGCTGTAGATATTTTTCATAATGCCTTGCAGCTTCTCGTCCACCTCTTCGAAGGTCCAGGACAGACGCATGCTATTCTGGCTCATCTCAAGGCCGGAGACCGCTACGCCGCCGGCATTGGCAGCTTTGGCTGGAGCAAACAGCACCTGGTTCTCCAGGAACAGCTCCACCGCTTGGAGGGTGGTCGGCATATTGGCACCTTCGCCAATGGCCTGAACTCCGTTCAGAATCAGCGTGCGGGCGGATTCCAAATCCAGCTCGTTCTGTGTGGCACACGGCAGGGCGATATCGCAAGGCAGAGACCAGATTCCGCTACAACCCTCAACATACTCGGCATGCGGGTGCTCCTTCACATATTCGCTGATACGCAGGCGTTCGGTTTCCTTCAATCTTTTGACGGTAGCCAGATTGATGCCCTGAGGATCATGGATGTAACCGTTCGAATCACTGCAGGCAATCACGTGGGCCCCAAGCTGCTGAGCCTTCTCGATAGCATAGATGGAGACATTCCCGGAACCGGAGATGACCACCTTGCGGTCCTTGAAGCTTGCTCCGCGTGCTGACAGCATCTCTTGCACGAAGTATACACAGCCATAGCCGGTAGCTTCCTTGCGCGCCAGACTGCCGCCGTAGAGCAGCCCTTTTCCGGTTAGAACTCCGGCAGCATGCCCTCCGTGAATCCGTTTGTACTGGCCGAACATATAGCCGATCTCGCGCGCGCCTACACCGATATCTCCTGCGGGAACATCTGTATCCTGCCCAATGTGGCGGTACAATTCCGTCATGAAGCTCTGGGTGAAGCGCATAACTTCTTGATCCGATTTATCCTTGGGATCGAAGTCGCTGCCGCCCTTGCCGCCGCCCATGGGCAGGCCAGTCAGCGAGTTTTTGAAAATCTGCTCGAAGCCCAGGAACTTGATAATCCCGAGGTAGACGGAAGGATGGAAGCGCAGGCCGCCTTTGTAGGGACCGATGGCACTGTTGAATTGAATGCGGAAACCGCGGTTCACCTGGGTATTACCGGCATCGTCCACCCAAGGAACACGGAAGGAGATGCTGCGCTCAGGTTCAACCAGCCGCTCGAGAATCCCGTGCTTCATATACTGCGGGTGGTGGGTCAGAACGGGGGTGATGCTCTCCAGGAATTCCTGGACAGCCTGGTGAAATTCTGGCTCATGCGGGTCGCGCTTCTGGACCTCTGCATAGATCCGCTGCACGTACTGCACAGCCTCATTTGATACTTCTGACGATAGTGTAGGAACGATGGACACTTTGGCAAGCACTCCCTGTCTGATTGTAATTCGGGCTATCCCGTATTTAATTCGAATTTAAAAGAATTCTATAAAACCTGACATCAATTTGCCAATCAATTATTTTTGGCATAGTCATTAAGAAATTCTATGAACCTTACATATTATGCAAGCTATATGCGGCAGAATGTTAATAAACCTCTGGTCAATTCAGGATTGCAGTTCCCCTTGAATAGGGTATATATAAATAGCGGCAATAGCATAAAGCATTGAGAGAGAGGCGTTAACATATGCATTTATTATCTGTAGCAGAATTGGTAGATGTGGAGAACCACGCCTGGGAAGAGATCAGGGAGCTGCTGAGTCAGGGATCACGCACCTACCGGCTGGAGGCGGCAGAGCCGGAGGCAGCAGCGCAGACACTGGTCCGGCTGCAGGTCAGCACGAAATCCTATCTGGGAGCGATAGCCTATGAGACAGGAGGAATTGTGTTCGAGCATGGCTGGATTACGCTGCTTGGTGCGGGAGCCGAAGGGATCTTCGGAAGCCTGGCCTCTTGGAATGGCCTGTCTACAGCGGATGATATTTCTCCCATGCCGGGGATGTTGATCGTGGCCTATGATGCGGCAGGCGGATTCTTCGGCCTGGATACGGGGCGGTTCGGGCAGACCGGTCATATCTATTATTATGCCCCGGATGTGCTGCAATGGGAGACCACCGAACTGACCTATTCGGGCTTCATCGGCTGGCTGGCGGAGGGGGACCTGGATCTGTTCTATGAAACGTTCCGCTGGGAGGGCTGGGAAGAGGCTGTCCAGCAGCTTGAGCCGGGCCAGGTCATGGGCTATTACCCGCCGCTGTGGACGAAGGAAGGCAGCGGCCCGCTTAGCCGCAAAGCACCAGCTTCTATTCTGGAGGCCTGGCGTTCAGCGAGAAGTGAGGGCGCTATAAATGAAGTAGAGTAAGGCCCGCGGCAGCCAAGGGATTCTATGTGTTGTCCGTAAACTTTACAAACAGCATCGGAATAGGTATAATTTAAGTATATTTCAGGGTTTGAAACAACAAAGAGGGGCCTAACGCCATTAGGCTCCTTTTGTATTTTCACCCATGTTAACAGGAGGGCGAAAGTCATTCACAAGGAAAAGATTTTGGTATGTGTTCATTATGGGCCGCATGGGGAGCGTCTAATCCGGCGTGGTGTCGAGCTGTCTGAGATGCTTGGGGCACCGCTCTATGTGCTTAATGTGGATAGTTCAGACAGCGATGAATATAATCATAGCAAAGAAATGTATATGGCTGTCTGGAAGCGTCTGGCGGAGGAAGCCGGAGCGGAATTTCTGGTCCGCAAACGCCGGGGCCGCAAGACAACGGATGTGATCGTTGAAGCAGCAGAAGAGAAAGAGGTCACTCAGATCATTATTGGCCAATCCGCCCAGACCTTGTGGCAGGAGCTGACCAAACGCAACTTCGTCAATGAGCTGATCAGCAAGATGAAGATGATGGATCTGCATGTCGTTGCAGTTCAGCGTATGCGCGCCGGCCTCGAAGAGACCCATGAAGAAGGGGTAATCTCTTATCTGGTGAAGAATGAGGGCGTATACCAGCTCAGCGATGAGCCGGAAGGCAACGATTACATCAAAGGCAAATTTTTTCATGAATTGCACACAGAATTTGAGAATGGCTTGTTCAGAATTGAGCAAGATGGTAAAGCAAGATATTTGCATATCTGTGAAGGGACGTTGACCGAGCCATTATAATCGGCTCTTGTCTTCAGGAAGTAAGTACCAGCGTTCACAACCCAAATTGTAAAATGGAAAAGGAGGCTTGCCTTTGCTGCATATAACCGTTCTTGTTCCGTTTCTCCTGGCCCTGATGATAGCGCTTCTGCGCGGGAGGATGCGAAAGCTCCATAGAGGATGGCTTGTATTAGCCGCACCGCTGGCGTTATTCATATATTTCTTGACCCGGATTCCAGTCATCAAGGGAGGGGATCTCGGATATGAGACCTTGTCTTGGATTCCTTCCCTTGGTATTGATCTGGTCTTCCACCTGGATGGATTAAGTTTGCTGTTTGCCTTATTAATTACGGGAATGGGCACCCTGGTCTTTATCTATTCCATCTTTTATCTGGATAAACGCAAGGAAGAGCTGACGCCGTTCTATGTATATCTTCTGCTATTCATGGGGGCGATGCTTGGAGTCGTGCTGTCCGATAATCTGATGGTGTTATACGGATTCTGGGAGCTCACGAGTGTCTCGTCGTTCCTTCTGATTGCCTACTGGCACCGGAGACAGAAATCACGCTATGGCGCACAAAAGTCAATGCTGATTACCGTCTTCGGAGGTCTGGCAATGTTCGCAGGCTTCTTAATGCTGTATGTGATGACCGGTACGTTCAGTATCCGCGAGATCTGGAGCCAGGCCGGCGACATCAGCGGACAGACGCTGTTCATTCCTGCAATGCTGTTAATTCTGCTGGGTGCCTTCACCAAATCGGCCCAGTTCCCCTTCCACATCTGGCTGCCTGATGCGATGGAAGCACCGACTCCGGTCAGTGCGTATCTGCACTCGGCAACTATGGTCAAAGCCGGTTTATATTTGGTAGCACGTTTCAGCCCGGTGTTCGCGGGGCAACATGAGTGGTTTTGGATTGTGTCGGGTGTCGGCCTGATCACCTTGATCTATGGATCGATCCAGGCGATGAAGCAGACGGACCTGAAGGCTCTGTTAGCCTATTCTACAATCAGTCAGCTCGGACTGATTATGGGACTACTGGGAATGGGATCGGCCGCGTCCTTCTATACAGGGGAAGAGGCTGTATTCTATACCGCCGCAACAACGGCAGCACTATTTCATTTAATTAATCATGCCATATTCAAAGGTTCGCTCTTCATGGTGGTCGGAATTGTCGACCATGAGACGAATACACGTGATCTGCGCAAGCTTGGGGGGCTGGTGTCTCTGATGCCGGTAACCTTTACGCTGGCGCTGATTGGCAGCTTCTCGATGGCGGGGCTTCCCCCGTTTGCCGGATTCCTGAGCAAGGAAATGTTCTTCACGGCTGTGCTGAATATCAGACAGCTGGATATCTTTAGCCCCGGGTCTTTTTTCACCATCTTCCCGGTTCTGGCGTGGATTGCAAGCATATTTACCTTTGCATACAGCATGATTATGGTCTTCCATACCTTTTTTGGCAAATATCAGCCGGAAAAGCTGGACAAAAAACCGCATGAAGCGCCATTCGGCCTTCTGCTTCCACCAGTTCTCCTGGCGCTGCTGGCTGTTGTCACCGGATTGTTGCCGAACATGCTGTCGAAGACACTGATCGTGCCGGGGATGAATGCCATTCATCCGCAGCTTGCAGCAATCGCACCTTTTGAGGTGAATATTCATTTCTGGCATGGATTCACAACCGAGGTCTGGATGACTCTGGGCGTGATCATTCTGGGGATTATTGTATACCGTGTATATGGCAGGTTCAGCCTTGTTGAGAAGGAATGGCGCAGCGGATATACGCTGACACAGGCATATGACGCGAGTATCCGTCTTGTTGAGCAGGCCTCACGTGCAATCACAGGGCTATATATGACAGGTTCCATGCGTCAATATCTGATGTACATTTTCACCTTGATTATTGTAACGGTTGGCGGCTCCATGCTGTATTCGGAAGGCATTACGTTCGGCCAGGGGAGCTACGCTCCGGTCACCTTCTTTGAAGTTGTTGCTGTACTGGTCCTGCTGACAGGCGCGCTCGCCATTCCGTTCGCAAAGTCCAGAGTCTCGGCGATTCTGCTGACGGGAATGGTCGGGTATATGGTGACCTTGCTCTTCATCCTGTTCCGCGCACCCGATCTGGCACTGACACAGATGATCGTTGAAGTGGTATCGGTCACGCTGTTCCTGCTCTGCTTCCGGCATTTGCCGAAGCTTGAGCGGGAGAAGGTCCGGTTCCGGCTGAAGGTACCCAAGCTGATCATTGCCGTAGGATTCGGCGCAACGATGACACTGGTTGCCCTGGCTGCGCTCGGCAGCAGTCCGTTCGAGTCGATCTCAACCTACTATGTGGAGAATAGTTATAAGCTTGGCGGCGGCAAGAACATCGTCAATGTCCTGCTGGTGGACTTCCGCGGCTTCGATACCATGTTCGAAATTACGGTGCTGGGATTGGCGTCGCTGGCCATCTACTCGATGATCAAGCTACAGCTGGAGCAGGATAATACACCTGTTCTGCCCAGAAAAAGACCAGAGGAGAGCAAGCGCCGCTATACCCGCAGCAATGATGTATTGTTACAATCGGTGGCAAAAGTAGCCTTCGTGATCATCATCACTTTCTCCCTGTATCTGTTCTTCGCGGGTCATAATCAGCCGGGAGGCGGCTTCATCGGAGCGCTGATGGCGGCGGCGGCACTCGTGCTGATTGCCATTGCCTTTGGTATGGAATTCGTTGAGAAGGTGCTGCCTGTCGATTATCGTAAGTTAATAGCCGTCGGAATCTCTATTGCTTTTCTCACAGGCATGGGTTCCTTTGTATTCGATGTTCCGTTCCTGACCCAAGCCTTCGGCTATTTCGAATTGCCGGTCATGGGCAAGACAGAGCTAACTACGGCGATGCTGTTCGATCTGGGCGTATACCTCTCGGTCATCGGTGTCACTATGAATATCATCTTTACGGTCGGGAGGGATAACTGATGGAGATCCTTATTGCCCTGGCGATCGGTGTCTTGTTCACCGTAGGTGCATATCTGGTCCTGTCCAAAAGCCTGCTCCGCATCCTGCTGGGAACCACGCTGCTGGCTCACGCCGTTCATCTGCTGCTGCTGACCATGGCGGGACTGAAGACAGGCGCTTCCCCTCTGCTTGGGGAGAACGCGGACAGCTATACCGATCCGCTGCCGCAGGCGCTTATCCTTACTTCGATTGTAATCAGCTTTGGGGTATCCGCGTTCTTCATCGTCCTGGCCTACCGGGCCTACCGCTCGGCGGGTACGGATGATGTGGAAGGAAGCAAGGGGGAGAGACCATGAACAACCTGCTGGTACTGCCTTTGCTAATTCCGGCCTTTACGGCGGTCATCCTGATTTTTCTGAAAGAGAAAGTGAAGCTGCAGCGTATACTCAGTGCCATCAGTGTGCTGGTGAACATCGCAGTAGCGCTTATCATTGTGTACCAGGTCCGTACGGACGGGATTCAGACGCTGTATATGGGAGGATGGCTACCGCCTTACGGCATCGTCTTCGTAGCCGATATGTTCGCAGCGCTGCTCGTATTGACGACTGCGGTGGTGGGGGCGGCCTGTCTGTTCTTTTCCTTCGCAAGCATTGGTGAAGAGCGGGAGCGGTTCTACTATTATACGTTCTTCCATTTCCTGCTGACCGGTGTGTTCGGCTCGTTCCTCACGGGAGACCTATTCAACCTGTTTGTCTGCTTCGAGGTCTTGCTGGTGGCCTCCTACGCCATGATTGTACTCGGTGGAACGAGAGTCCAACTGCGTGAGACACTCAAATATGTACTGGTTAATGTCATTTCCTCCACCTTGTTTGTAGCCGCAATCGCCTATCTGTACGCAGCAACCGGGACACTGAATATGGCACATCTCGCCATGCGTGTAGCGGAGGCCGGGCAGGGCGGTGTGATGAGTGTTATTGCCGTATTGCTGTTGCTGGTGTTCTCGCTCAAAGCGGGTCTGCTGCTGTTCTTCTGGCTGCCGGATTCGTACAGTGCCCCTCCGCAGGCAGTAAGGGCCTTGTTCGGAGCCTTGCTCACCAAAGTGGGACTGTATGCCATTACCCGGACGTTCTCACTGATCTTCGTGCATGATATGGGTCTGACGCATACGCTGATCGGCTGGATGGCAGGAGCCACTATGATTCTTGGAGCCATCGGGGCGCTGGCATACAATGATCTTAGCCGGATCTTCAATTATAATATTGTGATCAGCGTGGGATTCATCGCATTCGGCATTTCTGTCGCAACCCAGGATTCTCTGAGCGGGGTAGTGTTCTATCTGATGCACGATATGATTGCCAAGGCGCTGCTGTTCTTCCTGGGAGGACTCATTATCGCCGCCTCGGGAACCGAGCAGCTTAAGCTGATGGGCGGTCTAATCCGCCGGTATCCATGGACGGGCTGGATGTTCTTCATCCTGACGCTGGCCCTGGTGGGAGTCCCTCCGCTTAGCGGTTTTGCCGGGAAGGTCATGATGGTCCGCAGCGGCTTCGGGGAGCAGCACACTGTGCTTGCGCTCATTGCTCTGGCTTCGAGCTTCGTGGTCTTGTATTCGCTGATCAAAGTGTTCCAGCAGGTATTCTGGGGAGGCGAGAAGAACGAAGAAGAAATCCGCCCTCTGCGCTACAAAGCCATGATGGCACCGGCTGCCGTGCTGTTTGTGCTCGTCATCCTAATGGGTATCGGCGCTGAGCTGGTGAACGGCTATGTAATACAGGCCGGCGCAGTCCTCGCTGATCCGGCAGCGTACATTAATGCTGTCATAAGGAGTCGATGAAGATGGCCTTTCAAATATTATTGAATCTCATGATAGCCTTCCTGTGGATGTTCCTGAATAATGACTGGACGGCCTCCGGCTTCATAATCGGCTATGTGCTGGGGGTGGCCGTTCTCATTGTCATGCGCCGCTTCTTCGGCGGGCGGCTGTATCTGGGCAAAGTATGGGCGGTGCTGAAGCTGGTGGCCTTGCTCCTGCGGGAGCTGATCGTATCCAGTTATGTAGTGGTGAAGGCAGTGCTAAGACCGAATCTTAACATCCGCCCGGCTATTCTGATGTACCATACAGAGCTGAAGTCGGACTGGGAAGTAGCGGTGTTGATCACCATGCTCTGCCTTACACCGGGCTCTGTGGTGCTGGAGGTATCCAAAGACAACCGCACCCTATATATTCATGCGATGGATATAACAGATGTGGAGCAGTTCGACGCGAATATCCGCAATACGTTTGAACGCGCGATTCTGGAGGTGACCCGTTCATGATTCACTTTATCCTCATGCTGTCGCTTTCGATTATGGTAATCTCTATTGCCATCTGCGCCTGGCGGCTGGTCAAGGGACCTTCACTGCCTGACCGGGTGGCCGCGCTGGATACCATTGGAATCAATCTGCTGGCGATGGTAGCGGTTCTCTCGATCCTGTTTAAGACTGAGGCTTATATCGAATATATTCTGCTCATCGGAATTCTCTCTTTTATCGGCACGATGGCACTGGCCAGATATATCGAAAGGGGAGTGGTGTTTGAATATGGAAATGATCAAGACGGCAGTTGAATTACTCTTTGTCCTGCTTATTCTGACTGGTGCACTGCTAAGCGCTGTCAGTTCTGTGGGGCTGATCCGCTTGCCGGATGTCTATTTGCGATCACATGCCGCAGCCAAAAGCGCTACGCTGGGTGTGCTCTGTATCCTCAGCGGCGCGTTTCTCTATTTTGCCTTTTTTCTCGATTTCGTCAGTGCGAAGCTGCTGCTCGGAATCGTGTTCGTATTCATGACTTCGCCGCTCTCCGCTCATCTGACAGGCCGGGCGGCCTACCGCTCCGGTGTTCCGCTCTGGAACCGCCGCGTCCAGGATGACCTCAAGGGGGCACTGGAGAAGGAACAGCTGGAGGAACAGGTGAAGACCGATTCATCCTCGTCATAATCAAATAAGAACAGGGATGTCCGAAGCACCTTGAGTCGCTGCGGGACATCCCTGTTGTGATATTTGGCTATGAACGGATGGCAGAGGTTAATGAGAAGCGTGCTGGTGTACGGTTCGTCTGCGGTACAGATGCAGCAGCAGATACGAGGCAGCAAAGGCTGCCGTAACCAGCCACAAGGGGATTCGCGGGTCCAGCTTGTATGCCCAGCCTCCGATAATGCCCGCAGGTGCGGTGAACACCAGGATCAGCACGGACAGCATAGAGAATACCTTCGCCCGTTTATCATCATCAATCGCGTTCTGCACGGCTGCCTCCAGATAAGGAGAGCTGATCATTAGTCCCACAGCTGCGAGAATGGTGCTAAGCCCGATCCAGATGAAGCTTGCAGAAGGATAGAGGACCAGCATGGCATTCGAGAGAGCAGATAAGCCGAAGCCTGCCATCATGGCGCGGTTGGCGCTCTGATCCGGGATTCTGGGCATCAGCAGCCACAGGGTCAGCAGCATGATGACAGAGGACACTGCCGGGAACAGAGAGAGAATGCCGCTGTCCAGATGAATATAATCTGCGAGATAGAGATACAGGTAGGTGCTTTTCAGCGTGGCCTGGAAGTTGAACAGAATATAGACGCCGAAGATCAGCAGCAGATTGCGCTCAGCCCCAAGGTCACGGAAGGCACCGCCGTATTCGATCATACTCTCCCTAAGGCCGAGCTCCCGGGTCTCCTGTCTTTTGCGAATGCCGGCTTCGGTCTCCCGGGTGGTCAGATGACGGCCCACGAACTGGAAAGTCATGAAGAGGAAGGCCAGCACGTACATGATCCTCATGCCCGTGACCATGCCATACTGGTGGACAAGCAGACCACCCAGCGGAGCGAACAGACCTCCGATCACCCCGATGATCTGTAGCAGGGTGAATACATAGGTCCGGTCTGAGGGACGGGTATCTTCCACAATCAGGCAGTAAAAGGCGATATGCGGCACACGCTGGAAGCCGTTGATCACCGCAGCCGCCACAAAAAACCACAGGTTCTGTGAAAAGGCCCACAGCAAGGTTGCCAGACTCCAGCTAAGCAGGTCGAAATATAAAATAGCCCGCTTGCGTCCCAGACGGTCCGTTAAATATCCGCTGAGCAAAGAAGAGAACACCTGTACAATCAGTCCGATGGTTGTGATCCATCCGATGTTCAGCTCCGTCAGTCCCAGCTCGTACATGTACAAGGTGGCATAGGTAGAGAACATACTAAAGGGAATCAGGAAAAAAGGCTCAAAGGTCAAGCAGCCCCGGCTGTTTCCCTGCAGCCGCGGAAAAAAGGGTTTGGCCATGATGAAATCCTCCAGGTTGTCATTTGAGTACACTATATTTATTTAACACAAATTGGAGCTGAGTGCATGTTTATTATTCTCGGGCTGGTATTTATTACGATATACGCCTTAATTGTATTCTATATTGGCTGGAGCGGCTGGGGCTGGATTAAGCCGGTAGTGTCAGGCAGATTCCGGCTATTCTATATCATTGCGCTGATCTTCCTGGCCAGCTCGCTGATCCTCTCCAGAGTGGTGGCGGGGTCAGCGGTCTTAAGCGTCATCGGCAGTTACTGGCTGGCCATATTCAGTCTGCTCCTCATGCTGCTTCCGCTGGTGCATCTTATGGTCTGGCTCACGAAGCTGAGCCGTCTGCCGCGCCATGCCGTTCAGAAGTGGTCCGGTATCCTGACGCTGGTGGTGCTGGTGGGCCTGATTGGATATGGGAGCTACAATGCTTACAGCCCGGTTGTGCGTTCTTATGAGGTACAGATCGACAAGCCGGGACCGGCGAACGGTGAGCTTCATGTCGTGATGGCTTCAGATATGCATTTCGGCTATTTATCCGGCAAAAGCCATGCGGTGCGGATGGTCAAGGAGATCAATGCACTACACCCGGATCTGGTCCTGCTCCCCGGCGACATTGTAGATGATGATGTCCGGCCGTATAAGGAGAAGGGGATCGGCGAAGTTTTATCGGAGATTAAGGCTCCGCTTGGCGTGTACGCCTCGCTTGGGAATCATGACCGGTTCAAAGGCGGGACCGAGGAGATCCTCAGCCTGCTGGAGGAGAGCGGGATTCAGGTGCTCTATGACGAAGACGTCGAGGTGGGAGGCTGGCTGACGCTGATTGGACGCAAGGATTATAGTGATAAGGAACGCGCGAAGCTGGCGGATCTGACCAAGAGCATAGATCCTGCCAAGCCGGTGTTCATGCTGGAGCATCAGCCGGTTGAATTCAGTACCGCCGAGGAGCAGGGAGTCGATCTGATGGTCTCCGGCCATACGCACCGCGGGCAGATTGCGCCTGCCAATCTGATCACTTCCAGAGTGTTCGAGAATGACTGGGGTTATCTGCAGAAAGGACAGCTTCATACCATCGTCTCTTCAGGCTATGGCTTCTGGGGGCCGCCGATCCGTATCGGCTCACGCTCGGAGGTGGTGTCCATTCATGTTCGATTCTCGAATGCACAATAAGTAAGGCGGAAGGGCTGACCTCAAGCTGGGGTTGGCCCTTTTTGTATGTCATAAGAGTGTGGTTATTTAGCAGGTTTACAAAAACCAAGAGATCAGTTATATTGTACTGGTACAATAAGTACACTGTTCGCACAAGGAGGAAGCGTGTGGAGATCATCATCAGCAGCAACAGAAACAAGCCCATTTATGAACAGATCACTTCGCAGATCAAAGGCAAGATCATGAGTGGGGAGCTTCAGGCGGGAGATCCTATTCCTTCCATGCGTTCCTTGGCCAAGTCTATTCAAGTCAGTGTTATCACCGTACAGAAGGCGTATGAGGATTTACAGCGTGATGGCTTCATTGAGACTACGGTTGGCCGGGGCAGCTTCGTTTCCGCCGTGAGCCAGGACCAGTTTCAGGAAGAGCAGCAGAAGCAAGCAGATCAACATCTGAGACAAGCCGCAGAAATCGCCCGTGCGGGCGGAATCAAACTGGAGAAGATGGTAGAGATGCTGACTATCTTTTATAAGGAGGGTAATCATGAATCTTAGTTTAGAAATAACCGGGCTGACCAAGTCCTATGCTGATTCTGATTTTGTGCTGGACGATGTATCCTTCTCCATTCCCAGCGGAACGATTATGGGGTTCGTGGGGGAGAATGGGGCCGGGAAGACGACAACCATCAAATCTATATTGAATACCGTTCATAAGGACAGCGGGACGATCCGGCTGATGGGCCAGGAGATGACGGATAGAGACACTGCATTACGCGAAGACATCGGGGTTGTCCTTGATTCAGCTAATTTCCCGGAGGTATTGACCCCAGGCAAGCTTGCTAAGGTAATGCGCGGAATCTACAGGCAATGGGATCAGGCGCTCTACGTGAGGCTTACGGACAAGTTCGCCCTGCCCATGAATAGAAAGATCAAGGAATTCTCCCGGGGCATGACGATGAAGCTTGCCATAGCCGCCGCCATGTCGCATCATCCCAAGCTGCTGATCCTTGATGAAGCGACCTCAGGCCTCGACCCTGTGACCAGAGAGGAGATACTGGAGGTATTCCTGGAGTTCGTAGAGGATGAGCGCCACGCCATATTGATGTCCTCCCATATCACAAGCGACCTTGAGAAAATTGCCGATCACATCACCTTCATACATCAGGGGAAGATTATTCTGACAGCAGTGAAAGATGAGCTGATCTATGACTATGGTGTTGCCCGCTGTACAAGAGAACAGTTCAAGCGGATTGCGGAAGGAGATCGGCTGACTTATAGAGTAAGGGAGCATCAGATTGATGTGCTGGTCGAGGATAAACAAGGCTTTGGACAGAAGTACAGCGGCGTTACGGTGGATCAGGTATCCATTGATGAGATTCTGCTGCTGCTCGTAAAGGGGGAGAAATAATATGCGCGGGCTGCTGTTAAATAATTATTACTCACTGCAAAATAACATCAAATCCTCCCTTGGCATTGCGCTGCTTCTGTCGCTGGTTTCCTTTGCCGGGGTGGATCACAGCGTACTGAATGCAGTCATCGCGGCGCAGATTTGGATTTTTGTGTTGAGCATCGGGGCCTCCCTGCAGATGGATGAGGCTTCTAAATGGAACCGGTTTGAACTCACCATGCCGATCAGAAGGAGAACAGTCATCCATGCGAAGTATTTGTCCTTCCTGATGTTAATCCTCATGGGCACCGCTGTAAGTCTGGTTACTCTGGCATTAACCTATGTAAGCAAGGGAGACATAGCACATTTGAACCTGTCCACCGGGTATACCTTCGGTTTATCTTTATCTATCTCCACCCTGGCGATCTACTATCCGGTCATTCTTAAATTCGGTGTGGAAAAAAGCGAGCAGATGGTGATGATATCGGCAGGGCTATCGGTGGGCCTTCGTCTCCTGGTGTGGATGCTGCTGAACCTGTATATGGACGATGTGAACTATAATGGTCCTGAGACCGGGTATGCCACCCTGATCCTTGCTGTTCTCCTGTTCGCGGTGTCCTATCTGATTGCCGTGCGGATTCATCGGAATAAAGAATTCTGATTGTTGTTAAACGTCCGGGCTGGCCTGATACAACCGGGTTAATTCCTGCATGTGGTGATTGTTCATGGGATCAACTATTCCGAAATAAGGGAGCTGCCATGTCTGAGTAGCTACAGCCTGCTTATTGGTCACGGTATTCCAGGCTGGATATACCCGTATCGCCATTTTTCCCGGTGCATTACCGGTTGCCAGCACGCCATGCATTTTCAGCAGGTCCTTCGGAAAGACAAACTGTCCAAGCTCCCCGCTAACGGGATGGAAGGTGTTAATGACCAGCAAATCAGGGGCATCGGCATAAGAGAAAGCCTGGTTTTTGCTATCGGTATTTTTTTCCCACATCGCGACAAATTGTCCTGTCTTCGTCGGAGTGATTTTGGCCACCCGAAACCGGACCGACAGGGCACCCAGCTGGAATGTACCTGCTCCATATTCGGCATTCTGCGGTTCTTCACGTATGGAATCGGCAATTAAGCCGGCTGGTGCGTACAATGTTTCATTAATATAAGCTAATGTGGTGTGGAATTTATTCATGCGCTGTCCCTTCTTCCATGAAGATAATCATGCTGCTTCTACTAAAGATACTATCAGTGAAATCGGCCGAAAGGAAATTTCCCGGTAATCGGCGAGGTTTTTTGTTAGAATTAGGAAGGCAACAGGATTTTACTTGGCTAAAGGAGAGGTTTTATTTTGAAAAGAGGATTCACACTAGTGCTCTTGGTGCTGTTGCTGCTCTCGGGCAGCATTACAGCATTTGCCGCAGAGCAAAGCAGTGCTGGAGCAGTTGGAGCTACCCCATCCGGCATACCTTTGACCGGGCTGGAGGCTTTTGTAGACGATTATGTAAAAGAGTACATAGGAAAGCAGACCGTAGGCGCTTCCGTTGTGATGGTGAAGGATGGACAGGTCGTACTGTCCAAGGGGTACGGCTACGCCGATGTGGAGCAGCAGATCCCCGTCACCCCGGATACGGTCATGGAATGGGGCTCCATCAGCAAGCTTGCTGTATGGGCATCCGTCATGCAGCTGGCGGAGCAGGGCAAACTGGACCTGAATCAAGATGTCCGTAAGCTGCTGCCGGAGAATTTCCTGAAGAAGCTGAAATACGATGAGCCGATTACGATGCTGAATCTGATGAACCACAACGCCGGATTTGAAGAGTATATGTTCGATATGGCCTACCAGTCCCCTGAGGAAGTGCAGTCACTGGAAGAGGGGCTGAAGCTGGCTCAGCCGGCACAGATATACAGACCCGGAGAGGTAGTCGCTTATTCTAACTATGGCAACTCACTGGCTGCCTATATTGTGGAGCGCATCAGCGGACAGGCGTATCATGAATACGTCCAGCAGCATATTTTTGAGCCGCTGGGTATGAAGCATTCCATGGCGTATTCTGTGGTGGAAGACCGACCGGAGCTGCTGGAGCATAAGGCCAAGGGATACTTCTTCGCCGGACCAGGCTCCTTCAATCAAGGATCATGGAATTATATGTCCATGTACCCGAACGGCGGAAATAACGGGACGGCTGAGGATCTGGCCAAGTTCGCCATGGCCTTCATGCCTGCCGCCGGAGAGCAATCCCCGCTGTTCAAAAAGTCCGGTACACTGGATACGATGCTGACCCGCAGTCATTCCGCTGCTGAAGACATGCCGGGCATCGCCCACGGGTTCTGGGAGTATCCGGGAGTTCACCGGACGCTGGGGCATGGCGGGAACACGATTGCTTTTGCCACCAATCTTATGCTGGTGCCTGAAGACCGGTTTGCAGTCGTGATTATGACGAATCAGGCGGGCGAATCCCATATTGTTCATGGTCTGACCAAGGCAGTAGTGGGACAGAGAGCGCAGACGGAGGCAGCGGTTCTGCCGGATGTGTCAGAGGTGGAAGGCAGATTCGTGGCAGCGCGCCGTCCCGGACATGGCTTCATGAAGCTGTTCCCTTATCTGACGATGATGAAGCTTGAGCCTCAGGGGGCAGGTCAGCTTCAGGTGTCACTTGCCGGGATGAGCGGAAGCTATCAGCAGGTTCAGCCTTACCTCTATGAGAAGACGGGCGGGGATTCAGGGCTGGATGCCTGGCCGATGCTGTACGCCACAATGAAAGAAGGAAAGGTAGAGTCTGTCTCGGTGTACACCTCCGATTATCTGCCGCTGTCTCCGGGCCGGTCCATGCCGTTACTAATTCTAAGTGCAGCACTTGCGGCTCTGGCCATCGTCTATTTCGCAATCGCTCCATTTGTGTTGTTGGTACAGGCACTTCTGAGCAAAAGGAAAGCTCGTCGTAACGGTCCTGCCCGCCGTTCCGCCAACCGGAAGCTGACGGCCGGACTGACTTTAACCGGTACAGGTCTGGTGGTGAACAATCTGGTGCTGGCCTTACGGATGCTTAGCAACAATGAACGTGCCTATGCGGAGGTGTATCCGCAGATTATAGTGAACTATGGCCTGAGCGGACTGGCTGTCCTGTTCATAGCCGCACTATTGCTAAGCCGAAAGAAGGACCGGAACTCGTCGGGCTTAACAGCCCGAAGCCGCTGGTCCGCTATCGTGCCTGTGGTGATGATGGTGGTTTTGCTGGCCCAGCTTATATTCTGGGATTTTTACAATTAAGCAGCAGGGGAAGGGAAAAAGCGGCTATCTGAGGACAAGAAGCCAGGGTGCGGGGGAGAGCGGGCGTACGTTTTTTCACTTGCCTGCTACTTTAGAATTACTTATTACATCCCACGTGTGCGACAATCATCTGTTCGTAGCGATGGACAGAATACCTTTCATTTTCTGTATAAATGGCTACGCTGTCCTTAAGAGGATGGCGTAGCCGTTCTCATTTCTGCAATAGGGCTAAGCAGCCTCTCACTTGAACTGTATCCCCAATTATTATTGATGTCTAACCTATGTACAATTCATTGGGTTCGTTAGCGATAGAAGTCCACCATATCTCCAAACAGCCGTTTAATAAATTCGAGCTCGCTTTCGTTATATCTTTCCAAAAATTCGTACATTCTTTGCTTTTCCTTCGCATGAAGCTCATCATGAGCAGCAAATAGCTTTTTGCCGATAGGCGTTAGCCGAAAATACACTTCCTTTTTGTTGTCGTTGAACTGGGCTTTTCGCACCCAACCTGCCTTTAGTAATTTATTTGCGATCTTGGAGGTATTTCCTTTACTTAAATTGATTCTCTCCGCGATGGAAGTGAGATTGATCGGCTCCTGCTCTCCGATGCACGCAATGGTGTGCAGTTCCGTCATATTCAAGCTGAATTCTGATTCAATATGCTTCCGGATATCCTTCAGGTATGTGGCAGTTATTCGGGTTTCATATTGCTCTTTTTGCTCAAGAAACTGAACGAAAAATTCATGAATGGCAGTTTTGTTTTTACTGGCAGTATCCATCATTATGCTGGCTCCTCGACTTATTTGTTTTATTATATCATAGATTGTTCTCTGAGAAACATACGAGCAAACCCATATTCGGATTGGGGTTGACATGGTAAACAGTAACCAAGTAAAATGATATTGTTTCGTATGAAACTAAAATTTTATATAATTTTCAGCACACTTGTTTTAACAGGCGATAAAAAAGGTTCTAACGAAACAATAATTGATGAAGGAGGTTTGCCGGAAATACTTGTCCACTTTTCAAGAGGGAATTTGACGGATAAGGTTACATCTGTAATTTCTCATGTCGTGGTAACTACTGCCTCCAAATTGGCCTTCATCTCAGGTCAGGTTTCTGTAGATGAAACAGGATCATTGGTCGGTTCAGGGGTCGAAATAGACGCTATCGTGATCTTCCCATAATGTTTAAGAAAAGAGGGGTTTGATATGAAATATGAAGTCATCCTGATCGGTGGCGGGCCTGTCGGCATGATGCTGGCCGGGGAATTGGCATTAGCCGGTGTAAAGGTCTGCGTCATTGAGCGATTAAAAGAGACAACCCCTTATTCACGTGCGCTTACCGTGCATCCTCGAACTCTTGAAATATTAGATATGCGTGGAGTGAAATCACAATTAATCAGTCAAGGCCGCTTACTTTCGAGAGGACATTTCGCCGGATTAGAAACTCCTTTGGATTTCACGGTGTTGGATTCTTCTTCCAATCACACTCTCTTTTTACCGCAGAGTGAGACGGAGAAGGTGTTGGAGGAATGGGCGCTTAGCCTTGGCGCAGAGGTCTGGAGAGAGGTTGAGGCTCTATCTGTACAACAGGATGAGGATGGGGTTGACGTTAAGATCGCAGGACCTCATGGAGAAACAACGTTAAGATCAGCTTATGTGGTAGGTACGGATGGAGCCAGAAGTTTGGTTCGCAAGCATGCAAATATATCATATGAAGGTACAGATGCGACCTTCACGGCGATTCTGGGGGATGCCGTTCTATCTGATTTGGCTCCTATGAGTGTCATATCCCGGATTACAGAAAAAGGATTGGTCAGTATCATGCCGATCAATGATCATATGTATCGGGTCTTGATGATCGATATGGAGAGACGTAACATCTCTAAGGATGAGCCCGTTACATTGGAAGAGTTTCGTTCATCGCTCATCCGTACGACCGGAAGCGATCTGGGATTGAACGATGTGAAATGGATGTCCCGTTTCGGAAATGCGACGCGGCAAGCTGGACGCTATCGGAATGGTCGATTGTTCTTGGCGGGAGATTCGGCGCACATTCATTTTCCCGCTGGTGGACAGGGAATGAACGTCGGCTTACAAGAAGCGATGAACTTAGGCTGGAAGCTTGCAGGAGCAATCAAAGGCTGGGCTCCGGACTGGCTATTGGACAGTTATCATGCCGAGCGCTTTCCATGGAATACGACCTTGCTCCGGAATACCGAGGTCCAAACCCTGCTTCTGGACGTGACTCCCCCTATCACGGAACTTCGAAGCATGTTAGCTAAACTGATTCAAATACCGGAGGCTAATTATCAAATCGCCGCACAAGTTTCCGCAATGGATGTACATTATGATCCAGACGCCGAAGCGCCCCCCCATCCTTTAAATGGGAAACGTTTCAAGGATCTAAGCTTAAAGCTGAAAGGCGGGCCATTGATTAACGCCTATCCGTTACTACACAAAGGTACTTTTCTTCTGCTGCATTTCCATTCTAATGAACAGAATAGCGGTCAATGGGAAACGTATAGCAACCTTCAAGTTGTACATGCCTCTTTGGCTGAGGCTGACGCGGATTGGAACGACGTCCACACGGCGCTTATTCGTCCGGATGGACATATTGCCTGGGCGATTCCTCTATCCGTTCCAAATCCAATGCAAACCATAAATGAAGGAATCACTCGCTGGTGCGGAGACAGTACCGTGTAGTAATTCGTTCGAGGTGCGTAACTGATTCGCTACCACGTTCAAGGATCTAATGAATTAGGGCTTGCAATTAAAAACAGGCGACCCTCCAGAGGCCGACAGCCCCGGTGGATCGCTTGTTTGTGTTAACGGTATTATTTGGCCCGTAAGACTTAGCCTTTGACCCCGCCGACAACCATCCCTTTGACGAAATACTTCTGCAGGAACGGATAGACGATGATAATCGGCACACTGGCCACAATGGTCATCGTGGCACGGATAGAGGTCGGTGTAACGGTCGCTTTGTTGCCCTGCGCGTTCGCAAAGGCATCAGCTGCCGAGGAACTGGACATCGCGGTGTTGGACGTAGATAGCATCTTCATTAGCTCATACTGGAGCGTACTCAGGTTCGGCATGGATGAGTTATACAGGAAGACGTCGAACCAGGAGTTCCACTGATAGACCGCTACGAACAAGGAGACAGTAGCCAGAGCCGGAACCGTCAGCGGGAGTACAATACGCGAGAACGTAATGAAGTCTCCGGCGCCATCGATTTTGGCCGATTCCATCAGCCCCTCAGGCAGTGCCTCGATGAAGGAACGAATGACAATCATATTAAATACGCCGATGATACCCGGGATAATATAGACCCAGAAGGTATTAAGCATATTCAGCTCTTTGATCAGCAGGTAGCCCGGGATCAGACCGCCGCTGAAGTACATGGTGAAAATAAAAGTGACGGACACAAACTTCTTCAGCTTATATTCCGGACGGCTGACCGTATAGGCAAGCATCGCTGTACAGAATACGGAGACCACAGTTCCGACAATCGTCCGTGCTGCGGAGATGAAAGTCGAATAGAAAATGTTGGATTCACTGAATACATACTCAAAGTTTCGCAGCGTCCATTCCCGCGGCCAGATATAGATATCCCCACGGACGGAGTCATTCGCTTCATTGAACGATAGAGCAAACATATTCAGGAACGGGTAGAGGGTGACGATGACCAAGAGAATCATGAAGACCGTATTGCAGATATCAAAAATCCGGTCACCTAATGAAGAATTCCGGTATGAATTAGCTTTGGATTTAGCCATAACTTGTGTCCTCCTTTCTAGTACAATCTGCTTTCGCCCATACGTTTGGCGATATTATTGGCTGCGATCAAGAAGATGAAGCTGACCAGGGTTTTGAACATACCCGCTGCGGTGGCAAGCCCGAAGTTATTCATCTGCATCCCGTATTTCAGTACGAAGATATCCAGATTCTCCGAATAGTCCAGATTCATACCGTTACCCAGCAGGTACTGCGCTTCGAAGCCGGATTCCAGAATATGGCCCAGGTTCATGATCAGAATCAGTACAATAACCGGCTTGATGCCCGGCAGGGTAATATAGAACATTCTTTGCAGACGGGAAGCCCCGTCGATCTCGGCTGCTTCATATTGGGACGGGTCGATGGAGGTGATGGCAGCCAGATAGATGATGGTGTTCCAGCCGACATTCTTCCAGACTTCCGTTGCTCCGAGAATTCCCCAGAAGTACTTGCCTTCACCCAGCCACAGAACCGGATGATCAATAAGCTGCATCTTGAGCATCAGCACATTGATGATCCCTTCCGGTGCCAGTGCCATTTGCACGATATTGGCCGCTACGACCCAGGAAATAAAGTAAGGCAGGTAACTGATCGTCTGCACGGTGCGCTTGAAGAGGACATTACGCAGCTCATTCAGCAGAAGGGCCAGTACAATGGCCGTTACAAAACCCAGTACCAGGTTAATGGAGCTCATAACCAGAGTATTACGAAGTACACGATAGAACTGCTGTTCCTGGAACAGGAACTTGAAATTGTCCAAGCCGACCCACTTCTGGTCGAACAGATCCTTGGCGGGCTTGAATTTCTGAAAAGCAATCGTCCATCCCCATAGCGGGAGGTATTTGAATATAATCACCCATAACAGAAAGGGCAATGACATCAGCATCAGCATTTTCTGTTTAGATAGCTCTTTAAAAAAGGTTTTGAAGCGCGAAGTGCCGGTATTATTCGATTTTGCCAACTGCACAGCGGTTTTCCCCACCTGTACCGTCCCCTTTCCTAGCTCCATATTCTCTATTTACTAACAAGTGTAAGTGTAGAAGGGAAAAGTGAAGGCGAGCTTCACTTTTCCCGGTTCATCATGCTTGGCGTCAGCGGTCAGCTTACCACTTGCCCTCAACACGGGCTTTTACCTTGTTAGTCATGAATTCTTCGTAGCCCTTGACGTCCAATTTGTTGTATTCGGCAAGGTATTCATTCCAGACAGCCTCGAAGCCTCCTGGTGCAGCAAGGACCATACGAGGATAATATTTCTGCTGCAAATCGCCGGCTCTCTGGCTGAAGAGCTGCTCCGGGGAGCCCGGTTCTTTCTCAATACTCCATGCAGGGTACCATGGGCGTTCTACCGGCTCAGCATAGAAGTCGGAGAAGGTCTTCAGGTTGTAGGCCTTCAGCAAGGCTTTGTCGCCTTCGGTGTAGTTGATGGCTGCAACTTCCGGCTGGTTGAACGGAACATGGGCGTTGCCGTCCTCATACACAGAGTTATCGCCATAACGCGGCCACTCATAATCGAAATAGGAGAAGCCGTATTTACGTTTGAAATCATTGTCGTTGCGGTTTTTTAACTGTTCTTCGCTCATAACCATACGGCCTTCGGCATTCTTGGAGTAAGTTACGCCTTCTTCGCCCCACTGTACAAGCTTCTGGTTCTCATCGGTCAGCAGATTGTCGAAGTATTTAATAATACGGACCGGATCTTTCGCGCTGACGGTGATCCCCAGTCCGCGGTTGTTCACGAAGGAAGGAGGATCAACATAAGCGTCTTTAATGCCTTCGTCATATAAAATAGGAAGGGCAACGTAACGCAGGTCGTCATTACCGGCGGTTCTCAGGTTGGTAGTGGCATCGTTGACCTGCCAGGAATAGTTGACATATCCGAGTACACGGCCGGAGGTCAGCTTCGCCAGATACTGGTCTTTGTTCGCAGTGAACGTCTCAGGGTCAACCAGGCCCTTACCGTTCATTTCGTTCAACTTGGCCAGCCAGCGCTTCTCGGTGTCCGTTCCCTGATACAGCTTGGCTTCATGAGACTCCATGTCGACCATAACACTGCCTTCATTCGGATAACCGGCCAGGTGCATTGGCTGGTTGGTGATGGTGTAGAATTCTCCGGCTGTACCGGCGAAGGTGACGAAGCCGATGGTATCTTTACCATCTATCTTAGGGTACTTAGCCTGGTATTTCTCAATCAGGTCAAAGTACTGGTCAAGCGTTTTCACTTGCGGGTAACCGAATTCCTTGAGGACGCGTCTCTGCATCCAGAAGGTGCTGCTAGGGTCCGGCGGCGACAAGTATCCGTTTACATTTGCAGTGAAGGGAAGGATATAGATGTTGCCGTCTTCATTCGTGATCTTGTTCATGTAGTCGCCGTAGACGCGCTTGATATTAGGACCATACTTCTCAATCAGGTCATTGAGCGGAATATAGGCACCGGCATCCAGGAACTTGGCCAGCTCGCCGACTGGAGAGATGACATCAGGATAGTCGCCGCCGGCAATCATAACACCGGACTTGGTGCTTGCATCCCCAACCACGTTTTCCATCTTCCAGTCTACACCTGTCTGTTCCTGAAGCTTCTTGCCGATGGTGGTATCACTGGCCATGACATCCTTGTTGGCCCCGAAGCCGAAGTAAGTGAATGTTACCGGTTCTGTGCTGACTTCGCTGTTTTCTCCGCCGGACTCACTGTTCTTTCCGCCTGCATTGTTGCCGTTCGAACAGCCGACAATGAGGAGTGCCGAAGCCATAACAACAGCCAGTCCGGTTTGCAACCATTTCTTTGTACGCATTTCATATCCCCTTTCTTTACTTTGTGCTATTGAACATCCTCATTATAAAAGAAAGCGTTTCACATTGTTACAGGGCAAACCTTAGATCAGTCTTTGAATAATTAAGGTATACCCTATATTTATTTATTTATTTGTTCTCCAGAGGCAGCCGCAGCAAAATGCGCGTTCCCGCTCCGGGCTCGCTCGTGATCGTGAAGGTGAACGATTCCCCGTAGGTGATCCTCAGCCGGGTGATGACATTCTTCATCCCGATTGAATCGCCCATGGCCGAGTCATCCTCCAGGTAATGCAGCAGCTCGCTGATTTTTGCCTGATCCATGCCCACGCCGTTATCCGTAATGACGAAGAGGATCTGCCCGTTCTCCTGAGCGATTTGAATGTTGATATACCCGATGCCGGCTATATTCTCAATCCCATGGATACTGGCGTTCTCCACATACGGAAGGAAGGCCATCTTCGGGATTTCAATGTTCAGCAGCGATTGGTCAACCTCGATGTGATATTCAAGCTTGTTGTCGAAGCGGTATTTCTGAATCTCCAGGAAGCACTCGATTAATTCAAGCTCCTCGCGTATCGTAACGAAGCTGCTTTTCCACATAATTGATTTGCGGAAAATCTTCGCCATGTTCTGAATCGTCCGGGCCGTCTGGGTTTCGCCCTTCATCATACTGCGCATACGGATGGTCTCCAGTGCATTGAACAGGAAGTGAGGGTTAATCTGGCTGTGCAGCGCATGAAGCTGAGCCTGCCGCTGCCGCAGCTCCAGCTCCTTCTTCTGTATCTCTGCGACATATACATCATTGATCAGGTTCTCGATCCGTTTGCTCATCCGGTTGAATTCTACCGTAAGCTCACCGATCTCATCCCGCTCCAGGTGATAGGGAATCAGACCGAAATTTTTGTCCTTTACGGACTTCATGTGCTTCAGGATGTTTTTGATACGTGTGTGGATCGAGCGGGACATGATCACGATCACTAGGGTAGGCACAAGGAAGTTAATCCCGGCAAACCACAGGATAAATTGGCCCGATTGTCTCACATCCGACAGAATGAGCGCTTCATCCAGTACGCCATAGATGGACCATCCGCTTAAATAACGGTTATTCTGATAGGTTTTGTCGATCACGATGGCCTGCTTCGGCTTGGGAATCTCATTCGGAGTAAGGACCTGTCCTGACGTAACCAGCTTGCTGGGTGTACCGCTGGAGAGACGGCCGAAGCGCGCTTGACCGGAAGGGTCGAGAATGTAGAAGTCCCCGCTGAAACTGGATAAGTCCAGAATTTGCCGGATATAATTCATATTCAGATCAATTTTGAATACATGCTCATAGGTCTCAAGCCGGCGGTCGGTGAGTCTTTGGATGACACTGATACTGTCAGGCGTAACATAGAGATGGGGATGTGTATTGCTGAATTGACTAATCTGTTTATACCAGTCCTGATTTCGCATTTCATCCTCGAATTTTATGATATGGCCCGAGGCGAGAATGGTTGGATTGTCTGTCATGATGACAGAGGAGCTCATGATTTTATTCTCCTTGTCGGTGCGGTTGAACAGATTCGATATGGCATTCAACGATTCCACATAACGGTCTGTGGACGCATAGGTGGTGTTCAGATGTTGAATGAGCTGCCGGTCAATGGAGTAGAGGTAGGAGATGCCTGCGGCATCCTCAATAACCGTCCTCAGCTCGGCTTGTAACAGGGTCATTGCCTGCTCGGCATCCGCGGTCTTCTGATTCTTGATATTGGCAGTGGTTACCCGGTAGAACATCACATTGGTCAGGATGATTGGAATGAACACGCATACAATGTAGATGACGATCAGCTTGCTTCTAAGCTTCATATGATTCAGACGAAAGTTGAACACGGAAGGGAGCCTCCTTATTTACTGCCCGATCATCATATTGCGGTAATCGGTAGGCGTCATATTCTCAAGCTTTTCGAACTGGGTGGCAAAATAATCAGCGTTCTGGAAGCCGACCAGCTCAGCGATTTCGTACATCCGTTTCTTGGTTTGCCGCAGCAGGCGTTTGGCCTCCTCAATCCGCAGGCTCAGCAGGTATTCATTGAAGTATACCCCGTAGGTTTTGCGGAACAACTGTCCAAGATAGACCGGATTCATGTCGAAATCGGCGGCGATACCTTTGAGATAGATATTTTCACGGTAATGCCCGTCGATGTATTTTTTGATTTTTTCAATATTGCCTTCGCTCTTGCCGCCGCGCTTCTCTGCGATATACTCTGCGGCTTCGGCGATAAACTGTTGGAATACCTGCTTCAGCTGCTTCAGATTGCGGTATTTCAGCGGCCAGTTGAGCAACTCAGTCATCCATTGCAGCGTGTTCTCGTCCCCTTCGAGCTGGCGGATAATGTTAATGATGGCAATCATGCTGCGCCGGATTGTGTTCGTCACCGCTCCGGGTGCGAAGTGGCGCTCCTGAAACATGGTAAAGATGGCGTCAACGGTCGAACTGTAGCCCTTGTGGTCATTGGCTTCGACCTCGTAGATCAGCTTGCCGTGCAGTCCTTCATCGATATCGAAATAGTATAAGGGCAGCTCCAGCAGCTCGTCCGCCATATAAATGCCCTCAAAGCCGGCCGCAAAACGGTATTGGAGGGATTTCTCGGCACTCGCCCCGGAGGATACAATCTGCTTGAGGTGGCTTACCTTCTGTCCTACAAACAAAGCAATGGTCGTTCCAAGCTCCCGCTCCAGTGTATCCAGCATCGTACGGTAGCCTCCCCAAGGGGAATGATCTCGTTCATCCACCCACTGGCCGGGCAAGATCACCCCGTATTGATTGTGCGTTCGTACATGAAGGAGCAGGGTCTGGTCCCCTTGGCGAAGATAATGCAGCAGCGAGTCCTTTAGTGCAGGCAGATAATCGACTTCTCCAGCGGGAAGCTGATCCTGCATTTCTGCGATGAGATACGTATAGGAAGAGGTGAGAGGAAGCTCCAGCGCATCGGCGATCCGCCCCATGACCTGATCATCGGGCTGCGTCTGCAGCAGGCTTTCGATGACCGTCTCGACCAGCGGCTTTTCCCTAGTGATGGAGAGGAGCTGCTTCTGGTTCAGTGTATGGGCAATCTTGTTCAGTGCGGCGTTCAGCTCCTGTTCGTCAACCGGCTTGAGGATATAATCGGAGACATTGTAACGGAAGGCTTGCTGGGCATACGAGAAATCAGCGTAGCCGCTCAAAATAATAAATATCGGCTGCTGCTCAAGCTCCGTTTTCACTTTCTTGATCAGTCCCAGCCCATCCAGCACGGGCATGCGGATATCAGCGATCACCAGCTCCGGGTTCAATTGTTCGATCAGGGTAAGCGCTTGCTCCCCGTTCTCAGCTTCACCGCATATTTCAAACTGCGGCGAGCATTCGCCCAGTATCCGGATTAAGCCCTTCCGTACAAAAACTTCATCATCTACAATCAGCACCTTATACAATGGACTTCCTCCTTGGGATTATTCTGGATTGCTTGGTCATGTTCCATCCTCGGTCAAGTCGCAGTGTGATCATTATAAGCTAATTCCCTGACAGAATTCGAGTGGAAACGACTTTTTATTCTAGCACATGCTGGAAAATGCTCTCAACACGAAGAGCCTGCATCGTTAGACACAGGCTCTTCGGTATTGTATTTTCGTTAAACTCTTAGCTTATTTGTCATTCTGCTGGAGATGCGGGGGCAGCGGATGCTGATGCTGCACCAGATCGGCAGCTCGGGTCTGAACATTCGCCAGTTCAGCAGAATATTCATCCGTCCACAGGTCTCCTCGGGCCAGGCGTTCTTTCAAATGTAAGATGTGCGGGCCAAATGTATGCGGAAAACCGAACACATATCGACTTGTAGGCGAATTCAACTTCTATCCTGCCGTATATGGGAGCATCCATCCGAACTTTTACGAACCCTGCCTGCTGAGTTGGCCTCTTCTGCGCTCAGCGCGGCTCACCCTGTGTAAGCCCGGATGCTCCGCATTGGGTGAGCCGGGTCTTTCCCGTATAATAGTAGACGTTACGCCGGATGAGACTTTAGAGCCTCGGCCTGGCGTATGAACTCTAGCTTCAGGAAGGGAATGAAGATTGTTGACTTATACGAAACTGTTAGAACGAAAAGGCGAAATTCTCAAGCGAACCGTGGAAACCTGGATCATGAAAGAGAATCGTGACGGGCTGGACCGTCAAGAAGCCCATATCTACAGGAATATGGTCAAGGAGCTTCATCAGAATGAGCAGGAACTCCATGTGGCACGTGTGGAGGAACTGGATACGAGTCCAAATTCGGACGCAGATGGATCAGCTTCCGCGAAGCGAGAGCTTATATCGCAAGGTATATGAAACCGGGAGCCAGTGAAGTTGCTTTAATATTAACTAATATAATGGAAAAAGCCGTCCGGAATTCGCGTTAGCGAAGCGGGCGGCTTTTCGTTGTGAATAAACTTCAGGTCAGGGCAGCATGATCCGGTAACAGCTGGCGGCAGCCACCTCAGTGCCTTTAGTCGTAGCGAAGGTATAGTGGTCGCTGAAGGCGAAACGGATTCCGCGGCAAGTCACCCAATTCCCGCTCACAGCAGCGACTTTGCCGTGGGAGATGGCATGTTCAATCGTCAGCTTCAAAAGCTCTGGAATGGAAGCTGCCCCTTCGAGAATGGAAGATAGCGGGTAATGTTCGCCGCCTACAAGTTCTACTACAGAATCGTCTGTGAGCAGATGGTTTAATGTCTTGGTATCTCCAGTAAGAAGAGCTACTGATAAATCCTCAGCTAGCTTGTTCTTCGGTGAATTGCCGCACATGCCGCTTAGTTGTATTTCCATTGCTTATGTGCCTCCTTTGATGGTCTACAGCCTAACAACCCGCCGGTACACCAGGCAATCCAGCAGATCCGCCCATTCCAGCTCGCTCTCATAAGGATCGCGGAAAGCGGTCGCGGTGGGGAGATACCCAAGGGCAACGCCCTGGCCGCCGTGCAGATTGCAGCCGCCGTCGCCGCCTTTGCCGGTGATGCCGTCCGGTGTGAGGACCAGCTCCTTCTTGTAAGGATCACCGGGGAAGCATAGCCCGAACCCATTCGGCAGCTCCAGCGGATACGGGTCCTCAGATTTAGCCTCCCCTGAGCCGGACACATGCCTGAGGCGTATGGATTCGTCCATCTCATCACCCCACGGGAACAGCGTCCGGGCACCTGCGCCGTACAGATACTCCCATTCGTCCTCAGTCGGCAGGGTGAAGCCCTCCGGCAGCTCCGCCTCAGACCATTCCTCGAACGATTCGCTGTCGTCGAACAGGAACACTACGATCTGATCACCGTCGCGTTCCAGCCGGAAATACTGGGAGTACTCATAGCTGGTGTGCGGACCCTGGCGGAACTCCCCGATGGCTTCAAGCACATCCTCATCTTCCTCCGGGTCCAGCCGGTCCAGCGGACATTCGTACCAGCCTGCCGAAGCAGGCTGGCGCTGCACGAGCAATGGCCCGATCACAGCCTCGCGGACGGGAGACATCTCCGCATACATATGTACCTCTGAACGGCCCAGGGTAACGGTATCGCCTGGTACGTACACATATTGACTGCCCTCGTACAAGAAGACACCTGTTTCCAAGGACTGTCCGTAACGTTCGAACCTTTCTAACCGCAGCCACTTGAAGCCAACGGGCAGCTGGTTAAGCACTTCCTGCATCGCATGAATTTTCTCTTCGACCGTTAATTGCCCCCATGCGGCACGGTCCCATGCTACCATGTCATCCTCTCCTCCCGGGAATCGGCATTGTCAGCCTATTTACTGTCATTGTAATGGACAGCCCGGGAGATTGGCAAACCAGCTGTCAAAAGGAAATAAAGTTGTAGACTCGGAAAATAAAGTACTAGACTGACAATGCTACATTTAAGCTAATTAGCAGGATAGTTCAGAAAAGGCGTGAACAGTAATGGAAAGTGTAATTAAGGAAATCATATCCCCAAGCGGGGTCTATAAAGCGCAGATAATTAAACGCTCTAAGGATGGTTTATTTACATCACAGGTCTTCAAATGGATTGAACATGGATGAAGAAATAAGCGAGATAATAGGGGAGAAGGGTTTTTGGGGAGTTCTCTACTCTACAAATTCATTAACAGATACAGTGGAAAGCTGTATGAAAGTTACTATCGAGAATTTAACTAATGCTTCAGCAGAGAAGAACATTATATAACGTTCAACTAACGGGAAACGTTAGCGCAGAAAACATATCATGAGGCCGCCGCAGACCAATCGGGCGGCCTCATTACGCTAACGGGCAGGATAGTTTAATAACATATCGAATGTTGAAGCTTGGAAAGGAATACGACGTGAGGTATTTGCTAAACTGAGTGAGGTAAAAGTACTTAAAAAGGAGGTACCAGATGGAAACTAATCAAACTATTCGACTGGCAATCGAAGAATCTATACAGTTTCTTGAATTTGCACCGCATTTTACGATGGCTCACGGCGAGTGCACTCGTCGAAAATGGGATGGAGCTTGGTGGCATATGGCTGCTCTTTATGAAATGGGAGAGGTGAAACGGATCCCCCAGTCCGTTATTGAAAGAGCTAAACATCTACTCAAAACCCAGGTCTGGCCAACTTTCATTATATCCGCCAATGACCATCCAACAAGTGAAAGTGATAAGATGAAGATGGATTGCTGCCATTGTGAACTTGCCGTGTACTATATGATTCTAATGGCGTATGGTTGTGATTTGGACAAGGAACTACCTTGGATTCGTGAATGGCTCTTAAAGCATCAGCTACCTGATGGTGGACTGAACTGCGATCCTGAAGCTTATACTCATTCTAAAAAAAGCTCTATTGTTTCAACATTGCCTCCGCTTGAAGCTATCTTATTGCATACTGACCGTGAATTTACTGAACAGGAAGCTGTTTTCTTAGACGAAGGTGCACGTTATTTAATTGAACATCGTCTTGTATGTTCTAAACAAAATGGGGACGTCATCGATATGGAATGGCTGAAGCCTTGCTTCCCAAGGTTTTTTGAATATGATATTTTGCGCGGTATGTCATTCTTGGCAGAATGGTCCCGGCGTAGGAACAAACTGCTACCGGTCTGGCTGTTTAGAGAAGGATTGGAACGCTTGAATTCATCTATGACAGCAGAAGGCTTACAAGTCGGTAGACAAGTGTTTGATCCCCAAGGCCCGTGGGGTGGACGAACCTTTTCCTTGTTAGAAGCAACGGCCGATATTGGTGTCGTTTCCCCTTATCTAACCAGACAATTGGATCAAGTGTTCGAACGAATGGGCCCGGAATATACCTCAAGACTTCCTTTATAAAAGTGATCTGGTCGAAAGGGTAAGGACCAGGATGAAGAATGCTTAAAAATTTCAAATATTTAAATGACTTGTCTAATTAAGCTAACGGGCAGGATATGTTAATCAATTCGCGAATACTTCAAATAATCATAAGCAAAGATTCTGCATGAACCTTAAAAAATGGTATCCTCAAAAAAGAGAAGGGGCAGCATAGCCTTATGAAACTAGGACATATAATGATTTTCGTCAATGACATGACAAAGGCGAGATGGTTTTATTCTGAATTGCTGGGTTTGCGAACACTGTTAGAGCAAGAAAATAAGCTTGTATTTGCCCTTGACGGCTGTCAGCTTATAGCTTTTAAGTGTGAAAAGACCAAAGAAATTGGAGATTATTCAAACGAAGCTAGAACAGTTTTGGTGTTTGAGGTCGTATCTGTTGAGCAAACTTATAAGGAAATGAAGGAAAAGGGTATTCAATTTTTGCATGATAAACCTACTCAAGGGAGATATGCTGCTTTCGTTGATCCGTTTGGTAACGTGCATGAAATCGCTGAATCGTTCGATTGAGAGTCGTTAACTTTGTTACAAACAACGTGGTGAAACATATTACAAAGGTATTGCACTAACGGGAAACGCTAGTTCAACATGGCTTACAGATTATTAAAACCTCTCCTTAGAAGCAAACTAGATTTAATAGCTTCTAAAGGGGAGGTTTTGTTATGAACTTAAGTGAATTGTGGAGGTTGTATGAAGCTGACAAGCGCATTCAAGGATTCAGTACGAGAACATTAAAAGCATACGCCCTTCAGCACAAAATGTTGATGCAAGAGTTTGGCAATCTCGATATTACTGAAGTAACGTTAACCACGCTGAAGGATTACTTGGCAAAACAGGCTGATCGTTTGAAGCCAAGCAGCCTGGGTCATCGAATTAGGTTTGTTCGTTCTCTTTTCCGTTACGCTTATGAAGAGACGTATCTGACTTCAAATCCTTCTCTAAAACTGAGAGAACCAAAATTAGATAAGCGCATTCCTAAGTTTTTAATTGAGGAAGACGTCATACACTTAAAGATCTCTTGTCAGTCACTCAGGGAAAGAGCGCTGCTTGAGTTTCTCTACAGCACTGGTTGCCGGGTTGGGGAGGTGGAAAAGATCAACATCGAGGATCTTAACTGGGAGAACTGCTCAGCAATCGTTAATGGCAAGGGATCAAAGCAAAGAGAAGTTTACTTTACGACAGAGTGCAAAGTATGGTTAAAGAAGTACCTGGCCAGCCGTGAGGACTCCTGCAAAGCCTTATTTGTTACCGATACGAATCCAACAGAACGAATGGCCATACCTACGATCAGATGGGCCTTAAAACGGCTTGCAGATCGTGGAGAAATTGAAGCGAACGTATACCCGCACGCTTTCGACATACTTATGCATGCCGGCTCCTTGATAACGGTGCTCCATTAGATTTCATCCAAGGTATGCTCGGTCACGAGAAAGCATCGACCACTCAAATCTACGCACAGCTCCGCGGCGAACGTCGGAGAGAACTTTATCGACGATTCTTTTAGTTTTTTGAACAGTGGCGGATCCCATTTAGAAATCCGCCGCTGTTCAACTAAAGGGCAGGATAGCGAACATTCAAATCAAAAGGCGATACAAACATTCGCGGATTTCTCAGAAGTGGAAGGCTCATTTTCCTATACGATAAATACCACTTTATGGTATATTTAAATGCGATTATCATATCAAATTCATATGACGAAGTGGGTCAACAAAATGGATTTTCGGAAGTTTAGGCTTACATATGGGGTAATTGCCCTGTCATTAATCATTTCTGGCTGTACTTATGCGGAAAAAGAGAAAGTCGCTGAAGGAGCGGTCAGTGATCTAGTTGCGGCAAATGAGTCAACTGCTGCTCCTTCTACTGTTGCAGTTGCAATACGGGAGTATATTTTGAAAGACAGCTCGAATGCGTTGCTGTCCCCTGAAAAGATCGGCAGTCTGGACAACCGTATTCTGAAGCTTGCGCGCAACGAGATATTTGCAAGGCACGGGTATGTATTTAAACAGAAGGATTTGAAGGACTACTTTGCCGCCAAGCCTTGGTATCATGCAGACTCTGCCTACAAGGAGCATCTTAGCCCGATTGAGAAACAGAACGTTGCGCTACTTCGTGACTACGAAGCCAAATACGCTGGCTATAAGCTCGAACCTTCTCATACAGATGACGTCCATTTACGTGGTTACATAGGCGATTCGGGCTTTAAACAGAAGAAGATGAAAGTGGATCTGAACGGAGATGGTCGTGAAGAAGAGATTCAGTTAATACCGCCGGAAACGGAATTAGGGGTCTTCAAGCTGAAGGTGAATAACATCACGATGGAGGTGGACAGTGAGCTGCTTCCTTATGTGGATATTGTCGATCTGGATATTGATGATCCATATTTCGAGATTGCACTTCAAATGGATTCGCAGATGGTCTCTCTACGATCAACATCTTTCTATGCCTATGACGTCGAAACCCTCAAGCAAATAGGTAAGCTTCCCGATTTCTCGGCACACAGCTCGATGTTTGACGGCCATGGGAGAGTGGTAAGCGCAAAAGAAAGCAATAACTTTCAGACCTGGTTCCGTAATTTGGTATTCCGTCTGGATGCCGAACATTCTCTCCATGAAGAGCAACAGGATTTTTATCCGATGGAACCACCGACGCCTTTAACGATCAACAAGGAAATTGTCGTGCAGTTTCATAAAGATGGCGCGGACGAAGCCTTTTCGCTGGAACCTGGAGACAACGTGAAATTCCTGGGTGACGACAAGCTCGGCCATATCAAGCTTCAGACTAGCACGGGTAAGGAAGTCTGGTACACCACAGGCGATGAGTACGTCGACTATAGTAGTTTTTTTGACGGGCTAATTTTATATGATTAGACCAAGGATGCCGGTATAGGACCCGTTGCAAAAAGTAGAGATGGACATTTATTTTATCTCACTGGTGACGGATTAACGAGTAATCAACCGTTAAACTAACGGGACACGTTAGTTTAACGACAACAGCAGCAGTCTAAGACTTTATTTATCAAGTCTTAGACTGCTGCTGCTTTTATTTATGGATCAGTCTAAAACTTATTTTTCAAAAGCTAAAGATTCTTTAATTCAAAAACCGCGTTGAATCAATGACCCAGTCTAATACTTTATTTTCACCGAACACCAGCCGGGTATACTGCTATTTCGTTCCCAGCAACCTGTCTACAACAAATTGGAGCTGGGCTTCCAGTGAGATCGGGTCACTGAATACGAAGCCGCGGCTATTCTCGCGGTAGACATGATTATTCTTAACAGCGGGGAGGCTGTCCCAGATGTTGCCCTCGAAGATCCACGTGGCATTCTCCTCGCCTGTCCATCCGCTGATAAAAATATAATCCCCGGCATATTGCGGCAACAGCTCAAGGGATAGCTTGGCCCAGCCCTGGCCGCTGTCTATAGCTTCCTTCTGAATAATCGGCGGTGCCTTCAGTCCGAACTCGCCATAGATAATGTCGCCGCCCCGGCCAAAGCTGCCGTAAGCATAGAACTCCTTGGCACTTCCTGCATCAAAAATCGATACCGTGCGCTCACCTACAGCCTGCTTCACAAGCGGTTTGTATTCGGCGATTTGAGTGTCCCACGCTTCAATCCAGGCTTTGGCCTGCTCTTCCCGGCCGGTCATTGTCCCGAATTCCATTAATTGCTCCCGGAAAGGAACTCCGTAATCTACAGCGACGGTCGGCGCAATCTGGGACAGCTTCTCAATTGCAGCCGGGTCATTCCACACCACAATTAAATCCGGTTGCAGCTCAATAATCTGCTCGTAAGGGATGTCATTGCCGAGATTGACAACGTTGTCCAGTTTACCTTCTGTGTAGTTGTTAAAAGACTCATCCCCGGTTGCAATCGGTTTTAGTCCCAGTGCCAGCAGATGCCCGGTGAAGGCTCCTGCGACCATAACGATTTTTTGCGGATTCTTGGGGATTTGTATTTCACCGTTCACAGCTTTGAAGGTGATAGTCTCGGTACTGACATTTGTCTTCCCGGCCTCTGCATTGCCGGTATTGCTGCCCGTGGTTATAGTTGTGCCTGCTCCAGCATAATTGCTTGCTCCGCCATTCGTATTCGCTGGTCTTGCGCAGGCGCTTAGCAGGAGTGTCAGGCACAGCAATACAGTCACTCCTACAGGTAATTTGCTCTTGTACATCGGTAAATCTCCTTTTCCACTGTATTGATAATGATTATCATCTCTGTTACCAATATAGTGACGAAGTCTGCGCGGAGCAATGGACGATTGAAGCCTAATGATAGGACGATAGGAATTGTTAGCTTGGCGCAACGATGCGTTTCTGAACTCTCCGGGGGTGACGCCTGCCGTCTTTTTGAACAATCGGATGAAATAGGATACATCGGTGTACCCGATGCTGCGTGCAATTTCCTGCATAGACAGGTCGGTCTTCTGCAGCAAGTCTCCCGCCTGATTCATTCGGATGCGAATCAAATAATCAATGATGCTTGTTCCGGTCTCGCGCCGGAAATACTTGGACAGGTAAGGTACACTATAGTTGAAAATACGTGCCAGCGAATCCCGCGTGATCGGTTCGGCATAATGCTGCTCTATGTAACGGATGATCTGGGAGATCAGATCCGGCCTTACGGGGCTGACCTGCTGCTCATCCATTTGCTGAAGCAGCTCGTAGACAAACTGGTAGAATAAAGTTTTGGCATGCAACCGTTCCAGCCGTTCCTGCACAAGCCATTCGTCCAGCATCTGCTCAGCCAGCTGATAGAGAATTGCCGGATGGAGCGGAATGAATCCGTACTGCAAGGAAAAGGAGAGATCTGCGTCCGTCCGCGCCGGTGAATATCGCCTCCCGGACAGCGGCAAGCTGGCCTTATATAGAATAAGATAGTACTGGAAGGAATGGTCTGTAAGACGGATATCGAGATAAGCGCCCTTGCCCCCATGAAGCAGATAGTAAGGCTTGGCAGCATGCCCAGCTCCGTCCAAAATTACAGATGCTTGACCTTGTGTAACGTAAAGATAGGCGCTGGAAGGAAGCAGATACGGCCTGACGTCATCACCGTTCTGTATGTGTATATGCCTGACATCCATAATTTGAAATACTGCATGATTCCAGATCCGGATGTGCTCATGTATATTTATAGTCTCGTCCAATGAAGATTCCCTCCTTTCCACGGGCGATGAATTTAGCCTTACAGGTAGTACAACTCCGCCTGTTAGATGGCAATCCATTTATTACCCTGTCCTTATGGTCTGCGTGATCATATAATAATTCAGATTGGAACATTAATACATAGCAAAAGAGGGATAGGAGTATGTTTTCAAAACGATTCAAGTTTCTCACCACGGCATTTGCGCTGCTATTGGCTGCACAAGTGCTGCTGCCCGGGCATTCATCGGCTGCCGGGAAGGTCATTGAACAGTTGCCTACGCCGGAATGGAGCTATACGTTGCCGGATGGTCTTAGCTTCTGGGGCACTATAGACACCCTACAGAGCAATAAGCGGATGTTCATTCCGCTGCTAAAGACCGTAACCGTATCCCCTTCCAAGAAGAAGACTTCTGGCATGTTGTACGCATCCATTGACCGCGCACAAGGTTCTGCCAACTGGGTATATGACTATTCGGACATGGCCAACGACCAGCCGTTTACTGCTCATGGTTTGTATTCTGTCAGTAACGGCTACACCTATGTCTACAAAAAGAAAGGCGGTATTCCCTACGATCTCACCGCTGTCGATCCGAACGGCAAACGGAAATGGACCAAAACGATAACGGATTCCTACTCGCCGCTGTTGCTGGATAACGGAAATATTAGTATTCGGTCCGGACTAAGTGTCAACACAAAAACTATTGCTTTTACCGAATACAATCAGGACGGGAAGCAGGTAAGCAAGCATAAGCTCAGCGGCAAATGGACCACAGGGATACTTGAGTTGCTGCCGAACGGGTACGTTAAGCATGAGTTGATAGATAAACAAGACAAAGTCCTTAGTATCAGCGTATACCGCAGCCTAAATGCGTTGACAAAACCGCTCGCTACCTACACTGTTCCCAAAACAGTGAACAACCCCTATTTCCAGGTACACCCGCTTCGCGGCGGGTCGTTCCTGATTCAGATGAGCAGTGCGGATACCTGGCTATTACTCGGCTATGACGCAAGCGGAACCAAGAAGTGGGTGCGTCCTTTGAATAAGACGGATCGGATTGATACTACAGGCAACAACTATCTGATCAAGAGCGATAACGTCTACAGACTGCACAGTAAAAACAACCAATTGCTTGGCAAGCAGCAGATCGGTGAAGCCGGGGACCGCGAATGGTACTACAGGATAACGCCATCGGGCGAGATTACGGTCGAGAAGCAGTACCAATGGCAGGAGCGTCCGGCTGTGATTGATCCTGAGACCTTTGAGGGAGATATAGCGAAGGAAGATTTCTATGTGCTTGACCCAGGGAACCTGCAGATCAAATATCATCTTTCCACAAGCTGGCATGACTACGAAACCGGGCATAATTACATTTATGCGGGAGGCGGGGAGCTTTACATTTCGAGGAGTTATGCACCTAAGACGATAAGCAAATATATGTTAAAATAGCACCGGATCGAGCTAATGCCTCCGAATGACAAAAACATCGCCAAGTGAGTGTTCCTACTTGGCGATGTTTTTGTATATTCCGTTATTCCAGCTTGAACTGCCGCAGCTCTTCCTCCAGCCTCTGTGAGATTTCGCTCAGCTCTCTGGACAGTTCAGCTACCTGCTCAATACTGCCGAGCTGCTCCTGCGTATTGGCGCTTACCTCTTCAGTGGAGGCAGAATTCTCCTCAGTCGTCGAAGAGATGACCTCAATCGCCTGCAGGATCTCATCCTTGTGCTTGTGGACAATCGAAGTGTTATTGCTGATCTGCAGCATCCGTACCTTCAGTTCCTCCAGGTCACCGTTCAGGCTAAAGAAGACCTGCTTCGCATTCTCGACAGATTTGGCATTCTCCTCCGCAATCGTAAGGCCAAGAGTAGTGTGTTCTACGGACAGGCTTGTTTTTTCTTCAATGGCGCTGACCTTCTTGTAAATTTCCTCGGTAGCCCGGGCTGTTTGCTCGGCAAGCTTACGCACCTCACCAGCCACCACGGCAAAACCTCTGCCATGCTCACCTGCCCGTGCCGCTTCAATGGAAGCATTAAGGGCGAGCAGGTTGGTCTGTGTTGCTATTTGATTCACAGTGCCTACGATACCCGAAATCTCATGACGGCTCAGATCAATATCCTCAATGAGTGATGACATCGCTTGTGTGGATCGGTGATTGTCTTCTGCGGCTTTGGAGAGCTGCTCGACCAAGTCAAGACCTGAACTACTGAGCTGCGCAGAGGTCTGTACCATGGCTCCTACAGCCTGGGCATCACTGGTGATTTCGTCAATTTGATCCGACAAGGCACCGGTTTTGTGGAGAATGCTCTCGGATTCAGCGGACTGGTAGTTGGTGGCATTCGCAATTTCATTGATGGCCGTAGCCGTTTCGTTCATGGTTATCGCTGTTTTGGTGGAGACGGCTTGCAGGTTGAGGGAGGACTGGGCCAGCACCTGAGTCGTATTATGGATCACCTGAATCATGCCTTGAATCTTCTGGACCATACCTGCAATGCCATGAGCAATCTGCCCGATCTCATTGCGAGAAGTGTCATTGAGCTGAACAGTCAGGTCGCCGTCTGCAATCCGTTTGATAGCAGCGAGCAGTTTGGGAATAGAACGTAAGAGGTAACGCAGCATGAGATAGCAGATGACTACCAGCAGAAGCGCGGCCACGGCAAAACCGGTAATGGTAATCCGGGTGAAGGATGTTAGCTCGCTAAGCGCCTCATGCCGGGTAATGGTTAAGCCGACAGACCATCCGGTATCCTTACTGGTGGCATAGCCGATGTAACGGGGGTCACCATTATCATCAATGAGCGATACGCCGGATTCGCCGTTAATCATTTTTTTGCCGATGGCCCCGAGATCGCCCGGACTGTCTGTGATTTTCTCCTTCAGCACTTTGGCTTTATCCGGGTGGTAGAGAATATCGCCTGAGCGGGTAGCCAGAATGGAGAATCCGGTGCTTCCCAAGGAATAGCTCTGCATGATCTCCGGGATGTCATCGAAGGCAATATCTGCGGCAATGAAGCCGATCATTTGGCTGCTGTCATTCAGAATCGGATAGAAAATGCCCATCAGCATTTTGCCACTATTGACATCGGCGTAAGGCTCAGAATAATAGAGACCCTTAGATTCAGATACGGGCTTGAAGTAGGGGCGGGCGCGGATATCGAAGTCTGAGTTAGAGGCCAGACCGTCATTTTGGAGGAAATATCCCTTCCCGGATAACCCGGCAACCCAGGCATCGGCGAAGGAGGGCTCTGACTTTACAATGTCCGCAAGTGTAGCGAGTGCTTCTGCTGCGTGGGGGGAGGTAGTGATTTGATCTGCTGTAGTGCTCTCAATATATTTTTGGAAAATCGAGTTGGTGGACATTTGTTTGACCAGTGAGCCCTTCTCCTTGAACAAAGCATCGAACTGGCTGACAATTCCCTGCGTCTTGGTAATCAGCATCGACTCTTGCTGGCTGACCAGAATGCTTCGGGTGCTGGAATAGAAGAAGGTACCCAGGATCGAGAAGACGACAAGAATAATGACTAGCAGTACAATGGCCAATGTGTTGGCGATGCTGGTTGAACGGACTGGCCGTTTTTGAATTAGCTGTGACATAGGTCATCTCCCGGATATGTATTAGAGCAAAAGCTCTTAAATAATATGTCGGAATATGGCGGATATTCTTGTATAGTGAAGTGTGTTAATTTGCAAAAAAAAACCGGATGGGGAAATATCCCATTCCGGTAGCCGCTTGAGGGGTGGTACTCAGCTTATAATTCTCCGGTTACTCCGGCAATATAGGACAACTGCTACAGTAGGAATGATCCGCTCTTAGCTGGTAGGCCAGACAGCAGGTCGCTTTAATGGATATCGTATGGTAGGGGGGGCTGGGGTCCGTTCTGAATCTGGGTATAATGCGGAACGGATTGCTGCGAAGTCCGAAGTTCTCCGGTTGCAGCGCCCAGGTCACAGTCTTGAATTGTTCGGCGATCTGAGCGCGGCGGCTCTCACTTGCTGCATCCTGGACTTCCTCTTCCATGAAGGTATATAACTGACTGTACACCTGCTTCCACAGCATCACTGGCTTGGTCTGTGAAGCCTCGGCAAGCGCCGCTATAATCGGTCTGACATCATTTTGGTAGAACATTCCAAGCTCGTCTATGAATTCATTTCCCTGACCAGTCCGGTCATAGATACCCTCCCGCTGATCATGGACGGGGAAGGAGAATTCGGGGTAGCCCTCCGTGCGGAGGAGCTGCACAGACATATTGCTCCGGCACACAGCAGAAGCCATCGGGTGTCCAGCCGTGAGCAGTGCAGCTTTGGCTCCGCAGATTCCGGCAATCCAGCTGCAAAAGATGGCCGCCGCGATTCGTTTGTCCGCCGTTCCAAGCATAGAAGCATAAGTGCCGAGCAGATGCTCTGCTGCGGAAGGCTGGCATAATTCAGTAAGAGATAAAGTAATCACTACATTCTCTACGGCTTCCTGATGGATGAAATAACGTTCCACCCCTTGAAGTTTGCCAGTATCGTACATCCTGAAATCCCCTTTATTTCGACTTGCCTTCAAAGGCCTCCAGAACCACGTCAACCGCATAGCGGTTTGCCATTGGAGACATGCCCACGTTGAACCAATCCTTGTCCCCCATCGTAATGACCTGATTCTTTTTAACCGCGTTCATATTCTTCCATAAAGGGCTCGCCAGCATATCTTCATAGGTTTGCTTAATCTCAGCATTATCCTCTTTGTTCAACTGAATAATAAGGTGGTCAGGGTTGTACTCCGGTAATTTCTCCAGAGAGATGGACGGAGACTGCTCGGGGAAATTCGGAATCATCTCCAGACCAAGGGTGGTATGAATGAACTTTCCGCGGTCTACCTGATCTCCATTGAGGACGAGACTATTCTGCATAACCCTCACATACAACACGGTTTCGTTGCCAACCAGCTCATCAAGCTTCAGCTTGGCCTTGGCCTCATAGTCTTCCAGCTCCTGTATAACCTTCTCGGCAGCTTCCTTCTTGTCCAGCACCGCGGCGATGTCCTTCAGTTCATCGCGCCAGTCCTGACGCTCGGGCAGCAGAACCGTCGGTGCGATTCCGGATAACTGGTCATAATCCTTGCCTGCCCACCATGCAGGAGCAAGAATAAGATCTGGATTGGAAGACAGTATCATTTCAAAATTCGGAGTTTTGGCAATTCCCATCTTCAGCGTATCCTTGAAAGGCTCTTGCAGATAGGTTGGGAATTCTTCCTGGTAGTTCTGCACAGCAACGGGTGTAACGCCTAACGCTTGCAGAAACTCCGGGTAGACTACGGATAGGCCGACGACTCTGGTCGGATGGGCCGGGATCTTAATCTCGCCCTTCTCACTGTTTACCAGACGAAAGTCCGCTTCTGTTGAAGCATCTACCTTGGCCTTTCCCGCGTTATTAGAGCAAGCTGCCATTACCAGTACCAGCAGAGCGGCCATACAGAATGCTATTCCTGTTCTTATCTGTCGCATGAATTCTATAACCTCCTGAGTTTCGATACCTTACATCTCACATGAGAGTGAGAATCAATATCACTGTTAGGAGTATAAAACAATCCCTTGGTTTCGACTATAGATGATCACGCCAATATTTCATATCCGATTACGCCACAGGGATGGCGTCAGGTCAAGAATCAGCTCTTGTGTGAACGAGGTATACTCTGTCCAAGGGTAGGGAGGGAGAAGCTCAACACGCGAATATCCGGCGGGATCAGGCAGCTTCCACAACTCCTGATGCTGGATCTCCGACCACATGGTCTGAGAGTCGGCATCCTCGTCTACGATCAACAATAGCTTGTCCGCATCCGCAGACTTCAGTTCCGCAAGGGTCAAGGTCTGACGGCTTAGCTTGCGGTTAACAAGGGGAGCGGGGATGAAATGCAGATCATCGTAGAACACCTCGGCCAAGCTCCGGTTAGACAATACGGTGAGGGTATGACCGGATATTTGGGCGATAAGAAGCTTGCCCTTGGTAAGCTCATAATCCAACTCATCACGGACTGTTTCTGCCTTGCGTTCATAGGTGCCTAACCAAGCCGCCGCCTCCTTTGACTTGCCAAGAGATTGTCCGATGAAGCGTAATTCCGTCCGCCAATCCATTTGGAGCCGGGGAACAAGCGAAGTGGGGGCAAGCTCCTGAAGCTGCTGCTGAATGGCGGGACTTAGCGTTTGCTCAAGCCCCAGAATATAATCAGGGCGGAGGGAAGCAAGCTGCTGGATGCGGATAGCGTCATCTTGGGCAAGCGGCAGGACCGCATCTGTCTCATATTTACGGCGGTAATATTCTGTCCAGGGATGGTCAGCCGGTGCGGCGCAAGGAATAATATTAAGGGTAAGCAACGCCCCAATCAGGCTGCCGTGGTAGGCAACGATCTTCAGCTTGGCATTCCGCATGAAGGTCGCCGGAGCTACCCCGGTAATTTGCTTGAATTTGCGCCGGAAATAAGGAACGTCCTTGTAACCGACATAAGCGGCGATATCCTTCAATTCATAGTTCGAATGCGGCAGCATAAGACTTCTTGCTTGTCTGATCCGGTATTCGGTCAGGTATTCGATGGCGCTAAGACCATATTTCTGCTTGAACAGCCGGATAAAATGCCTTACGCTTGTACCTGCTTCGCCCGCCAGCAGGCGGATAGAAAGCTCTTCACGGTAATGCTGCTCTATATAGGTCTTGGCGCGTTCCATAATCGTATCGGTATCGTCAGGCTGCAGCTGCCTGGCATCGCTGAGCAGACTGAACAGCAGCTCATAGAATCTGCTCTGGGCAAGCAGCTGCTGTAAAGGGTCTGTACTGCCAAGGGAAGCGGTGATAGCCTCACAGTGTTTGCTGTATGTAACTGTTGAAGACATCGCGGTTTCTCCTTCCAGGGAGAAGGGGAGCGGGGGCTCCGTTGAGCTTATCCGGCCCGGTTGTACAGGCAGATTCCTCTGGCTAAATACATCAAACCGCAGAATGTATATATTCGGTTCGCCTGAACCGTCCAGGCAGGCTTCGATTAATTGCCCCGGCAGGCAGACAAAGGCAGCTCCCGCTCTGAGTTCGCCATACTTGCCGTCCACAGTGATCCAGCCCCGGCCCGAAACTGGAATCAGGAGCAGATGCGATTCAAGGAATTGCAGTCGGAGTGAACACTCTCCCGTGAGACTGCTGTTCTGCTGGCTGCTCCGAAGCCTGAACCACATCTGATCAAGCTGTCCGAAGGCTCCCGCAGGCGGGATTCCATCCTTACTGTTCATTCTTTGCACCCCCGTTCGCTATTGTGCGCTTATTTCTTACATTACTGGAGCATCGTCTGCTGTTTTTATCACCGGCAGATAATCACCTACATACATAGCCATTGCCAGCATACACAATTCGGCTTTGTAGTACAAATTGAACCTTTTGATAATATTCGACGCTCTTTCTTATTTAGAATTATCATCACTATAAAAGGTGGTCGCTATTTACACAATGTCAATTATGCTTTAATTTTAGAAAAAAGGACACTCTCCTCAGAACAATGAGAAGAGTGTCTTTGAGTTACCGGATTTTCTTCATAACTAATCCAGTTTCTTCTGGGGCAATGAACTCGTGAATGATTTGACGGAAGGATTCATGGTTATCATAGCTGTTGTACATGCGCCAGGCCAGAGTTTGGGAGCTGCCAAAAAATAACCGCTCAAACTGGATTTGTCGCCCCCCGAATGCACCCGCTCCCAGTTCCCAAGCAAGCCGGAATAAAGCATTTCGGAACCAAGCCTCCGAAGCCGTACCCTTCAAATACTGATTGAGGTACGCACCAGCACTTGTATCGAAGTCGGACTCCGAGAGGATCATGATGAGACCGCTTGAACTGAGATTTTGAACCATTTCAATCAGTTCTGGATAAAACTCCGAAAAGTGAACGGACGAAGCCAAAAGTGGACCTTTGTCTGGAACGAGATATCCGAATTTGTCTGGAGAAGCCCCAATTTCAGAAGCAAGTCTTAAGGCTTTGAAGGTCTCTAAATAGGTTATCGTTCTGGAAATAGGCAGAATAGTATGGGGCTCAGGGATAACATTTTGTTCTTCCGCCAAAGCTTCCAGCAACCCGAGAAAGAACTCGGTTTTTACAATATAGCGGGTGATGATTTGATGGGCCAGATGCGTATGGAAGTGACTCTCGCCGAACAAGCGGGAACAGTACATTTCATCTCCGTAATAAAATATACGATCATGAGGGATAAGAACGCGGTCAAATATCACTAGTGTATCCATTTCTTCATATCTTGAGCTTAACGGATGGTCGTAGGCAGATGAGGCAGCGTAGCTTTCACGGCAAAAAAAGGTCATTCCAGGCAGATCATTAGGCACGGCGAAGGCAAACGCGAACGGATTATCATCATCCACAAACGAGGGGGAAGGAGTCGGGAATACAAGCATTTCATCGCATGTAGCCCCTTGTGTTGCCATCATAAAAGCACCGGTTACTATCATCCCTTCATCATTGATTTCAACGACTTTAGCAGCGATAGAATCCTCTGTAGCATCAATCTGGCCGGATATTTTGCTTGCTTGAGGCTGGATGAATGCATGGGATAAGGTAATGTCATGATCCCGGCAGTAAGCATAGTACTTCCTGAGGTTCTCAGCATATTTCGGATTCAGCTCCTCAAGGATATCGGCAGCTGTAAACAGAGACATGAGGGCTGTATTCATATAATCCGGGGAACGTCCTAAAAACCCATGATGGCAGTTGGACCAGAGTTCAATCATTTTTCTGCGGCGCTGTAAATCTTCAGCATTCTTGGGTGGAAGAAAAGATAGACCCACAGGCTCTCCTGTATCGGGTGAAGGATAGGTCATCTGCGCTAAATAACGCTCATCACACTGCATGTTGTACATTTCGGCTTGGGTTTGTATGAGACCTTGAAATGCGGGATGCTTTGATAAAGGAGCTTCGATCCGTGTTCCTTTGTAAAAGATATTGATATTTTGCCGGTCGATACGTTCGATGTATTGGCTACCTGTTTTAATAGGCACACGGTTCACCTCTTTAAAAGACAGCTTTGACTAAAAAGCCGTGTTAATGCTTTTAATATACGTAACCATGATCCGCTTTGTACATTGTCCGTAGATCGTGTGAGAGACGGGGAGTTGTATCCAAACTCTATAGAAAGAGGATATCCCGCTAGCCTCTTAGCAGTATTGACGATGATTATGATTACTTTACTACCGTTATTATATGGGGTATACTATCGGTAGTTAATTCTGTATTTATCTTAAGGAGGCTGAATATGTACAGATCAGGTCTTACCGTATGGTACAGCGTATCCGACTTGGAGCAGACGATGGCGTTTTACTCAGGAAAGCTTGGTTTCGAGGTTATCTTTCATGATGCAGAGAGTGGCATGGCCATGGTGAGTACCAATACTAAGGACTGTGTTATTGGTTTTTCAGTGGCAGACACCGTAGAACCGGCTACTTCTTCGACCGTATTTGAGGTATGGAATATCGAGGAAGCGATACAACTGCTCAAGAGTAAAGGGGTAATTTTCATTGGTGAAGTTGAACTTATTCCGGAGTTGACCAAGCTGGCTACATTCGTGGACCCCGACGGGCATAATTTGATGTTAGCCGAATCCCTTACAGACTCTTGATCAAGAAAGAAGAGATACTCAAGCTAAGCCGGGAGCTGACCGGGCAATGGACCTTGCCCATTCTGCTGTCGCTTGACGAACGTGGCGGTCGCTTCACCCCGCTGCAGAACAAGCTAGGTATCGCTCCCTCCCGGCTGACTGCCAATTTGAAGAAGATGATAGCGGATGGTCTGCTCATTCATCTTTCTCCGCAAGATCGGAGGCACCCGCTCCTTCCTGAGTATGTGCTGACCGACAAAGGGCGGCTTCACCGAGAAGCCGCGCGTGCTGTCCAACTCAGCGAACAGAAGATTGGACAGGGCAGACTTTCAGACAGAGCCTGGGGCTTGTCTGTTCTACTAACGCTGAACTTTAATAATGAACGGTTCGAGGATATCCGCAAGTCGCTCACCGGTATAACGCCGCGCCAACTATCCCTGCGTCTGCATGATTTTCATGACGGCGGTCTTGTCTGTAAGCAATTGTCCGAAGAGCCGAGACCTTCCTTCTGCTACCGGCTGGGACAGCCAGTTCAGCAGCCGATTCACCGACTGTCTATCGATTTGGCATCTCTGCTGTGAGTTAGAGTGTCGGTGAGATTCTAAAGCGAATATGAATAGCGACACTCACAGAGTAGAGGAAGAGAAATACTGGCAGAACGAAGAGCCCACAGATCTGGGCTCTTTGCCTTTATCCTGCTCCTGCCGCCATCGTAATCCCCTCATAACTAATTCAGTCGCTCCAGCTCCTCACATGCAGCTGCACATTCGTGTTTCCCGCTTCTTCAGTGTAATACATTGTTACAGTTTTAATAAAACTATTGTTCAAGCATGGAGAGATTGCTTGTTTAACAAGCTCGGGCTGATCCAGGTATACGTAGTGTCCTGAGCCTTGAGCAATGATATGAATGGTCCGGCCAAACGGACGAATATAGTGTGGAATGTAAATCCGTACGATTTGGAATCAAATTGGATTGGTATAGTCAGGAAGTCGGGCTTGCCCAAGATAAGGTTCCATGACCTTAGGCATATACATGCAAGTCTCTTGCTGAAGGCTGGAGTACATCCGAGAGTGGACGAGTTGTTGACAGAAAAGCCCCTAAACCTGCGTCCGACAAGGCTTCTCGGTTCTTATCGGTCGCTTAGCTTTCGATGATAATGCTTTCCAGCTTGAGATTAACCGGGTTTGCAAGCGTATCTCCAACTGGGCATTTGCTTTCCAGGAATCGTACAAATTCTTCAACCTGTTCTTTGGGTGAATCTGTTTTAATACGGAAGGTATACCGAATTTCTGAATAGCCCGGACGCACCTGCGTCTTGTTGAAAAAGCCATCCAGATCAAGATCGCCTTCTACATCCACGAAGAAATCCTTGAGGTTCACGCCGAATTTAGGCGCATACACTCTGGCTACGATAGACTGACATGCTCCCAGTGAGGCCAGCAAAGCTTCGACCGGATTCATACCGGTATCAGTTCCGCCCAAGCTTTTGGGCTCGTCAATAATAAATTCAAAGTTTCGGGATGCTACTTTCACTTGGACTCCGTCTTGCAAATGCGCAGATGCTTTAAAGGTTTGGAGAGCGGTCATTTTTAAAATCTCCTTCGATGGTTGAGTTTATAATAATTTAAATCATACTTTTCCGCTGTGATTATTTTAAATTTAACGGGCCGCATTGTCAATCCTCAAATTACCAACTTGTCTATCTCTGGAACAGCGCACGCGAAAATGCCGAAAAAGGGCCGTGAGCAGCCTGCCTTCCGGCAACCTGTCACAGCCCCAAAACTCGAGTCCGATGCGGTCAATCGGCTCTTACTCGTCTCCTGTAGCCAACGGGTTATCTTCATAGCTGATCCAGTCACTCCAGCTGGCATTGCTGTTAGAAACTGCTTTAAGAGTGTGACCTTCGGATTTAGAAAAAAGATAAGACTACACTGCATCAGAGCACCATCGCCAAGTGCCGATGTATCAATCTGCACCATTGCTTAGGAGACAGAAGCATAAAGTTTACTAGCCTGAGGTCAGGAGAACGCGTGCTAGCCAAACCATCCATTGTTCCCGAACCAGAGGAGGGCACACTTTGGAATAAACTACCCCGCGAGATGAGGCAGGTAGAGCATTCAACAGCAGTAAAAGATTCAGAAGCTGCGTAAAGAGTCAAGCATCCGAATCAATGTACCCCCGTTGCTGAAAGGTCGTTTCTTGTTCTCAGACCTCCGTATCTCAGGCAAACAAAGTCTTGGCACGGCATTAACTTGACCACGGCTAGTCGTTTATTAGGGCTGATCATTCGGGTTGCTGAAAGCTGTGGGATCTGGCTCTATTGGTCAAACTTAGTGCATCGATGTTCTTCTCAAACTAATTTGATATATTTTACTTGCGTATGGATGGGTGAATTATGTAGTAACAAGGCAAAGGGGAGGGAACATTCAAAAGATAAGTATTAGTTACTATTCTTTCTGAGTGATTATCTCAGTGCTTTCTTTTGGTGTTTATTCTCCTGGAATAACTAGCTGTAAAGAAATCCCCCCAAAATGCTTATTCAATATTAATAAAATTCATAGATATACTAATAGCAGAGCAATGTCCAATTATCATCATTAGAGATATAGTAATAGCAATGTTGAAATACTGAATATTATTGTAAAAATTGAATATTTAATCCAATAATTCTATTGCCTTTGCATAATTAAATAATTTTGTTAAAGTGTAATTGGAAATTTCTGCTTGAGAGGTTTTTTTTCTCCACATTATTTCTAATCTAATTGGTATGTCGTCAGTAGTGCATAGAATATCCGTTCGCCTTTTTAATCCTTCACCAAAATTAGATTCAAGTTCATATGATTTTATTAGTTCACAATCTACTAATGCGTCTGCTATTGCCGTGTTTAGCAACGCATCATTGTCTTTTGCTATCTCTGCTAGCTTTCCGAAAGATGCAATAGTATTTGAGCCAACTTTGGCGCCTTTTTTACCCATTCCTATTTTTTCATCACTAATAGCTTTTCCAAGCTGTGACTTGAGTAAGTATTCTTTTCCTTTATCTGATTTTTTGGTCTCGAAATTTTTCTCTACTAACTTTAACTCTAAACTGGAGTTATAATAATCTCTAATAATAGATGTTGTAGCTAATGTGGAGATGTTTAGAATTCTGCATTCAAAATAAGAAGATAGCTTACCAATGTATTCTGAATAATTTTTAATTTCTTCTACGATGTTAGCTTCAGTAGCAACCATTAATCTCTCAATATCTGCAAAAGCATTACTCCCCAAAGTCAATGCTGAAACATCTTTAATTGGATCATTCCCAGATATCACGACAATCCACATCTTACATTTTTCTTTTCCAACTAATTTTTTTATATATTTTGTGCTTTCTTGAGATTTCTTTCTTATTTTAGTTAAGTATTTTCCTATAGTATCATCCTCATCAATCATTTTTGTTGCTTGTTCTTCTGTAATACCAAGGTTTAATAAGCTTATTCCTTCATTAAGGGTGCTAACTGTATTCATAGCTATATTTAGAAATTTTACCCGTTTAGGACCATTGAATAGCATATAATTCTTATCTAAACCTAGTAATGATTCAGCACCAATTTCATTAGCAAGTTCAATCAATTTTTCTCTCATTTCTTTTTTGTTGCATAACCAAACAACCAAAGTGTTGTTGCCTCTCTGGCTTCTAATAAAATTATTAATCCTATGTAAACTTTTTTCGATTTCTTCATTTGAGGAGTCTTTAATCGCTTCTCTACCCTCAATGATAATTATCCTGAAGTCCCTATCAGTTAATTTTAAGGTTGATAAATTGCTGTCAATATCTTCGTCATTTCCTATTGAAACTATCTCAATATTTTTTAGAAATAGGGGGAGGGTGTGTAAAAATGTTGTTTTTCCAGATCCGGATTTTCCATGTAATATTAAAAAGGCTCCCTGTCCAGATGCACACATATCACTGTATATTTCTTCAATTTCATCAATAGCATCTTTCACTTCTACAATAAAATGTCTGAATGTATCTTTGCTTTTAATGTTGCTTAAAGCTTCATACCTTGAAGGGATAAGTAAATCTTCCAATAGTCATGCACCTCTTGTTTTTAATGTTTTTGATTGTAGTTCAGTGTCCATTCTCATTTAACCTTCTTTTATTTCATAAACTAGAGTATCTAAGGACTGTTTGAGTGACAGGTCATTTTCACCTTTAAATCTGAAATGTTTCATTGACCCAAATATTAGAGACAGTACTATGAATAGGAATTCGATCTAATACCAAAAATTTAGATAAAATTAAACCGTTTCTAGCTTTTTTGATTTTCTTTTAATAATTGGTATTAGAATTTTCTTGATCTCTGGGTAACAATTAATCGGCTGTGATTTTTGTGAATCTGATTACAGAGGTTTAATGAAATTATTCATCGCGTTTTCCAAGTAGGCATTCTTGCTATTATTCAAAACCTGCATCTCTTTAATTTAAACCATCTTTTCTCTGTTATACCAATATAAAGGAAGGTCCATTAGTCCAAAGATACGTTCATCATAAATTGTTTTCTAAATCACTCCACTTCATAAAAACTGGTTGCTGTTTATTTTTTTGATTTTAGCCACTTGTTATACCCCTCATTTCTATAAATGCCAAACTATAATTCTTAATGATTGTAATTATTATATATCCAGTTGGATAATATTCCAACTATTGCAACTTGACTATATCAGGTGTAATAGAACTTTTGTATAGATTTTTGGACTATTAACGAGTTTGTTACAACATCTGCTAAGGATTAACAATAGCTTCCTTAAGGTTACATTGGTTCAGGCGGTATGTTTTGTTCTCTTTCTCTTTTTCGTCTCAGGGATCAGCAAAGCGAAAATTGCGTTCTTACATCTTATAGTTGGCATCCGTACTGCCTCCACGATGTAGAGTCCGGTACTTTATGGAGTACCGCCGAGAGACCACGCTGCAGATGCTTTCTCCGTCTTCTCGTTGACTCCTTATTGACTTGAGACACCTCTTGGCACTCTGTACGAACTATACAACTGCACAACTCCAGCACAAAGAGCCCGCGTCGGACGCGGGCTCTTTGTGCTTACTATTCACCAGTGGCGATAGTGTTCTCCTCATAACTAATCCAGTCACTCCAGCTCCCCGCATACAGCCGAACATTCTTGAACCCGGCCTTCTCCAGCGCCAGCACATTCGGGCAGGCGGTTACGCCGGAGCCGCAGTAGACGATGATCTCAGCGTCTTGGTCCAGCTCGGCGAAATGCTCCTGCAATTCCTCAGCACTCTTGAAGCTGCCATCCGCATTCTGCGTATCCTTCCAGAAGAAGTTGAACGCACCGGGGATATGTCCGGCCTTCTTGTCTAAGGTCTCTTCCTGACCCAGGAAGCGTTCACGGGCGCGGGAATCGATGAGGACTGAAGGAAGGGCGGCTGGAGAAGCCGAAGGCTCCATATTAGCAGATACCTGTTGAACCTTGTGGACATCTGCCAGCATCCGGGGCTGAACCTTTGGCACAAAAGCGCTCGGCACCCGCACCGGCTGGTGATCCGTCACCGGATATTTACCCTCTTTCCACTGGCTGAAGCCGCCTTCCAGAATGTATACCTGCTCATGCCCCAGGTAACGCAGCAGCCACCACAGACGGGCGGCGTTCATGCTGTTCTCATCGTCGTAGGCGACAATACGAGTATCGTTGCCGATGCCGAGCTTCGAGAGCCTGACGGCCAGCTCCTGCGGGTCTGGCAGGGGATGGCGTCCGCCATGTTCGCCTACAGGAGCAGACAGATCCAATTCCAAATCGAGATAGACCGCGCCTGGAATATGCTCTTGTTCATAGCTGTCTCTGCCGGCCTTAGGCTTGCCCAGTGTGAACCGGCAGTCCACGATGGTCTGCTCCGGCTCATAGAGTCTGGCGAGCAGCCAGCGTTTGCTAACGGTTGCGTCCATATGTATCCCATCCTTTGCTTATATCATTTGGATTATATTATAGCGGATAATCAGGCATTCCGCATATTATTGAAGTGGTGCAAGCATAGGCTTATCAGGTCAGGAGTGATCGTGATAGTGAGCGGGCTGCTATCCTGTACAGTTTTACCAGAAACAAAAAAAGCTCAGGACTCGCCTGAGCAATGAAATGAGGTTAACTAAGGACGGGACCGATGATGTTCCAGTCTCCGAATGGATATACCTGATCAAATACTATGAATCCGGCTGCATCCCGGGCTACTGCGTATAGCGAGATGTCGTTCACGAATCCGGGAAAACCGGGTGAAGAAACGGTGATACTGTAATTGGCCACCGTAGTTGGAATGATGAGTGTCACTACTCCATTGGGAGCAGCAATTCCGAACGTTGTTGTGAAATTCAGGGTTTCAGCTATACCCTCCGGGCCGGTATCTGTGACACTGTAGGCATTGACTACAATTGGCTCGAGCCTTGCAGCGGTTGTATTGGTGATGCGAAGCTCGACAAACTGAGAGATTACTGTTCCAGTAGGTTCAAGGTTGGGCACTGCACCGATAGTATAAATTGGCATTTGGAAGTCCTCCTTTTCTCTTGATACAGTAATATATGTAAACCTGATAGTTTGTTTTGTATGATTATCTTTTGCTGCTAAAAAAGGCGACTAGATCAGAAGATAGGGAACCGCCCCAATCCTAGTAGATTTGACAGCGCAGTATCCGGATTCTACAATTGCTTCTGAACGTATAAGAAAGGGGGCATAAGCCTACGGAAGCTATATTGAGTCAGGCCTGGCCTGAATGGAAGGGTACGCTGTGCAAACGGAGTGGAGGCTGGAATAATACAACGTATTTTGTGGAGAGCGGGGAACGCCGCGCTGTGCTGCGCGTCTATGATACACATAGAGACAGGAATAAAATAGAGTTCGAGCATAGTGTCTTGCAGAAGCTAAATGGATTGAATCTTCCTTTTACAATACCTGTTCCGATTCTTACCGTTACGGGGGAGACGTTAGTACAATTGGAGGATGGCACAGATAAATTTGCCTGCCTGTTCGGGTATATTGAAGGAGAATCTCCCACCGAACAGGATTTTGGCTTCTATGATTCGCTCGGAGAGGCGGCAGGCACATTATCCGTTGCCCTGGCTAAGGTGGAGACAGGGATAGCTCCAGTGTACCGACCGTACTATGAACTGAAGACCTCCTATCCGCTATGTACCCGTGAAGCGCTGCATGGTCTGGTGACGGACCCGCCCGAGCCTCTGAAGGAGCTGCTGCCGGAGCTGAGAATTTTAGTAGAGGCCCACGACAATGTGGCAGATTCGCTGGAACAGCTTCAGAGCCTGCCGCATCAGCTGGTGCACGGCGATCTGAATGCTTCCAACCTGCTGGTGGATGAAGCGGATACGGCCCGGGTGACGGCGCTGCTGGATTTTGAATTCTGCACCCGGGATGTACGGGTTATGGATGCTGCTGTAATTCTGTCGGCCTTGCTCAGTCATGAGGACTCGGAGCGGATTATCAGTGATTTCTGGCGGGGTTATAACCGCAGGGTTACGCTGACTCCCGAGGAACTGGCGGCGATTCCGGTGCTCATGCTCCTGCGCAAGATAGACGTATTCCTGCATTTCGCCACCCGTTACTGGGAAGGGACCGATGAGGTGAATGTCCTGCAGCAGCAGGTCCGGGAGCTGGCGGCAGAGGTAGCTGCGATGTAGGCGGGAAGCTGCATGGAACTTGCACTGTCTTCAAGCTTCCTTACAGGAAAAGCTGCTGATTATGTATTCTTTTCATCAGCTCTCTGCCGGATCGGACGACTTCGGGCTGATGATTGTGAGTACCCCAGCAGATATCGCCGAGGGCCATTTTGATGCAGCATATTTGTATTTCAGCAGACTGGTCCTTAAGCACTTCAAGTCCATACCCTGCAAAATAGGCATCTCTGGCTGATGGATGATCTATGAAATATCTGGCGAACAGAATGGAGAAGTTGTCCACAGCCAGCCCCCACAACATATTCTCGAAGTCAATCATTCCTGTCAAAATACCCTGGTCATCCACCAGCCAGTTGCCTGGTGTGGAGTCCCAGCTTATTGGAACAGGCTTGCTATGCCGGAAAATTTGAGCATTTTGAAGCGCCCAATCGGTTAAAGCTATTTCAGAAGATTGCAGCAGATCTTCCTCCATACATCGCGCCGTAACTTCCCGAATCGAATTAGAAACATAATTTACCGGGTCCTCATTATGGGATAACTCGATTGGGTTTCCATTGATATCAGGGCGGCCGAACCAATCGCCAATCTGTGAATCATGCAGTACTTTTGTTAATTCACCTGCCTTACGGTAAGCGGCTTCCACAGCCAGGGGACTTAGTTCAGTATCCCTCATGATTAATCCATCCATGGATGTGATTAATATGGCTTGCCAACCTTCGCCTTCGTAAGAAGCGATGAACTCTGGTACATACGGCTTCAAGTGACCTACCCAATGCTGATAGGCGTAAACCTCAGGATGCCATCTCTGTTTGCGGCTGTACGTTTTTAAGTAATAACATTTAGAGTCCTGAGTGGATTGCAGCTTCCAGACCCCGGTTCTCACACTATTCAGCCTGTAGTTTGCCAAGACCTGAAAGCTGCCAATGTCGGACTGAACCTGCTCATACAACGCTGTTGGATGGATATCCAGTGGCTTCATGTTCTGTTGGTCCTCCTTCATAATTAGTTTTATTCACTATTTTACAATAATAACCTATCATAGGAAGTTCACTAATCCAAAGTCATACCAAACAGGGCACTCTCCGGCTGGGCGATACCAGAGGGTGCCCTGTTCAGCGTGCGTATTCTGTTAGATTAAGCGGTAGCCTGCAGGAAGTTCCCCGCTGCTGCGGATACGGCGGATCTGGTCCAGCGTCAGTCTCTGGTTGGTGGAGATGATCGATTCTACGTCATTGCCGGAGATGTAGTCATCCAGATCGCGGATGCTGTGGTTGCCGCGAAGCACACGGAAGCTGCCTCTGAACCGGGTTCTGCTGAACAGAACGAGCGTGGCATTGCTGCTGGTCGAGAAGAAGCGGAGGCTTTCGATGCCATCCAGAATATTGTCCGTATCGCGGATACCCAGATTGCCTCTGTAGATTCTGCTTCTTCCCCGGAAGTTTTCTTCGCTGTACACCGTCAGTCTTGGATAAGTCTGAGAGATATGAACCTCTTTATTCATGTGTATTCCTCCTTGGAGCGTTTTGGCAAAAGCAGCACGTTACTGCCAGCTGCAATACTATTCTATGTATGCTGATAGAGACTGGTATGGTTAGAACCCCTGAACGAATAGCCTGTTTACATACAGCTTCAGGAAATTTTTCACAAACTCGCTTTACAAACATAAATCTCTAGTGTACTATTTAACTAACACACCAACACAACGATGAGGATACACATATTTCAGCTCAGCAACAACCTGTGGAATTGCTACTCCACCCATACCTATCTTCACAAGGAGGCTGTCATGAATTCAACCGTTCTTAAGGCTCAGGGGCCGTCTGGCCCGGCGCAAGAACAAACCGTACTGGAAATGCAGGGCGTCAGTAAAGTGATTAAAGGTAAGGCAATTGTAGATAATCTAAGCTTCAAGATTCAGAAGGGAGAGATCGTCGGGCTGCTGGGACCGAATGGCGCCGGCAAAACGACCACCATCCGGATGATGACCGGACTGATCCGCATGAGCGAAGGGGATGTTCTGATTCATGGGCACAGCATCCGGAAGGATTTCAAGCAGGCGATCTCACAGATCGGGGCGATTATTGAGAATCCCGAGTTCTATCCGCATATGACCGGGTACGATAATCTGCTGCAATATTTACGGATGAGTGACGGAGCCGGGACATCGCGGATCAAGGAGGTCGTGGAGCTGGTGGGACTGCAGGAGGCGATGAACAAGAAGGTTCGGGCGTATTCACTCGGTATGCGCCAGCGTCTGGGGATCGCTCAGGCCTTGCTGCACTCGCCGAAGCTGCTCATTCTGGATGAGCCGACCAACGGCCTGGACCCCGCCGGCATCCGGGAGATGCGCGACTATATGCGGAGAATAGCAGAGGTAGAGGGCATTGCCATTCTAATCTCCAGTCATATGCTGGCCGAGATTGAACAGATCTGTCACCGCGCAGTGGTCATTCAGAACGGCAAGCTTGTAACGGTGACACAGCTTACTGGAGCACCGGAGGCGCGGAGTGAGGTAGCACTTGCCATCCGGGTAGACAAGATTGAAGCAGCACGGACTGTGGCCGGAGCCTTGCAGGGCGTCAAGGTCACTGGAGCGGATGAAGCCCATTCCGAGCTGCATGTGCAGCTGCCAGATGGAGCCGTGCCGGAGCTGGTGGCGGCACTCAGCGAAGCCAAGGTCGGGATATACCGGATTACTGAGAATAGACAAAGTCTGGAAGAGGATTTCCTGAAATGGACAGGGGGCAACCGCATTGCGTAAATTTAATCTGCTTGTTCTGAATGAATGGCTCAAAATATCGAAGAAACGCAGTAATAGCATTCCTTATGTCATCCTGCTGGTGCTGGCGCTGGCAGTGGGCTATATGACACGTACATTTGCTACGGATATCTATGCTTCAGCGGCAGACTTTACGGCGGATTCCTTGCAGCCCAGAGGCATTGGACAGATTCTTGCCATTCTGGTGATCGTCGGGACGGCAGGAATTGTATCCAGGGAATACAGCCAGGGGACGATCAAATTTCTGCTGATCCGTGCCCGCAGCCGTACGGCGATCCTGGCCTCCAAATATGTAACTGTGCTGCTGTATACACTGAACATGCAGGTAGTTGCAGCGGTGGCGCTGTTCCTCTCGGGAGCGGTCTTATTCGGACTCAGCGGAGGGGAGGCGGGAATAAGAGAGATCCTTGCTTCGCTGCTATATTCAACTGTGTACTGCACCGTCTACGCTACGATAGGGTTCATGCTGGGGATTCTGACGAAATCAACGGGCGTAACCATTGGGGCGACCATCTTCGCCACCACCATCGACAAGCTGGTCATTTCCCGCGAGTTCTACAAATATGTGCTGTTCCCTAACCTTAATCTCGCAGCCTACCAGGATGGCGGTGCGCCGATGCAGGGAATGACGCTGAGCTTCTCCATTATCTTGCTGTGCATCTACATGACGCTGTTCCTGCTTGCAGGCTTCGCCGTCTTCAGACGCAGGGATGTTGCTTGATGGGGATCGAATTCGATAATAACCAGCCGATTTATCTCCAGATCATGAATTACATCAAGGGAGAGATTATCACCGGCAAGCTGAAGCCTGGAGATAAGATTCCCTCTGTCCGTGAATTGGCCGCTGAACTGCAGATTAACCCGAATACCGTGCAAAGAACATTTCAGGAACTGGAGCGTGAGACCATCGTGGAGACCCGCCGCGGCATGGGCAGATATGTGACCGGAAGCGAAGAGACGATTCTGACCGTCAAGAAGGAGATGGCACAGGATGTGCTGGACCGTTTTATCCGCGGGATGCAGGAGCTCGGCTTCCAGGGCGAAGATATTCTAACTGCAGTAGCAGAGAACATTCATAAGCGGGACCAAGAACAGGGGGAGTAAGAAGAGTGGATGATATACTTGATATTCAGAATGTAAGCAAACAGTTCGGCCCCAGACAGGTGCTGAATCAGGTATCCTTCAAGCTGGGCAGCGGCACCATCACTGGTCTTCTGGGAACCAACGGCAGCGGCAAAAGCACGCTCATGAAGCTGATCTCAGGACTCGCCTGGCCAGGCTCGGGGCAGATTTCAATCCTCGGGGTGCCCGTGGGAGTAGAGAGCAAGAAGCTCGTCTCCTTCATGCCGGATAGGCCGGTAACGGAGTCGTGGATGAATATCGGGGATGCGCTGAGATTCCAGCAGGATTTCTACGCGGATTTCGATCAGGCCAAGGCGCTGCGGATGCTGGATTTCATGAAGCTGCGTACAGCGGATAAGGTGCGGATGTTATCCAAAGGAATGAACGAACGCCTGCAGCTGACCTTAGCGCTCTCCCGCCGGGCCAGATTATACCTGCTGGATGAGCCGATTGGAGGCGTTGATCCGGTGGCACGGACCAAGATCCTGAATGCGCTGATGGAGTTCTATGAGGAGGACAGCAGTATTCTGCTCTCTACCCATCTGGTGACGGATATCGAACGGATCTTTGACGAGGTGATTTTCCTGAAGGATGGGGAGATTGTGCTGCATCGTCCGGTGGAAGAACTGAGACAGGAGCACGGGAAGAGTGTAGATGAGCTGTTCAGAGAGGTGTTTGCCGAATGCTGAAGCTATTGAAATATGATCTTAAACGCCGAAAAGAACGCATTCTCGTCTTTATTGTAATTGCGTTGCTCGTTCAGGCCGGACTGTGGATCTCCAGTGCAAAGATAGACACGGGCTTGGCTTCCCTGAATCTGGTTATTTACTGCATCCTAGCCATCGCAATGATATTTATAGCCGTTACCGGATATTTCCGTAATCTTAAATCCTATCAGCGGCGGCTTTTGCCGGTTACTGCGCTGCAGACGGTCCTGTCTCCCATGCTGCTGGCGCTGCTGCTGATTGGGGTGGTCATCCTCCTCGGCCTGGCCCATCTGGGAATCCTCAAGCTGCTGAATATGGTGGATTTACTGCCCGGCAATCTATGGACGGTTGGCTTCCGGGCATTGCTTCAATCGGTCTGGTCCACCTTATTTCTCATGGTGATGGTGATGTTCTCCTTTACAGTAGCCTTTAGTCTGCGCATGAAGGGGAGAGTCTGGCTTGGCATCGCCCTTCTGGTCCTGCTGGAGAACGGGATTGGTTATCTGGAGAAGTTTCTTTTTGACACCTATTTCGTAGGTTTAGATAATGCCTTTAAATTCGAGATTTACCCTGGAAGTTCTCAGTCCGGCAGTGAATTCACTATAAAATATCTTCCAATTAATCAAGGCGCGCTGCTGTTTGAAGTGGCGGTGGTCTGCCTGATGATCTATGGAATGGTTGCGCTGGTGAGGAGACGAATCGAAGTATAAAGCGAAGTGTAGCAGAGGGATAATCCATCGTTCTTATTTCACGCAAGCAAGGCTCCTAATCAGCCTTGCTTGCGTTTGTATGCATTATTAGGGAGCGCAAAGGCTACAAGCCTTGCGCGCTTCTTCCGCTGGTCCAGAGCTCCAGCTCCCGCAGCAGCTGTTCTTCCTCGTCTTCCTGCAGGTCCAGCCTTACCCCATACTGGTATTGCCCCAGACCGAACATCCAGCCCCAGCGGACCCTGCCTTCATACTGTAGCTTCTCTTCCGCCAGCTGAAAATGAATAATCAGCTTCGTGTCCCCTGCGGTGAAGCGGAGGTTCAGCGAGGTGCGGACCTTGCAGCCGGAGCGGCTAAGGTCAAGCAGGATACCCTCAGTCAATTTGCCCGCTCCCGGTCCCGAATTACTGGCGGGAATTTCAAGCCAGCAATCGATGGGCTGGTTCATTACATATCGGAATGGTTCTTTTCTGCTGGAGTCATCCATCATTTACCTCCGCGATTTTATTTGCTATTATATCGAAACGGCTACACTTGGACAATCTCCTAAAGTAGTATATTTAAAGATTAATATAGTATCTGTTATACCATACCTTTGCTCCAATACCCAGATAAAGAGGTGCATAAACTATGTATCAATATCAAAATGAGACGTTTCATGAGCATAATTTCGATTACGCGGCACTGCAGGATGGAGAAATAAACGGCTGTACCTTTGAGCGCTGCTCCTTCCGGGGAGCTTCTATGGAAGAGATGACCTCCAGCGGCTGCCGGTTTGTGGATTGCGATTTCACCGGTGCCCTGCTGAATGCTTCGCTGCACAAGGATGGCGCGTTCACCAACTGCAAGTTCACCGGAGCGAATCTGTTCGTGGCGAAGTTCGAGAACTGCAAGATGGTCGGATCGGATTTCGCCAATGCCCATATGGACGGAATTACACTGAGCGGAGGGGACTGGGCGTATACGAATCTGCGCCATCTGAATCTCAGCAGGCAGGATCTGCGGGAGATCCGGTTCACCGAGGCTGACATGCTGGGCTGCGATTTGCAAAAGGCGGATTTGCGCGGGGCGGATTTAAGCCGGGTCCAGCTTGCCCAGTGTAAGCTTGCAGGGGCTGATCTGCGTGATGCCAAGCTGGAAGGGATTGACCTGAAGAGTCTGGATCTCAAAGGAGTGCGGCTGGATGTGGAGCAGGCTGTGCTGCTGGCCCGCTCTATGGGAGCGAAGGTAGGGTAACGACTCAAGAAAAAACGGACGTGTGCCTGAAGCTGTATTATATTTCTGCCGGACTCTTCCGATAAAGAAATATCGACCCGTTTCGACATGTTGCTGCAAGATATCTTCAGTGGTCGGAATCATGAACAAGGTCAACGGAAGAGGAGAGTGTACATGTCATTAAGTCTTCGCACCTTATTTTCAACAGCATTTGCGGTCATTATCATTCTGCTGACGGCTATGCTCAGCTATGTGATAGGCAACCGTTCCACCACTTCCGTAGAAGTCGGTATCGGCAGCTCCCTGGCCGCAGAGGCCAATCAAATGTCCGAGAAGCTTGATCAGTTCATGTGGTCACGTTCCGGTGAAATAGAAGTTTTGAGTAAGCTGAATGCTTTTCAGGAGCCCGTTGAACAAGCAGAGGCCGGCGGATTGCTGAATCAGCTGAAGAGGAGTCTGCCGGTATTTACCTGGGTGGGCTTCCTGGATAAGACAGGGAATGTGGTTGCTTCCACGGATCAGATCCTGCAGGGGACGAATATCAGCCAGAGGCCGGTCTTTCAACAGGCGCTTAAGGGAACCTTCATCGGGGATGTCCACGATGCGGTGCTGCTCTCTAAGCAGCTGCCTAACCCGACGGGGGAAGCCCTGCAATTTGTTGATGTGAGCGTGCCGGTCATGGACAAGCAAGGACAGACAAGCGGAGTGCTGGCGGCACATCTTAGCTGGGAGTGGTCACGCGAGGTCGAGGCCTCCATTGTGAATCCGCTCAAGGAACGGCTTAAGGGTGTGGAGGTATTCGTGGTCAGCAAGAAGGATGACACCATTCTGCTGGGACCTGCAGCGCTCACCGGCAAAAGAATGACGGATGCGGTCCTGCAGCAGGCCCGCAGCGGCAATAGCTCCTACGTGATTGAACAGGAGCGGGGCCGTGACTCCTATTTAACGGGATACGCCTACGGCGACGGTTACATGAACTATCCGGGCCTTGGCTGGACGGTCATTATCCGTCAGCCCGCGGACATCGCTTTTGCCTCGGTCCATCAGCTTGAACGCTTCATCCTGATCAGCGGTCTGCTGACCGCTGCGGCTTTCGCACTGATCGGCTGGCTGCTGGCCGGATGGATCAGCCGACCGCTGAGGGATATTACCCGGACAGCCGACCTGCTCAGCTCCGGTGCCGATGTGGAGATCCCGAGCTCTACGCGGTTCAAGGATGTTGCGATTCTGTCGGCCTCCCTGAGGGGTCTGGTGAACAACCTGACCAAGACAGAGACCAAGCTGAGCTATATGTCGGATATGGCGCTGCATGATAAGCTTACCGGCTTGCCCAACCGGGCAGCGCTGGATGAGTTTCTGGCCCATGCGGTCAGTAAGGCCAAGCAGAAGCGGACAACACTAAGCTTTTTGTACATGGATCTGGACGGCTTCAAAAAAGTGAACGACACCTTCGGCCATGCGGTTGGAGATGCCCTGCTGCAAGAGGTAGCCTTCCGGCTGATGGATTGTACGCGGGACAATGAGATCGTTGCCCGGCTGGGCGGGGATGAATTCGTGATTATTCTGAATACCTCGGCGGGCAAACCGATGAGGGAAGCGGAGGTGGTGGCTTCGCGGATTATCAGCAAGATCAACCAGCCGATTCTGATCAAAGGCGAGGAACTTCGTGTAGGCTGCAGCGTAGGTGCTGCTGTATGGAGTCCGGATGGCGGCGATACGGTTGAGACGCTGCGGCTCGCGGACGAAGCCTTATATATCTCCAAGCGGAGCGGGAAGAACCGGATCACCTTCGAGGCGGCATCCTAGGATCAGGAATCAGAGGCAGACAGAAACAACAAACAACCTTTTATCGGCAGGATGGGAATGCTCCTCTTGGACCGGATAAAAGGTTGTTTGCGTTATCTCACTACACTCAGCGTAACCGCTTACGTGGATTGGACCATCTCTTTATCCACAGAAATCCTTCGTCGTCCCGGAAAAACTTAATGCCTATCCAGCTCAGCGGTGTCCAAATTTCCTTAAAATAATATGAAGGCATAGTAAATTAGTCCCTCCGATATAGTTAATTATTACTAGTTTAAGCCAGGATGGAAGATTTAACAATACTTTTATTACATATAAATCCCAAATTATGCGTTCGCCCAGTTTTTTTGGGACTACAGGCATATGATGTAGAGGAGTCAAAGCTGGGCATGTGCGTAAGAGAGGAGGGCTTCAGATGAGTGGAGGTCTTAGAACGTCAACGGCCACCATACTGGTGTTGTTTATTTTGCTGATTATTATCCTTAGCGTATTTTAGCGGAAGGGAATATAGGGGGTTATTGAAACAGTGCCGGGGCATCCGCTCCGGCGCTGTTTGCGTGCGTATAAGCTGCAGCTCACTTCCATATACATCATAACAGGGATAAGCACAGGCAGTTTGGCAGGGCGGGGCATTTAATATAGTAGGAAAGGAAGTGATGCAATGACGAACTCCGAATTTATCGCCCGGATCGCTTCTTTCGCAGTAGCGGATATGCAGCGCACCCGTATCGCAGCTTCGCTGACGATTGCCCAGGCAGCGCTGGAATCCGGCTGGGGAACGAGCGGCTTGACGCTTAAGGCCAACAATCTGTTCGGCATCAAGGGCAGCGGGCCTGCGGGCAGCCTGGCGCTTCCGACAACGGAATACAGGAACGGCCAAGCTGTACAGGTGACTGCCCAGTTCCGTTCCTATAATAACTGGGGAGAATCTGTGACGGATCATTCCGCGCTGATTACCGGGGGAGTCTCCTGGAACCCCAAGCTGTACAGCAAGGCTATTGGAGTCGACGGCAAAACAGCCGCCCGCGAGATTGCTGCTGCAGGCTACGCAACGGACCCGGGTTATGCGTCCAAGCTGATTCAGATTATGGATTCATATAACCTGTATCAATATGACGAGCTGAAGGAGGATGAAGAGATGTCGGCTGAAGATAAACAAAAAATTGCGGCGCTGGAAACCGAGCTGCGGGAACTGAAGGAGCTGCTGGCAGGGCTGTCTGTCAGCAGAGATACACTGAAGGCCGGCGTTCAAGAGCAAGGCCAGGCCATTAAAGGTGTCGCGGAGCGGCTGACTGTCATTGAGGGCCGTACAGTAATGAATGTGCCGGCCTGGGCTGAGCCTGCGGTACAGGCAGCGTCTGCCGCCGGTCTGCTGGATACGCCGTCAGGAGGCAGCTATGATTTCTACCGGATACTGACCGTATTGAACCGCGCCGGTCTTCTGGTTACAAGCAAGGGGGGGTAGCGGTTATGTACAATGATGCACTTAACAATGTACTAGCTTTTGCATCCGTATTGGCGGTATTCGTCATGGCGCTGGTCCAGCTCGTCAAGAACAGCGTGACCCTTCCGCGCAACGTGGTTCCTGCGGTGGGGCTGATCATCGGCTTGCTGGTAGGAGCGGCTGCGTATCCTTTTACAGATATGAATCTCATTCTTCGTCTATGGGCCGGAGGCTTAGCCGGATTATCGGCAACGGGACTGTTTGAACTGGCGTTCAATAAGCGGAGCGGGACTACCAAAGAAGAATAGGACAGCTGGAGCTGTAAGAGAATATGTAATATAGGGAAAGAGAGCGGGTATATCATCCATGCGAATTGGAAGGATCGTGAATATATTAAATTAACAAGAAAGGAGGTGCTTGATATGGGAACTTATGTTGATGGTAGAACCTCGCAGAATGCTAGTTTTGCTAACTCTATTGCAATACCTATCTTGGTAGTTGATACTCCACAGCTGTTCGGACAGATAGGATTAATTACAGATGGAGTGGGTACGAATCCACGGGTGATTCTGAAAGGAACGATATCGGTTCAGCTACCCCTTGCACTGGTTGGCATCACTGTAACTATTGTTAGAGGAACACTGGCTACGGATCCGTTGGTGTATTCCGCCACTTCCACTTTCAATCTTAGTATTCTTGCGCCACAGGTGATCACCTTCTCTGCCGATGATTTCCTGCCGACGATTACTCCGCAGTTAACCTATACTGCGTTCATCAGTTCGAACCTTCTGGGTACAATCCGTGTAGGTCCGGAGAGCTTCGATGGAATCCTGGTATCCGATTAATCTGTAACATTATGCATCCTGCCTGGCCGTGAGGGCGGGCAGGATGCCCTTGTACATACGCCCCCAAATTATGTCCGTTTCGCCCAATCTGATAAGGCTGCTTACTCATATGCTGTTCTGTAGTCAACATTATGAAGGAGGTAATCTCATGGGTGCAGATTGCGGATACGGTGGCAATGTAGGCGGCGTGAATACGTGTGGAGTAAGTCCTTGGACATCGACAGGCGCGATTCTGGTTCTTTATATCCTGCTCGTTATTATTCTGAGTGCTTGCTTCTACTAGGAGATCCAATCAGTCAGCGCGGTCCCGGTGGAGTCCCGGGACTGCGCTTTTTGTAGGCGCAGAAGAGGACAAGCCTTGCTCCCTGACAGTAAATTTAAATTCGCCATGCCCGGAAGGGATGTGCGATAATAGAAGTCATTGTCTTCAGGGCAATTAGTGCTGGCATGAAAGAGGTGTACGATGGAAGAGAAGGAAAAGATATATGCCATCCTTAAGCGGATTGAATCGGATCAGCCGGTTAATCAAGAGGTAATGGAACTGGAAGCCGAGGCCTTCGCCGATATTATGGAGGAGCTTACCGACAGCCGGATGGTGGAGAATATTAAGATATCCAGATCAGGCAGTGGTGCTGTGACGGTTACTACCGCGGGAATCAAATTGACCCGGCGCGGGCTTGATTTTATTTTATTGAAAGAGTCTGGCAGAATCTGAACAAATGAATAAAAATCATCACCCGGCACTCTAAGAGGCCGGGCTATTTTTTTGACTAGGGTCCCCGTTTGATTGTAAATACGGGAGGCCCCATGCCGGAGCCATAAGCAGTTTTACTTGGTTGTGATCTCTGACAACGCCTTGTCCATCTGCGTTTCATTCGACTGTACGGCTTCGCTGTCCACAGCATGGGCTCCGCGGAAGACATTCTTGGTGTTCTGATAAAAGTCAAAGGCAAACTTCTTAACGGCTTCACCGTCAGGGTGATTGCGCTCAACTACGGTGGCCTTAAACAGGTTCGTCAGCATGTATCCGGCGTCCTCGCTGTGCGCGAGATAATTCCCGGCGGTGTACTCCTCCACGATCTGGGATTCAAAATCCTTAAGCTCCACAGCCGACGGAGTATACGATTTCGCCAAAACCTCCGCAGCATCTGCCTTTTGCGTAGCCTCTGTATCAGTAGCGGCAATTTGTTGGATAGCAGATTCCCAGTTCATCGACCCCTTCCCGGCAGTCGGCTCAGCGACCGGCGCAGTGGTGGGCTGGGCTGCTGTCGGCTGTGCTGCCTCGGTGGGAGTCGGGGTGGCCTGATTTGCCGGAGCGTTGCAGCCTGCGGTCAGTCCAATAACACCGCCGAATACGATCACTAGGGCAAGGGATGACATCTTTTTGTACAAGGGCTTCTTCATAGCGGTTCCTCCTGAATCTATCTGATATCCATATACTATATATGTAACCTTGTCCGCGCGGATTGAATTTATTCGCTAATTTAGCCAATAGATATGAATATTTTGTGAGTCTGTAGAACTAAGTCATTTGACCTGATATAATTGGTAAAAAATAGAATAGCAATGAGGTGCTAATGTAAAATGAAGCGGAAACTGGCAACGCTTTTTTTTGTGATGATATTTGCGCTATCCTTAAGTGCGCAGCCATTATCGGCAGCAGGCAAGACTCAGAAGGTTAAGGTTACGTTTGTAAGTGCAGACCTGGTAGAGAATAATCATGTAGGCAATGAGTGGTGGTGGGGCGGATTCGTTAATGGAGAGGAGCTTGAGGAAGGAGATTCAGTCACGCTGGATCTCAGTTCAACAGCAAGCATCAAGCTTCGTGCTGAAGCGCAGGAACAAGATAAGATTCCCGATGAAGGCTCAGCGAACACCTCGATTAAAGTGTCAGCCCTGAAGGATACCCAGAACAAATCACTGACAGTGACGGTAGTTGAAAACCGCGGGCGGTATTCCGGAAATTCAGCCTCCTGGAAGTTTGTGTTCAAGATCGACAAGGTCAAATGATGTAGAATAATGAATTGGATTCTGGTACAATCTTATATACCACGTTTGAAGGAGCGGAACTCATGGATAATGACTTGGTGCAGGTATTAAGATCCGTTATTCGGGAAGAATTGGAGCCTGTCAATCAGCGGTTAGATAGGACCGATGAAAATCTGGAAGGTATAAATCAGCATCTAGGTAGCATTGATCAACATTTGATCAGCATTGATCATCGTATGGACGATTTTGATCAACGTTTGACCCGCATTGAGGATGATCAGCAACTCATTAAACGTGCTGTACTCGATACCAACGAGCGGCTCATCAACGTTGAGTCTCTCCTGGAGAATCAGCACAGAATTATCGAACTTCTCTCAGCGCGCTCCATTGAGCAGGAAGCCAAGCTGAAGCGGATTATATAAGCAGAGCCGATCCGGTGCCCACAGGGCGTCGGATTTTTTAAAAAGATAAGAATTTATATGCTTCGCGCTATAATTATCCTTATCTTTCTCACTGAAACGGTACCGTCCTTTAAAAGGACGGCAATGCCGTTTCCACTTGAATAACCAAATAACAAAAATCGAGGCTCCCTTTCGGGAGCCTCTTTCATGGGAGAGGAGAAACCGGACGAAGAGCTTATGGGGAAACGTAAGCCTGCTCCGCGGTTGTCTACGACATTTTGTGATGTCGATAGTTACAGGATGACCCGGTTACGGGAGTTTTATACATTTGCTTGCGAATATTCTTCAGCTCCGCATTGTGACAAACTCGGACAATCTTTTTATTTCATGGAATAATTGTGGTACTATAGGCTTGGACTTATGCCCTGTAATGGCATAACAATGTAGAGACATAAAAGCTAAAAAGCAGGTGGATAATCGGTGAGAGTCATATCGGGAAGTGCAAAAGGCAGGCCGCTTAAAAGTGTTCCAGGCAATGGCACACGGCCTACTACCGATAAAGTAAAGGAAGCGTTATTCAGTATGATCGGGCCTTATTTTGAAGGAGGTACGGTGCTTGATCTGTATGCCGGTACCGGAGGCCTGGGGATCGAAGCCCTGAGCAGAGGGATCGAAGCCGCAGTATTTGTGGATATGGAGCAAAAGGCGATTGATACGGTGCGCGCAAATCTGAAGGCGGCCCGGCTGGAGGCGCAGGCTGAGGTCTACCGCAATGATGCGGGAAGAGCGCTTGCGGCACTTCAGAAGCGGGGGAGAGCGTTTGATCTTGTTTTTCTGGACCCGCCTTACCGTATGAAGCATGGAGACGAGCTGATGGTTACGCTGGCGGACAAGCTGCTACTGAACCCGGATGCGGTGATCGTGCTGGAGCATGAATCGGGATATGCCTACCCGGAGGATATACGGGGGTTCGTGAGAACGAGGCAATCCGTCTATGGAGAGGTTACAATCTCGATCTACCGGTATGAAGCTGCTCTTCCAGAGGCTGCCGTAAGCAGCAAGGAGGTTAATGATGAGTCTGCAAATTAGAAAAGAGCGTGTCGCCATCTATCCGGGAACCTTTGATCCGGTTACGCTGGGACATATGGACATTATTCACCGGGCCGCCAAGCAGTTCGACCGGCTGATTGTGGCGGTGCTGAACAACCTGAGCAAGAATCCGCTGTTCTCCGTCGAGGAACGGACAGAGCTTCTGCGTCAGGCGACTGCGGATATACCGAATGTTGAGGTGGACAGCTTCCGTGATCTCTTGGTTAACTATGTGAGGCAAAAGGATGCCCAGGTTATTGTCCGGGGAATCCGGACTGTTACGGATTTTGAATATGAGCTGCAGAACGCTTCCATTAATCATAATCTTGACCCTGAAGCAGAAACTATATTTATGATGACCAATCCGAGATACTCCTATCTTAGCTCCAGTGTGGTGAAGGAGATTGCCCACTTCGGCGGGAAGGTCTCGGATTTTGTAACCCCTGAAGTGGAGCTGGCCATGAAGCAGAAGTTCAGCCGGATGGACGGCGGTTCGATGTAAGCAGCTTCACGGCAGCGGATAATGCCAGCAGCAGCATAACAAGTAGTGTCTGAAGTCCCAGGATCTGTGGGGCCAGAGCCCATATTCTCAGCGAAGTGCCTATTTGCGGCAGATCGGCTGGGGGTGAAGCGGCAATAACCGGCAGCACCGCAGCTTGAAGATTGAGCAGCGGTGTCCACAGCAGGAGTGTGAACGCAAAGGCAAATAGTCCATGCAGCAGTCTGACTGCGGTGAACGGAAGGAAGCGGACATTCGCTGTCTTCAGCACAGTGAGTGCCTGGAGCTGAGCGCAAATACCGCTCCAGGCCAGTCCGGCGGATAGCAGTGCCGGGCCAAGTAGACCGCCTAAGATGAAGCCTTCATGATCTGTTGCGGCTGAGGTCATCGACCGGGCGCCGAGATGAATCTCCAGCAGACTTGCTGTAACCAGATTCGGCAGCCCCGGGAACAGCCTTGTAATAATACTTACGACAACTGCGAACATGATCATATAGCCGCCTACAATCATCAGGTTCTGTACGGCGGAAGATACGGATTCACCGAGCACCTTGCCGAAGCCCCGTCCGTCCCTTGAACGGGCATCCGCTGCTGCCTGATGGATACGCCGGGGCAAGGATGCTTTTTTGGCGCGGGAGCGGCTGCCGGTATGTCTGGTGTCGCTTCCCTGCGGAATAGGAGAGACTATCTTGCGGGAGCTGCTGAAGCAGGCGGATAGCATACCTGTGGCTAAGCCTGACAGCCAGTGGATGGCAAGCAGGGCATACCCGGCGGCTGGACTGTGCAGGAAGGCTGTTCCGACTACAATAAGCAACGTGACCGGGCTGGCATAATGCACGATTGCTGCCAGCCGTCCTGCCTCCTTGTCCGTAATAGCCCCTTGCTTATACAACTGCATCACTCCGCCGGCTCCCGCCGGGAAGCCGGCGGTGAGGCCGAGTACAAGCGTCCAGCCGCCCGCCCCGGGAAGCCGGAACCACCGCTTCATCAGCGGCTCAAGCAGGACGCCGATACCGTGCACGAAGCCTGATGCGCTGAGCATCTCTGACAGGATCAGGAAGGGCAGCAGCGCCGGAAAGACCAGGGTCCACCAGAGCGAAAGGCCCGTAAGTGAAGCCTTGAAAGAGGCTTCGGGTGCTGCGACTATGGCTATAGCGAGCAGAATGGCGGCGGCTCCGGGTATAAATGGAGCTGAACCCGACAGGAAGTGTCTGAATCTAAAGTTTATCATTAGAGTTATCCCCTCTTCATAGCTTAGGACATGGGCAGATCTTGTTATCAATTTATGCAGGGGAGACAACCATCATGCCACAGCCGGACCGAAGCTCCAGGCTGCTGGTACCACATTCTAAGTGCCGGGCATCATGCCGCAGGAAAGAAGGGGAAGAGACTTGAGGCAGTATAAACGCCGGGTAGGCCTCCGCGCTTCAGCCTATTTATTTTCATTCGTGGTCATTCTCTATGTTGTGGTCTTTATGAACACGCCTTACATTGTATATCAGCCGGGAAGCGCCTCCGAGGTGGCACCGATGATCAGGGTTGAGAATGCCGATCCCCAGGAGCAGGGGACCTTCATGATGACCACGGTCTCTGCAAGCTATGCGAATGTGGCTCTTCTAATCGCTTCTGTGTTCAACTCTAATGCCGAGGTAGTATTGAAAGAGACCCGCCTGCAAGATAAGACGGAACAGGAATATGCGGCGGAGCAGGTATTCTATATGAATAGTTCCCAGTCTTATGCCGTGCAGGCAGCTTATCATGCTGCGGGTGTACCCTATGCGGATGTCGTGGATTATCTGTATGTGTTCTCCGTACCTGAGGCTGCGAATCAGGACCGGTTCAAGCCGGGGGATAAAATCATCAGTGTAGGCGGGCAAAAGGCAGCCGATCCAGCCGCGCTGTCTAAATTGCTGTCCGTTCACCAAATTGGAGATACCGTGGAGGTATTACTTCAGCGTGACGGCAAAGAGATCAAGGAGCAGGTCAAGCTGGTGGGAGTAAAAGATAAAGATGCTGCGGCTGCCCGGCCGGGCTTCGGAGTTGTTATTGGTGCGGTTCAAAAGGTGGAGCCCAAGGAGGAAGGTAAAGCCGTCAGTTTCGTGGATACTAACGTGGGCGGACCCTCTGCCGGACTGATGTTCACCATGGAAATCTACAACCGGCTTACGCCGGGCGATCTCACCAAGGGCCGGAAGGTAGCCGGCACGGGTACGATAGATGCGGAGGGGAACGTGGGGCCAATCGGCGGTGTGAAGCATAAGATTGTAGCGGCCGACCGTAAGGGTGCGGAGATCTTCTTTGTTCCGCTCAAGAATTATGACGAGGCCAAGGCCAAAGCGGAACAAATCGGTACAAAGATGAAACTGATTCCTGTCTCAACGCTACCCGATGCCCTGAAATACATGGAGGAGCTGCCGGTCTTCAGATCCTGACCGGCGGCTCGAGATAATCGCTGTACAGATCGCTGCGCAGCGGGTCGGCATAAGCCCCGGCGAACACAGCCGCCGCCTGGAGGTCCCGCTCCAGCATGGGATGGGTATAGCGGGCAGGACTTGTAATCACCGGAAGCGCCGCTGTCTGCTTCATCTGCTTCAGCAGCTCCCGGCCGCTCTCGCGGAAGCCGAGAACCCTTATGTAGCCGGGTCCCCGGGAGAGAACGGAGGGGGACAGCTCTGCTTTGCTGTGGTTCAGCAGGGTGTGGAGCAGGAGACGCTGGAGCCGGGTAAGGGTATACCGTCTGCTCTTGAGCTCCTGCAGCAGCCCGCTGACGGTGAACTTGTCCAGCTGTGGCAGGCTGCGGAGCAGCCGGTTCTCCAGGCCTTCGTTCATGTCTTGTACACTATGCAGCTCCGCAGCGGAGCGCGTGGAGAGCACATGGCGCAACGGCCCCGCGAAGTCTTCGAGCAGCACCGGGCCCCGGCCTGCTGCGCGCTCCCGCTCCAGGATGGACAGGCTGTACTCCGGCATGTAAGCCGCCGGTGATCCGCCCTCCTGCAACAGCCTGCGTATGGCTGTTGCACTGGCAATGGCCGACCCGCCCTCCAGCGGGTCGTGGAAGCCCGCGCCGGTGCGCGGCACGGTCAAGGGCTTGATCGCGCTGCCGAGCCGCCTTAGCGCGATCAGGTAGTGCAAGCCGAGGCTGTTGTTGGGCTGCCGCAGCAGCGCCTCGGCTTCTTCAGGACTCCCGTTCCAACCGGGAGTCCCCTTCCAGGCCGCCGCCGCCGCTGCACTGTAGGCGGCGGGGAATCCCGCGCCCTCAGAGAGGCGTGCGCGGATCTCCTCCTTAAGCGCGCTGCTCTCTTCGGCCAGGAAGCCGGCCAGAGGCAGCAGCACCCCCAAAGTGCCTGCTTCGGAGCCGAAGCACAGGCTGTCGACGACGCCGGTCGCCTCCAGCAGGGATACCGCTCCGAAGGCGAACCATTCCGCCGGCTGGACGGCATACGCCACCGGCAGCTCAATGACCAGGTCGGCGCCCATATGCAGCGCCATCTCGGTGCGGGCGCGCTTGCTGACCGCCGCCGGCTCGCCGCGCTGGGTGAACGGTCCGCTCATAATGACAACAGAGCGGTCCGCTCCCGATATTCTTTTGGCCTCGGTGAAATGATGGACATGCCCGTTATGTAAAGGGTTATATTCGGCTATAATACCTACAGTTGCCACAGTTGCTTCACGCCCCATTCTGGAATCTATAATGTATATCATAAATTGTCACGCCCCCTGAAACAATATAAAGGGAAAGTGGTTGACAAAGTCAGGTAATAATAGGTATAATAAATTTTGTTTGTTTGGAGTGATATCAATGAACATTCACTTTCGCAAATTAGCGAATGCCGACGAGCCTCTGGTCCTCCACGATGTTGTGGATGTCAGTGAGGTTGTCACAGGGCGCAAGGATATACTTGCTGTTGCACCACTCTCAGTAGACCTTAAAGCGCTGCCCGCGGGAACCGATAGTGTGAACGTGGTGGGAACACTGAGTGGAGAAGTGGACATGTTATGTTCACGTTGTCTCACGGAGGTCAAGAGTAAGCTGAACATTCCTTTCGCTGAGACCTTCAAGTGGCTTAAACAGCCAATTCTTCCGGAAGATGATGATGAGAAACTCATTTACATCAAAGATGAGATTGTGGATCTTATCCCGTATGTGGAAGAAAATTTCGTACTGCACTTACCGGATTCGGTATTGTGCAAGGCAGACTGTCTTGGTCTTTGTCAGAAATGCGGACAGAACTTGAACGAAGGCACCTGCAGTTGCGACAACACAGTGATCGATCCAAGACTCGCTGCGTTGAAAGGATTCTTTACCAAGCAAGATGACTAAGCACAAATCCCAAGTCCACTTGGGTTACACACAATCAGGAGGTGTCTAACAATGGCAGTACCACAACGCAGAACGTCCAAGACTCGCCGTGACAAGCGTCGTACTCACTTTAAACTGGTAGTTCCAGGTATGGTGAAATGCGAACAATGCGGAGAGCTGAAGCTTTCCCACCACGTATGTAAAGTTTGCGGAACATACAAAGCAAGAGAAATCATCAAACAATAGTTTGCACATAAGAGTAGCACTTCATCTGCCGGTGGAGTGCTATTTTTATGGGGAAAATGAAGCTGGGGACGGAGCGGCCAAGCCTTGCAAAGCACGGGTTTCAGGCGCTTTTCAAGCCAAAGCTTTATTTTTGATGCGGCATGCTATATACTACATATTAGTACCTGGTTCTAAATGGTAAGGAATAATAGAGAATCGTAACTACAGCGGCCACTCTTACGGGCCGGATGCTGCACATCAGGACTGTGCCGGGAGGTGAGCCGCTATCGAGCGGATGTCCAAGAAAGAACGCCAGCAGCAGCTGCTGGCTATAATTGAAGGGAACCCGTTTGTAACAGACCGGGAGTTGACCCGCCAGCTGAAGGTTAGTATCCAGACGATCCGGCTGGACCGGCTGGAACTGGGGATTCCGGAGCTGCGTGAGCGGATGAAGCAAATGGCGGAGCATTCCTATGATCAGGTGCGTTCCCTGCCAGCCGATGAAGTGGTCGGTGATATTGTGGATCTGCAGCTGGACCGGAGCGGGATCTCGATCTTCGAGATCCGGGATGAGCATGTGTTCTCCCGCAACGGGATTGCCCGGGGCCACTACGTCTTCGGTCAGGCGAATTCGCTGGCAGTAGCCATTATAAATGATGAGATTGCCTTAACGGCTTCGGCTGATATCCGGTTTGTGCGCATGGTCAGGCTGGGCGAGAAATGCATTGCCAAGGCGCAGGTGCGGTCACTTGCGGGCCGGAACGGCAAAGCTGAAGTAGATGTGTTTACATATGTCGGGGAAGAGCTGGTATTTCAAGGCCATTTTATAGTGTATCGTTCAGCAACTGAAGAGTACAGCGAAGGGGGAAACCGGAGTGCGGATCGCCATTGATGCCATGGGCGGGGACAATGCTCCTGAATGTAATGTGGAAGGCGCGCTGGCAGCGGCTGCGGAGTGGAGTGATATAGAGATCGTGCTGGTCGGCGATGAAGCGCGGCTTGGGCCGCTGCTGAAGACTAAGCCCTCCAACGTTACCGTACGTCATGCGGGGGATGTGATCGGTTCGGATGAAGAGCCGGTGAAGGCGGTCCGCCGCAAAAAGGACTCATCCATGGTCGTAGCCGGACGGATGGTCCGCGAGGGTGAGGCTGATGCCATGATCTCCTCCGGGAATACCGGAGCGCTGATGACTACAGGACTTCTCGTAGTCGGAAGAATGGAAGGGATCGAACGGCCGGCACTGGCTCCGATGATTCCGACGCTGGATGATGTCGGTGTACTGGCCCTGGATCTTGGCGCCAATATGGATGCCAAGCCGCAGCATCTGGCACAGTATGCCTTGATCGGCAGCATATATCGCAACAAAGTGCACGGTATTGCGAAGCCCCGGGTAGGCCTGCTGAACGTCGGGGCTGAGCCGGGCAAGGGAAATGAATTGACCAAGGAAGCCTATCCGCTCCTGGAGGCGCTGCAGGGTATTCATTTTGTCGGCAATGTGGAAGCGCGCGATGTGCTCACCGGAAGCTGCGATGTGCTGGTCTGTGACGGCTTCGCCGGTAATATACTTCTGAAGACGCTGGAAGGAACGGCTGGCGCGATGTTCTCCCTGCTGAAGGAGCAGTTCAGCAAATCGCTTAAGACGAAGCTGGGGGCGGCCATCCTGATGCCGGAGCTTAGAAGCCTGAAGGGCAAGATGGATTATAAGGAGCACGGCGGAGCACCGCTGCTCGGTCTTAGCGGCCTGGTAGTGAAAGGGCATGGTTCGTCCGACGGCAATGCGGTGAAGAATGCGGTAAGACAGGCACGGATTGCACTGAAGGCTGATCTGGTGCCCAGTATATCGAAGGAAATTAGCGGGAAGTGAGTGAAGACATGAGACAATTACGTCCGGTAGGAATTATTGGGACTGGGAAATATGTACCTGAGAGAATATTAACCAACAGCGATCTGGAGAAGATCGTCGAAACGAACGATGAATGGATTGTCAGCCGCACGGGAATCCGGGAACGGCATATTGCGGCCCCGGAACAGGCCACCTCTGATCTGGCCTATGAAGCGGCCCTGAAGGCGCTGGAATCCGCAGGCATGAAGGCTGAGGAGCTCGATCTGATCATTGTAGCTACGGTTACACCTGACAGTGCTTTCCCGTCCACGGCCTGCATTCTTCAGGACAAGCTGGGAGCCAAGAACGCAGCCGCTTTTGACCTGTCGGCCGCCTGCTCCGGCTTCGTCTACAGCCTGGCTACGGCAACGGGCTTTATCCAGAATGGAATGTATAACAATGCGCTGGTGATCGGCGCGGATACGTTGTCGCGTATTACAGACTATACAGACCGCAATACCTGTGTGCTGTTCGGTGACGGTGCCGGTGCGGTAATCGTCGGCGAGGTTCCGGAAGGACGCGGCTTCCAGTCCTTTGATCTGGGGGCGGAAGGCTCTGGCGGCAGCTTGCTTAATCTTGAAGCGGGCGGCTCGCGTCTGCCGGCTTCCCAGCAGACCGTAGAAGACAAGAAACACTTCATTTATATGAATGGCCGTGAGGTCTTCAAGTTCGCGGTACGCGTCATGGGATCGGCCACAGAGCGTGTGCTTACCAAGGCGGGGTTGTCTAAGGAGAATATCGACTTGTTCGTGCCGCATCAGGCCAACATCCGGATTATTCAATCCGCTATGCAGCGTCTGGATCTGCCGCCGGAGAAGGTTGTTGTCAACGTTGATAAATACGCGAATACCTCCGCGGCCTCCATTCCGCTGGCTCTTGTAGAAGCAGCCGAGGAAGGCCGGATGAAGGCAGGCGACGCTGTGCTTATGGTCGGCTTCGGCGGCGGACTTACCTGGGGCGCTTCTGTGCTGATCTGGTAAGAATCGGGGCATTACTAAATAAATAACAGGAATCCATAATAGATACGATGCAGCTCAGCTTCGGCGTCAAGTACGCGGCGGAGCTGCAGCTAACGGGAAGGAGCTGTATACCTCATGAGCAAAATCGCATTTGTCTTTCCCGGTCAGGGTGCACAGGCAGTTGGTATGGGTAAGGATGTATATGAAGCATTGCCTCAGAGCCGTGCGGTCTTTGAAAAGGGTGACGAGGTGCTTGGATTTCCGCTGAGCACGCTTGTGTTTGAAGGGCCGGACAGCGAGCTTAAGCAGACGGTGAACACTCAGCCGGCACTGGTTACAGCCAGTGTGGCTTATCTGGAAGCGCTGAGCGGCCTTCAGATTGCGCCGGATTATGTGGCAGGCCACAGTCTTGGCGAATATAGTGCTCTTGTGGCAGCCGGTGTGCTGTCCTATGAAGATGCTGTAAGGCTGGTCCGCCTGCGCGGACAATTCATGGAAGAAGCAGTACCCGGAGGACAGGGGGCCATGGCAGCAGTGCTTGGAGCAGGTCGCGACGCGCTTACGGAATTATGCCGCAGTATTACAGCGGCGGGTACTCCGGTTGAACTGGCCAATGTCAATTGTCCTGGACAGATTGTGGTCTCCGGTTCCGTGGCCGGTGTCGGTGAGGTGGTCCAGCGTGTGAAGGAAGCCGGGGGCAAACGGGCTATTCCGCTGGAGGTTAGCGGGCCGTTCCACTCTTCATTAATGAAGGGTGCGGCTGATCGGCTGGCTGCCGAGCTGTCGAAGGTAACTTTTAATGCTCCTGCTATGCCGGTAGTGGTCAATGTGACCGCTGCTCCGGTAACAGACCCGGAAGAAATCCGCAAGCTGCTGGTAGAACAGGTATATTCTCCGGTACTCTGGCAGGATAGCGTGGAATGGCTCATTGGCGCAGGAGTAGATACATTTGTAGAGATTGGCTCCGGCAGTGTGCTGGCTGGCCTGATCCGCAAGATTGACAGGAATGTCAAGGTTGTGAATATCAACAGTCTGGAGAGTGTACAGGCTGGCTGGTAAGCCGCTTGTCCTAACCATAGCCGCATGATTATCGAAGGGGGACAACATAGCATGTTTGCAGCACTAAAAGGTCAGACCGCCCTTGTAACCGGAGGGTCCCGGGGGATCGGCCGCAGCATTGCCTTGGCACTCGCTGCACATGGCGTGAAGGTGGCCGTGAACTATTCCGGCAGCCTTCAGGCTGCCGAAGAGACCGTAGCCCGGATTCAAGAGCTGGGCTCGGAAGGAATCGCTCTGCAGGGGAATGTCGGCCGCAGCAGTGACGCCGAAAACCTGGTCAAAGAGGTTATCCAGGCCTGGGGAAAAATCGATATTCTGGTGAACAATGCGGGCATTACCCGGGACAATCTGATCATGCGTATGAAAGAGGAAGAATTCGATCAGGTCATCGAGACGAATCTGAAGGGCGTATTCAACTGCCTGAAGGCAGTGACCCGCCCGATGATGAAGCAGCGTTATGGCCGGATCATCAATATTTCCTCGGTCGTTGGCGTGACGGGGAATCCCGGACAGGTGAACTATACTGCCGCCAAGGCGGGTGTAATCGGAATGACGAAGTCTGCGGCCCGCGAGCTGTCGGCGCGTGGAATTACCGTGAACTGCATCGCGCCGGGCTTTATTGATACCGACATGACCCGCGAGTTGTCCGATGAGGTTCGCAGCGAGCTGATCAAGGGGATTCCCTTGGGAGAGCTTGGGCGGGCGGAGGACATTGCGAATGCGGCGGTATTCCTGGCTTCGGAAGGGGCAGCCTACATGACAGGCCAGACGCTTCATGTGGATGGCGGAATGTACATGTAAGGCTTCGCAGGCTAAAATCATTACGGGGGAAGATGGACAGAGGCGGCCAGGGCAGCGTTTTTTATGCTCTATGGTATTTTGACTTCATATCTCGTATAATACCAAAAGAGGAGGTGAACCGGATGTCCGATGTATTAGAGCGTGTAACACGCATTGTCATCGACCGCTTAGGTGCCGATGAAGCAGAGGTAACATTAGAAGCGTCTTTCAAAGATGATTTAGGTGCTGATTCTCTTGATGTAGTAGAATTGGTAATGGAATTGGAAGATGAATTTGATATGGAAATCTCTGATGAAGATGCAGAGAGAATTACGACCGTGGGTGAAGTTGTGAAGTACATACAATCTCATACCTAGAGTCATATGATTGAGGGTCCCGTTCCTGCCAGGGCGGGACTTCTCCTCATTTTACAGTGATAATAAGAGAACCGCAGATTAACTAATCCTGCGGCGACTGCAGTTTATATAGACATCTGGCGTGTTTCGTTTACAAGTTGTAGAGGTACACAGCCTACAGACGGGGTGATTATGTTTGAATCATAGAGTGGTTATAACAGGTATGGGTGTGATGACTTCGCTGGGTAAGGATCTTGAGACGTTCTGGGATAACCTCATGAGCGGCAAGTCCGGAGTATCCCTGGTTGAAGCTTTTGACGTCAGTGAATATCCAACACGAATTGCTTCTTCGGTTAAGGATTTCGATGCGGAAGCACGCTTTGGCCGCAAGGAAGCCCGTAAGATGGACCGGTTCGTACAATTCGCGGTTGCTGCCGGTGAAGATGCACTGAAGGACAGCGGACTTACGATTGGTGAAGATATCGATGCAGAGCGGATCGGGGTATCAGTCGGTTCTGGAATCGGCGGCCTGGGCACATGGGAAGATAACCACAACCTGCTGCTCGAAAAAGGCCCGAAGCGGGTCAGCCCGTTCTTCATTCCTATGATGATTGCCAACATGGGCTCCGGCCAGCTGTCAATCAATCTCGGTGCCAAGGGACCGAATACAACGACAGTAACCGCTTGTGCTACAGGTAGTCACTCCGTCGGGGAATCCTTCCGTCTGATCCAGCGCGGTGATGCGGATGCAATGATCTGCGGCGGTGCGGAAGCGACCATTCGCCCTACAGGAATGGCAGGCTTTTGTGCAATGAGAGCCATGTCTACCCGTAATGATGAGCCGGAGAAGGCCAGCCGCCCGTTTGATGTGGGCCGTGACGGTTTCGTCATGGGCGAGGGTGCGGGAATCCTGATTCTCGAATCCCTGGAACACGCCGAGAAGCGCGGAGCCAAGATATATGCTGAAGTGATCGGATATGGCCTTAGCGCCGATGCCCATCACATGACAGAGCCTGATCCTGACGGTGCAGCACGCTGCATGAAGATGGCGATTCGTGATGCCGGAATTAATGCTGAGGATATCGACTACATCAATGCGCATGGCACATCTACACCGGTAGGCGACAAATCGGAGACAGCCGCTGTGAAGAAGGCGCTTGGAGAGCATGCGTACAAGGTAGCGATCAGCTCGACCAAATCAATGACAGGCCACTTGCTTGGTGCTGCCGGCGGTGTGGAAGCGATTATCTGCGGGCTGTCCCTGCAGAAGGGCATGATTGCTCCTACCATCAATCTGGACAACCCTGACCCGGACTGCGATTTGGACTATGTTCCGAATGTGCCGCGTAAGGCTGAGCTTAACATCGCAATGTCGAATTCCTTCGGCTTCGGAGGGCATAACGCGACCGTTATTCTCAAAAAATATAATAAGTAAGGGGAGACAGTGCAGTGAAAGGAGACCTGAAGCAGTTACAAAGCCAACTTCAAATCCAATTTCACGATCCTGTACTTCTGAAGCAGGCCTTTACCCATGCATCCTATGTGAACGAACACCGGTTCAATCAGCATCAGGATAACGAGCGCCTTGAGTTCCTGGGTGATGCGGTGCTTGAGCTGACGGTGTCCGAATATCTGTACAATCTGCTCCCGGACAGACCCGAGGGTGAACTGACCAAGCTGCGTGCGGCGATTGTGTGTGAGCCGTCGCTGGTCCGTTTCGCCGAAACCTTGGGCTTCGGGCGATTCGTACTGCTGGGAAAAGGGGAAGAGCTGACGGGCGGGCGTACCCGCCCGGCTCTGCTGGCCGATGTGTTCGAAGCCTTCGTGGGAGCGCTCTATCTCGATCAAGGCCTGGAAACGGCCCGGAGATTTCTGGATAATCACGTATTCCCGCTGGTTGAGACCGACGGTAAGCTGCAAATGCAGATGAGCGATTTCAAGACAGAGCTTCAGGAACTGATACAGCATCATGGCATGGGTACGCTGGAATACCGGATTATTGAAGAACGCGGTCCGGCGCACGAGCGTGAGTTCGTCTCTGAAGTCTATATGGCCAGCCGTTCACTCGGCAGTGGCAGCGGCCGCTCCAAGAAGGAAGCGGAGCAGCAGGCCGCGGCCGCGGCGTTATTGCTTCTGAAGGAAGACGGCGCTTGAAGGTATATTTGAACGAGTAGAAGCGGAGTAGAGCAGCAATGGTCTGAATGCCGGCGATATCGGCGGAAGTCAGACTTTTGCTGCTCTTTTTCGGAATATCAGAAATTATATGTTTTGGGGTAACCACAAAGTACTTGAGTAAACATCGAAGCAGGTGCACCCCTTTGTGGGGGTGTTTTGGCAAGAAAACACTATGGTATAATGGGTCAGAGGTGATTGGCGAGTTATGTTTCTGAAACGGATTGAATTAGCGGGCTTCAAATCATTTGCCGACAAAACGGAGATGGAATTTGTGCGCGGCATTACGGCTGTAGTCGGCCCGAACGGAAGCGGCAAAAGCAATATATCCGACGGCATACGCTGGGTGCTTGGGGAGCAGAGTGCCAAGTCCCTGCGCGGCGGCAAGATGGAGGATATTATATTTGCCGGAAGCGATGCCCGCAAGGCGGTCAATTACGGCGAAGTTTCGCTGACACTGGATAACGAGGATCATGTGCTGCCGCTGGATTTCAGCGAGGTGACCGTGACCCGGCGTGTCCACCGCAGCGGAGACAGTGAATATCTGATCAATAAGCAGGCTTGCAGGCTGAAAGATATCACAGAGCTGTTCATGGATACCGGCATTGGCCGTGAAGCCTATTCGATTATTGGACAAGGCCGGATTGAAGAGATTCTTAGTACCCGTTCTGAAGACCGGAGGGGGATCTTTGAAGAGGCTTCAGGTATTGTTAAATATAAATCACGTAAAAAAGATGCCGGCCGCAAGCTCGACGAGACCGAGCAGAATTTGCTGCGGATTCATGACCTGATCAGTGAGCTTGAGGATCAGGTGGGACCGCTGAAGGACCAGTCCGAGAAGGCACTCCGCTATAAGGAGCTGCGTGAGCAACTCAAAGTTCTGGAGATTTCCGTATATGTGCATCAGATCGAAGGCATACATACATCCTGGCAGGAGGGTAACGCCCGCCTGGAGGTGCTTAAGACGGAGCAGCTGGAGCTGTCCACTGTAGTCTCTGCCCATGATGCCAAGCTGGAGAGCGGCCGGGCCGAGCTGCGTAATCTGGAGCAGGAAGTGGAGAAGCTGCAGGAGCTGCTGCTGCGCAGCAGCGAAGCCAACGAGAAGAGTGAAGGCTACGGAGAGCTGCTGAAGGAGCGCCGCAGGAATCTGGAGCAGAACCGGGAACAGCTTATGCAGACTCTGGGTTCTGTAGGGGAACGTTCCGAGGGGCGGCAGCGCGAGCTGGCCGAGCTGGAGCATAAGCTGAAGCAGGCCAGACAAGCACTGGAGGAGCTGCGGGCACAGCTTGCGGATGAGGAATCGAACCTGCAGGGTGTGGCCGGTGGTATTAGCCAGAGCAAGGAAGAGAAGCTGAAAAGCGCTTTGCTTGAGCTGATGAACCTGATGGCCCAGGCGCGCAACGAGATCCGCTATGCGGATCAGCAGAAAGAGAGCCTGGAGCGGCGAATGAGCCGCAGCCAGGAAGAGAGCGGCAAGTGGACAGCCCGGCTGGAGGAGCTGGTCTCCGCCCAAGCAGGGCTGAAGGATAAGATTACCGCGCTCGGCAAGGAGATCGGCCTGCTGCGCGGCGCGTACATTACGGAGAGCGAGCAGACCGGTAAACGGCAGAAGCTGCTCGAAGAAACGCAGAGCGGCCTGCGCAAATGGGAACAGAAGCGCGAAGCCCAGGTCTCCCGGCATGAGACGATGAAGGAAATGCAGGATGATTTTGACGGCTTCATGCTTGGGGTCAAAGAGGTGCTGAAAGGCGCGCGCAAAGGACAGGTAAGCGGTGTACACGGCGCAGTTGCCGAGTTGATCTCCGTTCCCGAGAAGCTGGAAATGGCGATTGAGACCGCGATGGGCGCTTCCTTGCAGCATGTGGTCATGGAGAATGAGGCGGTGTCCCGGCAGGCGATTGCTTTCCTGAAGCAGCGTCAGCTCGGGCGGGCGACCTTCCTGCCGCTGGATGTTATCCGGCCCCGGCAGATTACCGGCAGTGACCGCAGCTTGGTGCAAGGTGCCGAAGGGTTTGTCGGCATCGGTTCGGAGCTGGTCGGCTATGAAGAGAAGTATGGAAGCATTATCGGAAGCTTGCTCGGCAATGTCGTGATCGCTGAGAGTCTGGAGCAGGCGAACCGCATTGCGGCCAAATGCCAGTACCGCTACAGAGTGGTTACGCTTGAAGGCGATGTGGTGAACGCAGGCGGTTCGATGACAGGCGGCAGCCAGCATAAGAAGAACAACAGCTTGCTTAGCCGCAAGCGGCAGCTTGACCAGCTCTCCGGTGAGATTGAGGAAAGCGAGCAGCAGATTGCCAAGCTGATGCAGGGAATCAGCCGCTTGCGCGCCGAACAGGACAAGGCTTCTCAGAAGCTGGAGGAGCTGCGGCATGACGGTGACGAGAAGCGTCTGGAGGAACAGCGTGTATCCGGCGATCTGAAGCAGCTGGAGCAGGAGCTGCGGCATGTGCAGGAACAGGTAGAGGGCGCAGGCGCGGAGCGCAGCGGCTTCGAGCATGAGGCGCGGGGGCTGGACGAGACCCGCAAGCAGGCCGAAGCTGAGCTGGCCCGGCTGGAGAAGGAAGAGCAGGAGGCGCATGCGGCGATCCGCAGTGCCGAATCGGACCGCAAAGCGAATGAATCGGCCAAGGAAGAGCTGCAGGGCAAGCTGACCGGGATGAAGGTCACGGAGGGCAAGCTGGATCAGGAGATCTTCTCGCTGGAGGAGCAGCTTCGCCGGATGAGGCAGGATGCCGGCTCCCAGGAGAAGGAGCTGCGCCAGAGCCGCAGCCTGCTTATGACCATCGAGCAGGATCTGGAAGAGAATGCACGGGAGACCGTGAAGCAGAAGGAAGAGGTCAACAGTCTGCGGCTGAGCAAGGAAGATACGTCTGCGAGGCTTGACCTGGCCCGTGCCGACCGCGCGGCGATCTCGCGCAAGCTGGAGCTGGCCGAAGGCGAGACCAAAGACCAGCGGCAGGCGCTCCGGGCGGTTGAAGACAAGCTCCGTTCCACGGAGGTTGCCGTTGGCCGGCTCGATGTGGAGCTGGACAATATCCTCCGGAAGCTGAGCGATGACTATGAGCTCAGCTACGAGCTGGCGAAGCAGCGTTATCCGGTACCGGAGGATGTGCCTGCGGCACAGCTGGAGGTGCAGCGTCTGAAGCGTAGCATCTCCGGTCTGGGCGAGGTCAACCTGGGCGCGATTGAAGAGTATCAGCGGGTGCATGAGCGGTATACTTTTCTCAGCGGGCAAAAGGATGATCTGGTGGAAGCCAAAACAACGCTGTATCATGTGATCCATGAGATGGAAGAGGAGATGTCGAAGCGCTTCAAGCAGACCTTCGATGCCATCCGCCGCGAGTTCGGTACAGTGTTCACGAAGCTGTTCGGCGGCGGCCGGGCAGATCTGCAGCTGCTGGACCCCGAGCATATGCTCGATACAGGAATTGATATCGTCGCCCAGCCGCCGGGCAAGAAGCTGCAGAATCTCCAGCTTCTCTCCGGCGGGGAACGCGCCTTGACCGCGATGGCTCTCCTGTTCGCCATTCTGCAAGTCAAGCCGGTACCGTTCTGCGTGCTGGATGAGGTGGAAGCGGCACTGGATGAAGCCAATGTGGTACGCTTCGCCCAGTACCTGCGCGAGTTCTCGGAGCAGACGCAGTTCATCGTAGTGACCCACCGCAAGGGAACGATGGAGGAAGCCGATGTGCTCTATGGCGTGACGATGGAGGAAGGCGGCGTATCCAAGCTCGTATCCGTGCGGCTGGAGGATGAAGAAGCTGAGATAGCTTAATTAGACGCAGGATTCATGAAGTGATCCCTATAACCCTTTAGGAGGAAGCATAAGCATATGAGTTTTTTCAAAAAACTGAAAGACAGCATCTCCGGCAAAACGGAAAGCGTAACGAAACAGTTCCGCGACGGTCTGGAGAAAACACGCAAGGGCTTCGTTGAGAAGGTCTCTGATCTGATGATCCGCCGCAAAAAGATAGATGAAGAGTTCTATGAGGAACTGGAAGAGATTCTGATCGGCGCCGATGTAGGCGTAAATACGGTCATGAATCTGGTGGAGGAGCTGCGCGCCGAAGTGAAGCAGAAGCGGATCGAGGACGCGGCAGAGCTTCAGCCGATTCTCTCCCGCAAGCTGATGGAGCTGCTGCGCGGCGATGACGACAACAGTCTGAACGAGAATCCGGACGGCATTACTGTGATCCTGTTCGTCGGTGTGAACGGAGTCGGGAAGACCACGACCATCGGCAAGCTGGCGCACCGCTACAAGCAGGAAGGCAAGAAGGTGCTGCTGGCGGCAGGCGACACCTTCCGTGCCGGAGCCATTGAGCAGCTTGAGGTGTGGGGCAAGCGTGCCGGGGTTGATGTTATCAAGCAGCAGTCGGGCTCCGATCCGGCAGCGGTGATGTTCGATGCGGTTCAGGCTGCCAAGCAGCGCGGTGTGGATGTGCTGATCTGCGATACGGCAGGCCGGCTGCAGAACAAGAGTAATCTGATGGAAGAGCTGAACAAGATCTTCCGTGTCATTCAGCGCGAGATTCCAAGCGCCCCGCATGAGGTACTGATGGTGCTGGATGCGACCACCGGGCAGAATGCGCTGACTCAGGCCAAGCTGTTCGGCGAGAAGAGCGGCGTGACCGGACTCGTACTAACGAAGCTGGACGGTACGGCGAAGGGTGGTATCGTGGTAGCGATCCGCCAGGAAATGAACCTGCCAGTGAAGCTGGTGGGTCTCGGCGAGAAAATGGAAGATCTCCAGCCGTTCGACTCCGACCAGTTCGTGCATGCCCTGTTTGCAGGCGTAATCTCGGAGGAAGCGGACGCCGAAGAATAATGACTCTAGGCAAGAGCTGAATGGGTAGTCGAAGACCTTTAACTACAATAGATGACTGCGCTGCAACCTCCCTTTGGAATGAAATATTCCCGGGGAGGTTTTTTGTTGAACGGATTGGAGCGGCTGAGAGAGGAGGGGAAGCGGAAATAGTTGGATTTTCTCCACTTGCTGAGGAAAGAATGGTCTCTGTTAGAGCAGTAGTTGGAAAAACTACACTTAAATGAGCGCATTTCAGCCAATGTAGCTGATACTAACACTAGCAGTTGTAGTTTTTCCACTTGCTTGCCCTTATCCCTCAGAAATCGAAGAATTAAGATACGTTTGTCCACCTGCTGTTGCGGGGCTGCCGCTTCTTGGCTTCCCGCGCAGAATCCCCCGCCAAGGACATATCCTGCTCTGCAGAAAGGAGCCTCCACCAGTGCATAATCATCCTTCGGCGTACTCCCCTTTTGGCCTTTCAAAGAATATGCCGAAATCATGTTAAAAATACAACATATGAAAAATTCATAATAGTACTGCTTGTCAGCGCTCCAGCATACAATTGGATGTGGAATTCACTCTGTACGTCCCTGAAAGCAGTGAAAAGAGAAAGGAAGCGATTCCAAACCGGCAGAATGGTTCAGAAACTCCATTTTGCTGTTATATATATTGACATGAATAATATCATTTACGTATTATGAAGGTAGTGAAACATATTTTAATGGTGAATTTTTAATTTTTGAACTTATTTGTTAAGAAACATAACACATTATACTGATCCGAGAGGAGTCGGGCTCATGTCCAAACTAGATCCTTTGCCCGGTCTGTCTCCGTATCCGCTGCAGCATTTCTATGATGAGATGTATGCGGATGAACGGAACGTCCGGCCTCATTACAAGCATGTGAACCGCATGTTTTCCGGGATGAGCCCCGAAGAGCTGCAAGGCAAGCAGAAGCTGATGCAGCGTCGGATGATGGAAGAAGGCATTACCTTTACTCTGTATAACCCGGCACAGGATCAGCCTATGGAGCGGACGATTCCTTTTGACATGATTCCGCGCATTATTCCGAAAATGGAATGGGAACGGCTGGAGGCGGGCATTGTGCAGCGGATTACGGCACTGAATCTGTTCATTCATGATATTTACCATGAACAGTACATTGTGAAGGACGGCATTGTGCCGCGGCGGATGATTATTTCCAACTGTTATTTCCGGCCGGAAATGTGCGGACTCCGCGTACCCGGCGGCGCATACATCACCACTTCAGGCATCGATCTGATCCGCCATCATGACGGGGAGTATTACGTGCTTGAGGATAATCTGCGTACACCTTCCGGCTTCTCTTATCTGTTCAAAGGCAGATCGCTCATGAACCAGCTGTTTCCTGAATTGTCGTTTGCCAGCTCGATCCGCGATGTGGATCACAGCCTGAACCGCTTCCTGTCCGTGCTGCGCAGCCTGTCTCCGTCCCGGACCAAAGACCCGGTCATTGCCCTGCTGACACCGGGGGAATACAATTCTGCTTATTATGAACATGCTTTCCTGGCGCAGCAGATGGGCATTCATCTGGTAGAGGGCCGCGATCTGGTCGCCCAGGACCACAAAATCTACCTGAAGGTGATGAACGGTCTGCGCAGAGTCGATGTGCTGTACCGGCGGCTGGATGATGATTTCATTGATCCGCTCGCTTTTCAGCCTAACTCGCTGCTGGGGGTCGCAGGTCTGATGAATGCCTACCGGGCAGGAAATATCACAATTGCCAATGCGCCCGGAACCGGGGTAGCTGATGACAAGGCCATGTATGTGTATGTCCCCGATATGATCCGCTATTACCTTAACGAAGAACCGATTCTGGGCAATGTGCCGACCTATCTGCTGTCACGGCCGCAAGAGCGCCAGTATGTGCTGGATCATCTCGCTGAAATGGTGGTGAAGGAGACGTCTCTCTCCGGGGGATACGGCATGCTGATCGGAAGTGAAGCAACGAAGCAGGAGCTCATAGACTTCCGGCTCAAAATACTGGCAGAACCGGAGCGTTATATCGCTCAGCCAATCATGTCACTGTCCCGTGCGCCGGTCTTGTCAGAAGCGAGCATGGCTCCGCGGCATATCGATCTCAGAGCGTTTGTGCTGATGGGGGCTGACCGCAAGCCGCATGTCATTCCAGGGGGCCTCACCCGGGTGGCGATGCGCGAAGGCTCGCTGGTCGTGAACTCCTCCCAAGGCGGCGGAGTGAAGGATACCTGGGTAATGGCCTAGAGACTATCTAAGGTAAAGGGGTGGCTAGAATGCTTAATCGCAATGCGGAGGCTCTATTCTGGATCGGCCGGTATATTGAACGGGCTGAGAATCACGCCCGGCTGATCGACGTACATTACCATATCCAGCAGGAAGAGGATTTCCAGGAAGAGGGCCACAAGTGGTCGCGCCTGATTAACGCGCTTGGGGTGCGGAACGAATATCTGCGGCAATTCGAGAGCTTCAGCGAGCAGGATGTGTTATCCTTCATTACGCTGGATCTGGGGAACACCAATTCCTTGTTCTCCTGTGTGCATCAGGCCAGGAATAATCTGCGCACTCTGCGGCAGCATCTGCCGAGCGAGCTTTGGGATATTGTCAATGGCTTCAACCTGTGGCTCGGGGAGCAGTCGGTAGCGGATATCATGCGCGGTCCCCATCAATTCTATCAGCAGGTTAAGGAACGGGCGGCGATGTTCCTCGGCGCGGAGCAATCGGTGATGCTCCGGAGCAATGAATGGCATTTCATCGAGAGCGGCCGGTTTCTGGAACGGGCGGAGAATACGACGCGTATCCTGCAGACCGTCACGGTATCCTGCAAGTCGAAGGATATCAATTCCATCTATACCCAGCTTCAGGCTGTGCTGAAATCGGTGAGCGGTTATCAGTCCTTCCGCCGGTATTATGCCGATGATATGTCGCCGGAGTGCATCCTCGAATTCCTGATCGTGAACCCGTTTTTCCCCCGTTCGATCCGTTTCTCGTTCCACAAGCTGGAGGAGCATCTGGCCAAGCTGGAGCTGGACACTACTGAGAAGGGCTCGGGGCATGAGAAGGTGATCCGGCAAGCAGGCAAGATCAAGGCGGAGCTGGATTATATGGAGAAGGATGAGATGTCCGGGGACCTGGCCCTGGATGTACTGGAGTCACTGATGATATCCTGTCAGAGGCTCGGACGAACGATGGACGGTGCTTTTTTTCGCCGAGAAGGAGTCTCGGTATGAAAATACAAATCAACCACACAACCACCTACAACTACCCCGAACCGGTGACGGACAGTGTCAATGAGATCCGGCTGACGCCGCGCACGAACTACCGGCAATCCTGTTATCACCATGAGGTGGAGGTGCATCCGCCGGCCAATCTGCTAACCTATGAGGATTTCTTCGGCAACCGGGTCCATGCCTATTCGGTGAACAAGCCGCACACGGAAATGGTGATTCACACCAAGGCTACGGTGGTCACGCTCGATAAGGCGCAAGGCGCAGATCTGCCGCATATACCGCTCGAGGAGCAGGTGAAGCTGCTGAATGACGAGAAGTTTCAGAACCGGTATATAGAGTTTATTCTGCCTACCCGCTACACCGAGGTGACGCCGGAGCTAGTCGAGTTTGCTTCGCAGCATCCTTTTGAGGACGCCGAGGATATGTATGAATGGACTAAGAAGCTGTCGTCCACGATCTATGAGCAGTTTACGTACGATCCTGAGGCAACGAGCGTCAATACTACGGTAAAAAGAGCGCTGATGCTCAAACGCGGAGTCTGCCAGGACTATGCGCATCTGATGATTGCAGTCTGCCGCAGTGTCGGCTTGCCCTCGCGTTATGTGAGCGGGTACCATTTTGTCGGGGATCTGCAGGGGGGCAACGCCAACTTCGAACAGGCCTCACATGCCTGGGTGGAGACGCATATTCCGGGTACGGGCTGGCTGGGGTTCGATCCGACCAACAATGTTGAAGTGAGCTGGCGGTATATCAAGCTTGGGCATGGACGGGATTATAAGGATATTGTTCCGGTCAAAGGCGTATACCGTGGAGGAGCGGGCAAGCTTACGGTCAAGGTGGATGTACGGCACTTGGAGAATTGAATGTGTTAGAGCAGGCCCCGCGAAAGTGGGGCTTTTGCTGTTGCTGATAAGGTGCATCATAGCGTAGGCTCAGTAAGCTGTGTGCTGTGCTGTGCATGTTGCACAAGGCTTGTGCATTTTTTTGCATAACATGATTATAATCAAGCATCAATTGGGTAATCTTGAAACAGAGCCATTACAAGCAGAATGGTATTTATGGAAGGAGAGTGTACATATGAGCCCAAATATAGCAAAAAAGCAGCGTTTTCAAGGGAAAACAGCCATAATTACAGGTGCGGGCTCGGGAATCGGCAGAGCGGCAGCGATCCAGCTGGCACGTGAAGGCGCGAATGTCGCCTTGTTCGATCTGGTGAACGAACGTACCTCTATCCTGGAACAGAAGCTGAACAAGCTCCGCAAGGACTGTGCATTAGCAATTGATGTGGATACTTCGGATGCCGGCCGGATGGAGGAAGCGGTGCGCAGAACCGTGGAGCATTTCGGAGGTCTGGACATTGTGTTCGCCAATGCAGGGATTAACGGAGTGGTCGGGCCGATTGAGGAGCTGAGCGTAAATGATTGGGAGAAGACCCTGTCGGTCAACCTCACAGGTACCTTCCTGACGCTGAAATACAGCATTCCTCACCTGAAGGAGAAGGGCAAAGGCAGCATTATTATTACCAGCTCAATCAACGGCAACAGCAGATTTACCAGCTTCGGCTGGTCACCATATAGTACTACTAAGGCCGGGCAGGTTGCTTTTGCCAAGATGGCTGCACTAGAACTGGCCAAGTTCAAAATTCGTGTCAATGTCATTTGTCCGGGAGCCATCGCCACGAATATCGACGAGAGCACGGAGTGGAACGAGGATGTGGAGTCGATTGTTATTCCAATTGAATTCCCTGAAGGAGCGCAGCCGCTTGCAGACGGACCGGGCAAACCGGAGAATGTAGCCGATCTGGTCGCCTTCCTGGCCTCGGATGAATCTATTCATATTACAGGCTCGCAGATTGTGATTGACGGTGCGGAGTCTTTGTTGTCTTAGGTATATCCTTAAGGAAAAGGTGATTTCATGAATCCAGAAGTGACTGATTACATTGCTCAGATCAAGCTGCCCTGGCAATCGGAGATATGCTCCAAGCTGCGTGAGGTCATTCATGGGGCAATCCCGGAGGTAGCGGAACGAATTCAGTATGGCAAACCGCATTTTCTCAAAAACGGGAAATATGCCGCTGTCCTCTCTACCGCCAAAGGCTGGGTGAGCTTCTCCATCTTCAACGCAGCAGCGCTGGAAGTGCCTGAAGGCCAATTCGAAGCGGGGAGTGGGGATCGCCTCACAACCAAGCTGACGGAGGGCAAGGCTGTGGATTATGAACTGCTGTCTTCCTTGCTGAAGCAGGCTTCTGCTGCATTATAAGAACTGACAAATAGCGATCCTCCGGGATATAGAGACACTGCCATGATTGGCGGTGTTTTTCTGTATGCGACAAACAGTCTAATTAGATAGTTGTAAAATAACAAACGAAATGATAATATGTCTATATAAAAGTGAACAAAGGGTGTGGTGGTCCAGTTGGCAGGAGAGAATGAGGCAGTGCAGATATCGGAGAAATTCTGGAATGCTTCCATTGCAGAATTGAAGCAGGGCTATAATGTGGAGACGGAAGCGCGTAAGGAAAAGTATCATTGTCTGGTCTGCGGGATGCCCTTCGAGAAGGGTTTAATCTATAAGGATGGCGAGCAGTATTACGAAGCGGAGAAGTTCGCAGCTCTGCATGTGGACCGGATTCATGGCGGGATGTTCAACTGGCTGCTGACGCTGGACAAGAAGCTGAGCGGGTTAACCGAATTGCAAAAGGGGCTGCTCCAGGCTTTCCGCCAAAGTCTTAGCGATGCAGAGGCGGCCAAGGAGCTGGGAATCGGCAGCACCTCCACGGTGCGCAACCACCGGTTCACGCTTCGCGAGAAGGTGAAGCAGGCCAAGCTGTTTTTGGCGGTCATGGAGCTGGCTGAGGAGAAGCCGGGAGCTTCATCGCCTTTTGTGAGCATTCCGCGTACGGCTGTGATGGTCGATGAACGGTTTGCGATTACCGAGCAGGAGAACGCCGAGATTCTAGGCGCCTATTTCAAACAGGGGCCGGACGGCCCATTGTCAGAGTTCCCTAAGCGGCAGAAGCGTAAGGCGGCTATTCTGCGCCATCTGATTCAGCGGTTCGAAACGGGACGCAAATATAGCGAGAAAGAGATTAATGCTGTGCTGGAAGCGGCTTATCCCGATTATGTGACGCTGCGGCGTTACCTGATTGATTACGGGCTGCTGGACCGCGAGGATGACGGCAGCAGATACTGGGTGAAATTATAACGGAGAGAAGAAGGGGAGAGAAGAAATGACGGATAAAGCCAGACGCAAGGAACTGGGATATAATTACGCGCATTCGCACAGGCCGATGGGGGTCTACAGAATTGTAAATACCGGCAATGAGAAAATGTATATTGGCAGCAGCCTGAATCTCGACGGGGTCTGGAACAAGCATAAATTCATGCTGGATATCAAAGCCCATGACAACAAGGAGCTGCAGAGCGACTGGAATGAACGCGGGGAAGCGGGCTTCCGCTTCGAGGTGCTGGAGCAGATTAAGCCGGAAGAGGATTTCGTGGCCGATGTGCTGGAGCTGAAGAAATACCGCAAGCAGCTGCCGGATATGGAGAGTAAATGGCTGGAGCAGCTGTCTCCTTACGGAGAGCGCGGATATCATAAGCAGAAATAGAATGAAAGGTACGGTGGATATGGCTATACTATCTTGGCTTGCAGAACAGAGAATTCAGGAAGCGATGCGCAGCGGAGAGTTCGCCAATCTGCCGGGGCACGGCAAGCCGCTGGAGCTGGAGGATCTCTCCGGCGTACCCGAGGAATTACGGATGTCCTACAAGATTATGAAGAACGCCGGGCTGCTGCCGGAGGAATTGACGCTGCGGGCTGAGTGCGTAACGCTCGAAGAGCTGCTGGTGGCTTGCCACCGCAGCGGCAACAACGACACTGGCGAACGTAAGGAGCTGGAAACCAAGCTCTCGCTCAAGCGTCTTCGTCTCCAACAGCTTCTTCAGGAACGCGGGCTGGAGGGCAATGCTGCATATGCGGATTACGGGGACGCGATCGGGCAGCGGCTGACGGGAATAGAAGAGTAAGCAGGAAACCTCCGGTTCTATGAACTGGAGGTTTTGTGCTGGGTAGGGGAATGGGGGAAGTGCGTTTCTAAAACCACCGCCAGTAGATGCTGTTTTTCCACGTGCTTGCCTACAATCCGCCGAAACCCTGAATGTTCACCGTAAGGGCGACTAAGCTTCTACTTGATATCCGGGGCGGTTTCACCCATGATAATGAAATGGATATGAAACTTAACTTTTAGCGGATGATGGAGAGATGAAATGAATCAGCTTCCAATTATGCAGGTGCTTCCTGACCTGAAGAGGATTTTAACTGACCGTACAGCGGCTATTCTGATCGCCGAACCCGGAGCGGGGAAGACCACGGCTACTCCGCCTGCTCTGCTGGAGGAGCCATGGCTGGCCGGTAAAACCATTCTCATGCTGGAGCCCAGACGTCTGGCAGCCCGTTCGGCCGCAGGCTATATAGCTTCCTGTATGGGGGAGAGTGTCGGTCAGACCGTAGGATACCGTATGCGGATGGATACCCGGGTCGGTAAAAATACACGTATCGTTGTAGTAACTGAAGGCGTTCTGACCAGAATGCTGCAAAGCGACCCGTCGCTGGGGGATGTGGGGCTTGTGATCTTCGATGAGTTCCATGAGCGCAGCCTGCATGCGGATCTTGGACTGGCACTGGCGCTTGAAGCGCAGAGTGTGCTGCGCGAGGATTTGCGCATTCTGGTGATGTCTGCGACCCTGGATGGAGACCGCGTAGCTTCTCTGCTGGGGGAAGCACCAGTCGTGCGTTGCCCTGGTCGGACCTATCCGGTAGATACGATCTATATGCCGGAGGCAGGCAATGCTACCCTTACTACCCCCGAGAAATCCGCAGCCGCCGCTGTCCGCCGGGCGCTCGCTGAGCAGCCGGGGGATGTGCTTGTCTTTCTGCCCGGCGAGCGGGAGATCCGCCGGACGGAGCAGGAGCTGGCATTAGGGAGTCTGCCACCGGGGACAGTGCTGCGTCCGTTATATGGCCAATTGCCGCAGCCGCAGCAGGATGCAGCGGTGGCTCCTGCTGTAGATGGCGAGCGGAAGGTCGTGCTGGCGACCTCCATTGCCGAGACGAGTCTTACGATAGAAGGGGTTCGCACGGTGATTGACACGGGGCTTCGCCGGACGCAGGTATTCTCTGCACGTACCGGCATGCCGCGCTTGACGACGGTGCCGGTCTCGAAGGCATCGGCCGATCAGCGGCGCGGCCGGGCAGGCCGCACTGCGCCGGGCGTCTGCTACAGGCTGTGGAGCCGGGAGGCGCATGATCATCTGCCGGACGACAACGTGCCGGAGATCATGGAGACCGACCTGGCGCAGCTCGCCCTGGAGCTGGCGCTATGGGGCGTGCGCGATCCTGGAGCGCTCGCCTGGCTGGACGCGCCGCCTGCCGCGCCTTACGCGCAGGCCACGGCGCTGCTGCGCCAGCTCGGCGCGCTGGACGCCGGCGGCGCCATTACGCCGCACGGCCGCAGCATGGCCGTGCTTGGCGCGCACCCGCGCATCGCGCATATGCTGCTGCGCGCGGCAGACCTTGCAGCCGCGCCGCTCGCCGCCAGGCTCGCTGCGCTGCTGCAGGAGCGGGACCTCTTCCGGGGTCCCGCGGCTCTAGATAGCGACCTCACGCTGCGCGTGGAGGCGCTATTCGGGTTCGAGCGCTCCGCCAGCAGCGGCGGAGCGGACCCGGCGGCCTTGCGCGCGGTGCAGCGCGAGAGCCGGGTCTTCCTGGCGCAGCTGCAGGCAGCGCCAGGCGAAGGGCCCGGCGACATCAGCCGCAGCGGCCTGCTGCTGTCGTTCGCCTATCCCGACCGCGTCGGGCAGAAACGCGGCGACGGCGCGTTTCTGCTCTCGGGCGGCCGGGGGGCGGCCATGCGCGAGGGGCAGCCGCTGGCGCGCTCGCCCTATATCGTGGCGCCCGGCGTGGATGACCGTGCCGGGCAGAGCAGGATTATGCTTGCCGCAGCGCTCTCCGAGCAGGACCTGCTGAAGCATCATGCGGACAGCCTTCTGGAGGAGCGCGAAGTCTACTGGGACAGCGAGAGCGGAAGCGTGAAGGCGCGTAGAGTGACCCGTTTGGGGACGCTCATTCTGAAGCAAACGACCCATGAGCGGGCTACTCCCGAGGAGACAGAGAGCGTATTGCTGAAGGTAATCGCTGCAGAAGGGCTACAACTGCTGCCTTGGGAGAAAGGGACCACCCAGCTGCGGCAGCGGATGGAATTCATGCACTCGCTGCGGGCCGAGTGGCCCGATATGTCGGATGAGGCGTTGACGGATACATTGGAGGAATGGCTGGCACCTTTTATACAAGGGATGCGGAATCTCCGTGATTTACAGCGGGTGAAGCTGACGCAGGCGCTGGAGGGGATGCTGGACTGGAATAGCCGCCAATTGCTGAACAAGGAGGCGCCGACGCATATTACGGTGCCGAGCGGTTCGCGTGTCCCCTTGGATTACAGCAATCCGGGAGCGCCGGTACTGGCGGTAAGGCTGCAGGAGATGTTCGGGCAGATCAATACCCCACGGATAGGGGGAGGGAAGGTTCCGGTGCTGCTGCACCTGCTGTCTCCGGCGAGAAGGCCGATGCAGATTACTTCAGATCTGTCGAGCTTCTGGCAGAACACCTATTTTGAGGTGAAAAAAGATCTGAAAGGCCGTTATCCCAAGCACTACTGGCCGGATAATCCGCTGGAGGCAGTGCCGACCAACCGCACCCGTTCTTCCAAATAGATTGAGTGATGATTAGGAATTAATGCAGCCGGTGAAGTTTTTCCTGTTTGGGCACCGTGTGAACGGGTAATACAATAGCGAACAACAATTACGAAGGAGGGCTTCAAGTGACAGAGAAAATTATTGGCGTATTCGATACGGAACAAGAAGCAACCAGAGCGATTGAAAGTTTGCAGAGTCAAGGGTTCACGAACGATGAGATTTCAGTAATTACGAAGGATCGAGATGACCTGAAACACATCTCCGAAGATACAGGAACGATGGCGCCGGAAGGCGTTGCTACAGGTGCAGCCACCGGCGGTGTAGTTGGCGGAATTACCGGCTTGCTGGCCGGGATCGGTGCACTGGCTATTCCGGGGATCGGTCCAATTCTTGCGGCGGGTCCAATCGTAGCTACACTGACAGGGGCTGCCATCGGAGTAGGAGCAGGCGGACTGGTGGGCGGATTAATCGGACTCGGTATTCCCGAGGATGAGGCCAGAGATTATGAAGGCTATATCGACAGCGGCAAAATCCTCGTCCTCGTCGATGACAACGGCCGTGGAAGAGATATCCATACCGTATTCCGGGGTAACCGTTCACTCAACTCCAACCGGTACGACAGCCTCTACCCGGAGGATACCAGAGTCGGCAACTCTTTGGGCAACAGGGGCGCGATGAACGCAGACCGTGATCCGGACCTCTACAACCGCGACAAAATCTAAAAATTAGAGCAAGCTTATGCTTGCATTCATAGCTTAACCAAAAACTGCCTGCGGCGAACATGCCCGGGCAGTTTTTGGTGCTTATTTAGGAAATTATAATATCCGTCTGCTATGGATAAGGGAGGAACAGAGACCGCATGAGTGAATAAGGAACCACAATGTATGCGAAAAACCGAACACAATTGGACTGGGAGTGCTACGTAGGCTAAATGTAATCGAAAAACCGAACACAATTGGACTGGGGGCGCTACGTAGGCTGTGCATTTATCGCAGGTTGTACCAGAAGTATTTTCACAGAAAAACCGAATACAATAGATGCCGCTGCGCGGAGGGAAGGGCCCCATGCATCACAGCCAGTAAAATTTTAAGAGGAATCCTGCAAAAAGTGCAACAATACTGCCCCAAAGAAGCGGTCTATGCTGAAATCCTGCACGAACTGCAACAAGTTCAGCGCTAACTTGCTCTAAACACTGAAATTTGTGCAAATAATGCAACATTGTTCTTCAACCAG